>NZ_JAATEP010000061.1:0-60265 GCF_012034275.1 Nonomuraea composti | reverse complement strand
AGCTGTTCTCGCTGCTCGGCTCCGACTCGCCCTTCCTGCGCTCCGGCAACGAGGCGTTGGACGAGGTCATCGACCGCTACGGCCACCACCCGCTGGCCGTCTACGCCCGCCTGGTGAAGGGGCTCAACGCCGAACGGGAGTTCAAGGAGCTGACGCCGGGCAACCGGCTGCGCATCCGCCCGCCCGACCTCAAGCAGGGCATCGAGCACCTGACGGCCGTCGCCCGGGACGCGAGCATCGACAACATCACCCTCAACCTGGCGATGCGCCGGCTGGCCAGGGCGGAGGCGCGGCAGGGTGACCTGGCGCGGGCGAACGCGGTGATGGACAAGATGGTCGCCACCTTCGAGGCCAAGGGGGTCAACCCCATCGTCATGGGGCAGATCCGGCGGCAGGCGGAGCTGACGAAGTCGGCACTGAGCGCCGAGGTGTCGTAAGGCGGGCTGACGCGAGCCGGCGGGTGCCGCGAGGCGGCGCGGGCGGGCTCGCTAGATTCTTGCCCGTGCGCATCATCTCTCTCAACGCGTGGGGCGGCGCGATGTTCGACGAGCTCGCCCGCTGGCTCGACACCTGCGACGCCGACGTCCTCTGCCTCCAGGAGGTGACCCGCACGCCCACGGCGAGCGGCTGGACCAGGTTCGACGACGCCGAGCGGTCGCTGCCGCAGCGGGCCGACCTCCTGGGCGACGTGCGGGCGCTGCTGCCCCGCCACCACGACCTGTTCGCGGTCAGCGACTCCGGCCCCGTCCAGGATCGCGAAGGGCGCGCGCACCGCCAGGACTTCGGGCTCGCGACCTTCGTCGCCGACGCGCTGCCCGTCGTCGGCCTGCGCTCGGCGTTCGTGCACGGCGCCTACGCCGAGCACGACGGCGGGTGGCCGAGCGACGGGCGGCCGCGCGCCGCGCTGGCCGTCCGCGTGTTCGACCGGGCGGCGCGGCGGTTCGTCACCGTCGTCAACCTGCACGGCCTGCGGGACGCGAGCGGCAAGGCCGACACCCCGGCCCGCCGCGCCCAGGCCGAGCGGCTGGCCGAGCTGGTCACCGGTGTGCGCGAGGACGGCGACCTGGCCGTGGTGTGCGGCGACTTCAACGTGCTGCCGGGCAGCGAGACGCTCCGGATCCTCGCCGGGGCCGGGCTGACGGACCTCGTCGGCGACGCCGACACCAGGACCTCCCGCTATCCCAAGCCGGTGCGGCACGCGAGTTACCTGCTCGTCTCCGACCCCGCCGCCGTCAAGCACTTCGAGATCATGACGGCACCCGAGGTGTCCGACCACCGCGCCCTGCTGCTCGACCTGCGCGGCTAGCCTCCCACGCGGGAGACCGGCACCCCGCCCGCGCAGGTGATCTTCAGCTCCAGCTCCTCGCCTTCGTTCGGCTCGAACTCGACCTTGGCCTCCCGCGCCGGGCCCGCCTCGACGTCGTCCACCGAGTAGTCCTGCGCCGGGCTCCACGAGCGCAGCGTCACCAGGCCGCCGGCGTCGCAGGAGGCGATCACGGTGCCGCCCGCGCTGCGGATCAGCTTGCCCTGCGCGGCCGGCGAGGGGGCGGCGCTCGCCGTCGCGGCGGCCCGGGTGGTGGCCGTGGCGAGCGCCGCCTTGACGTCCTCGCGGCTGAGGACATGGCTGTCACTGCCGGTCAGGCCGTTGCCGAGCAGGCCGAGCACCGCCACGGCGGCGCCGGTGGCGGCCAGCGCGGTGGCGATCCAGGCCACGACGAGCTTCTTCATCTCCGACAGGTTTCCCCAGGTACGACTAAGGCCAGGTTAAGGCGACGCTAAGGCTGCCCTGGGCATGAGCGATCACCGTCTACGTTTCTGTATATGGCGGACATCCTGCTCATCGAGGACGACGTGACGATCCGTACGGCGCTCAGCCGCGGGCTGCGGGAGCTCGGCCACGCCGTCTCCTCCTCCCCCACGGCGATGGAGGGGCTGCGGCTGGCCGTCCAGGACCGGCCCGACCTGATCGTGCTCGACCTGGGGCTGCCCGACCTCGACGGGGTGGAGCTGCTGCGGATGCTGCGGGCGGTCAGCAGGGTGCCGGTGATCGTCGCCACGGCCCGCGACGGGGACGCCGAGATGGTGCCCGTCCTGGACGCCGGGGCCGACGACTACGTGGTCAAGCCGTACAGCGCGGCGCAGCTCGACGCCCGGGTGCGGGCCGTGCTGCGGCGGGCCGGCGGGGCGGCGCCCGAGGAGCCGCTGAAGGTGGGGGCGCTGCGGGTGGACCCGCGGGCGCGTACGGCGGCGCTCGACGGCGAGCCGCTGGACCTGACGCCGCGCGAGTTCGACGTGCTGCACTACCTCGCGGCCCGGCCGGGCGAGGTCGTCACCAAGCGGGAGCTGCTGACCGAGGTGTGGCAGCTCCCCTACGGCGGTGCCGACAAGACCGTGGACGTGCACCTGTCGTGGCTGCGCAGGAAGCTGGGCGAGACGGCCGCCGAGCCGCGTTACCTGCACACGGTGCGCGGGGTGGGCGTGAAGCTGGTCGAGCCGTCGTGAGGCGGTGGCTGGCGCTACTGGTCGCGGCGACGACCTCGCTGGTGCTGATCGCGCTGCTCGTCCCGATGGCGCTGCTGATCAGGGCCGTGGCCGAGAACGGCGCGATGAGCCGGGCCACCGCCGCGGCCGAGTCCGTGGCGGTCGCGGTGGGCACCCCTGACCTGGGGCTGGCGGTGGAGCAGGTGGCGCGGCCGGTGACGGTGTTCCTGCCGGACGGGCGGACGATCGGGGAGCGGGCCGCGCGCTCCAACGCCGTCCGCCTGGCCGCCACCGGGCGCAGCGTCACCGCGGAGGCCGCCGGGGGCAGGGAGGTGCTGGTCTCGGCACAGTCGCCCGAGGGCACGGCCGTGATCAGGGTGTTCGTGCCGGACTCCGAGCTGATGCGCGGGGTCAGGGAGGCGTGGCTGGCGCTGGCGCTGCTCGGCGTCGGGCTGGTCGCGCTGGGCATCGTCCTGGCGGACCGGCTGGCGCTGGCCGTGACGCGGCCGGTCGGCGGGCTGGCGCGGGTCTCGCACCGGCTGGCCGGCGGCGACCTGACCGCCAGGGCCGAGCCCGGCGGGCCGCCCGAGGTCCGGGACGTCGCGCTCGCGCTCAACCACCTCGCCGGGCGCATCGACGAGTTGCTGGCGGCCGAACGCGAATCCGTCGCCGACCTGTCGCACCGGCTGCGCACGCCGCTCACCGGCCTGCGGCTGGACGCCGAGTCGCTGCGCGACCCCGAGGAGGCGGCGCGCGTCCAGGCCCGCGTGGACGCGCTGGAGCGGGCCGTGAGCGCCGTCATCACCGAGGCGCGGCGGCGCTCGGCCGGGCGCGACTCGTGCGACGCGGCGGCCGTGGTGCGCGAACGGGTCCGGTTCTGGTCCGTGCTGGCCGAGGACCAGGGGCGCGAGGTGACGATCACCGTGCCTGACGCGCCGCTGCCGGTCGCGGTGGGCGCCGAGGAGCTGGCCGCGTGCGTGGACGCGCTGCTCGGCAACGTCTTCGCGCACACCCCGGAAGGGGCCGCCATGACGGTACGGCTGGAGCCGCGGCCCTCCGGCGGCCTGCTCGTCGTGGAGGACGCGGGGCCCGGCTTCGAGGTGGCGCTGCTGGAGCGGGGGAACAGCGGGGGCGGCTCGACGGGGCTCGGGCTCGACATCGCGCGACGCACCGCCGAGTCGTCCGGAGGCGGGCTCACCGTCTCCAGGTCGGCGGAGGGCGGGGCCCGGGTGAAAGTGGCACTCGGCGCACCCTGATGGCCTTCCATGTGGGCCCTGACCGGCCTTCTCGTCGCCTTAACCACCCTTTAGCGCCCGATTACCCCTGTCCGCGATTTCGTAGAACCATGCGAATCACGAAGAAGCTCATCGTTGCCGGAATTGTCTCCCTCGCCGCGACCGGCGGCGCCGTCTACGCCACCGCCGCCTACGCCTCCGAGGCGTCGGAGGCGTCCGAGTCCGCCGTCGCCGCCGTCGCCCCCAAGGTCACCGCGGAGCAGGCCATCGGCATCGCCCTCAAGCAGGTGCCCGGCTCCTGGGTCAGCGAGCTGGACTTCGACAGCCGCGGCAAGCAGGCCGACACCTGGGAGCTGGAGCTGACCAAGGGCACCGAGCGGCACGAGGTGGACGTGGACGCGACCTCGGGCAAGGTCACCAAGGCGCAGGTCGACCAGAACGACGACGACCAGAACGACGACGGCGACGACGGTGACGACGACTGACCACCTGGGGTGATGGTGCCGGCCCGCAGCACGCGGGCCGGCCTTGTCATGTCCTGGGGGTGATCAGCAGGGTCACCGTGCGGTTGCGGCGGGGGTCGCGGAACGGGTTGTCCGCCTGGTCGGCACTGACGAGGGTGAAAGCGGTGACCGGCAGCCGGCCGCCCTCCGCCAGGTGGCGGGCCGCCACGAGGGCGCGGCCCAGCGCGACCACCGAGCCTCCGCTGGTCCGTCCCCCAGGTACGGGGACCGCGTGGCCCACCACGGTCGTGTCCACCTTCATGCCCGCGATCCGGCGGCCGAGCGCGCGCAGCAGGGCCGGGCCCGCGTCGCTGATCTCCGTGCTGACCGGGAAGAGTCCCTCCCTGAAGCGCACCCGTACGTCCTGGGAACGGCGCCGCACGAGCACGCCCGGCATGGTCAGCTTCCTGGCGATCGCCGCCAGCTCGCGCCTGCGCGAGGCGGCCTGCCTGGCCGTGCGCTCCGCCTCCGCCGCCTGCCCGGCCTCCACGGCGGCGATGTGCTCACGCAGTTCGTCCGCCCGCGAGACGGCCGCGCCCGGCGAGGCGGTCGCGGAGGGCACGGCGGTCGCGTCCGGCGGAGCGGTCGCGCCCGGCGGGGCGATGGCGGTGGTCAGCCGGCCCTGCGCGATCGTGCCCTCGCTGCCCGTCCCCAGAGCGACGATCCCGGTGGCCAGCGTCACCACAGCCACCGCCGCCGCTACCACACCCAGCCAGCCCGCGTGCATCAGGGGCCGGGCGCGGCGGCGACCGGACCGGATCTCCTCGATCGTGCGCCGCCCCGCCTCGGCCCCGGGATGGCCGGGCACCAGGTCCTGCACGGCCGCCCAGCACCGGTCCGCCTCCGCCAGCTCCCCACGCCGGGCGTGCAGCCGGGCGCGCAGGTCGAGCACGGCCACGATCCCCTCTTGGTCGGCGCGGGCCGCCTCGTCCCCGCCGGCACCGGAGTACCCCGGCACGTCGGCACAGGGTGGCCCCACCTCGCCCAGAAGGCGGATGGCGCCGTCCAGGTCGCCCGAGCGGGCGGCCGTCCGGGCCCGGTCCACGGCGAGCCGCCGCCGCAGGGCGTCGCTCATCGCCGCACCAGGCCGATGATCTTGTCCTGCTCGTTCTTGGGCAACATGCGGATCAACCGCTGGTTGACCCCTTCGAGCGCGTACCGGTCACCGTTCGCGATGGCCTGCGTGCCCTCCCGGATGAGCCCCCCGGCCCGTCCCGACGGCTCCAGCGCGGTGCTCAACGCCTGGAACACCTTGACCGGCCAGTCGGGCCCGCGCCGCTCCACCTCCACCAGCAGCAGGTGGGCCCGCTCGATCTGGGCCCGCACCGCCACCGGGTCCCGCGCCTGGATCGCCTCGCCGGCGCGCTGCCGCAGCCCGGACAGCTCCTGCCGGTCCGCCGCGTCGCCCAGCGCGTCCACGAGCCGCTCCGCCTCCGCCAGCAGCCCTTCCAGCTCCGCCACCAGGGCGGGCAGCGTGGCGGCGTCCTCGACGTCGTCCAGCTCCGCCCCGAGCTCGCGCAGCCGCTCCTCGGCCGCGGCCGCGGCGCCCACGTCGACCTTGGCGGCCTGCACCTGCTCGCGGGCGGTGGTGACGGTGCCCTCCGTCTCGATCCGGCTCAGGCGGCGGGCGGCGTCGGCGGAGGCCCCGGCGGACTCGCGCAGCGACTCCAGCCGCTGCTCGGTCTCGGCCAGCAGCGCCTGCAACTCCTCCGGGGCGGGGGTGCGCACCTCGCTCAAGTTGATCTCGGCCTCGACCTGCGTCTGCACCAGCGGCACGTCCGCCACCACCGTGACGAGGCTGGACTCGTCCACCTCGAAGGTGACCTCGACCTCGGTGCCGGCCGGCAGGTCGATGGTGACGTCCACGGGCCGGATCCGCAGCTCGCCGACCTCCCGGTTGCGGTCGCCCCGGCTGCGCTCGCCCTGGAGGACGGGGATGCGGATCATGGACTCCGCGTCGGAGCGGCGCAGGGCCGCGGCGGTGTGGAACACCTCCCGCACGGTGGCCGGCAGCGTGGCGCCCTTGCGCAACATCGGCGCGAACGCCCTGTCGGCGAGCTGGATCCCGAGCGAGTGTGCCAGCCGCACCCCGCCGAACTCGACCTCGCCGTGCTTGATCGACAACGTGGACGGCGTCAACGGCCGGGGCGCGCCCTGGTCGTCGATCAACTCGACGGTGAACCGCGAGGTCTTCCCCTTGTCGATGTCCACCTCGGTGGCGAAGGAACCGGAGGCGTTCAGCGGGATCCGGCCGGTGGTGAACGGCGGGCGGCCCTCCGGGTTGCTCAGGACCACCGAGTAGCCCGTCCAGGCCCTGGCGGGGCCGCTGACCCGCCCCGCGACGGTCGGCGTGGTCGTCGTGGCGATCGGCTCGTAGGCCAGCTCGACCCCGAACTCCCCCTCGGCCCGCTTCAGCGGCTGCGGGCGGCGCAGGGTGCCGGCGAAGATGGCCGCGCCGCGAGCGACGACGGTGGTGGGGTCGAGGCTCAGGTCCAGCTCGATGCCCAGGCCGTGGCGCGGGTCCGCCAGCCGCTCCCGCAGGCCCGGCGACAGCGTGACGCCGCCGACCAGCAGCAGCCGGTCGACGTCGGCGGGCCCCAGCGAGGACTCCTCGAGGGCGCGCCGGCACAGGTTGATCGCGCGGGCGTAGAACGGCTCGGCGGTCGAGTCGAGCTCGCCCCGGCTCAGCGCGTACTCGAACGCCTCGATGCCGCCGTCCTCCCCCACGAGGTCGACGGTGATGTCGGCCCGCTCGTACCGGGACAGGTGGATCTTCGCCTCCTCGGCGGCGGCCTTGAGCTTGGCGAAGTTGGCCAGCCAGCGCGGATTGTCCCGGCGGAAGTCGCTCAGCCCCAGCTCGCGGCTGACCGCCGGCACGAGGATGCGCTCGACGAGCGCCCAGTCGATCAGCTTGCCGCCCAGGTACGGGTCCCCCGCGTGGTTGAGCACCCGCAGGTCGCCGTCGTGCTTGCTGACCACCGCCGCGTCGAAGGTGCCGCCGCCGAAGTCGAACACCATCCAGTACGCCCGGTCGTCGGCGTCGTTGAACCCGTACGCGAAGGCCGCCGCCGTCGGCTCCTGCACCAGCGGGCACGCGGTGGTGAACCCGGCGAGCATCGCGGCATCGGTGGTGGCCTTGTTCTGGTTCAGCGTGAACGCGGCCGGCACGGTGATCACGGCGGCGTCCGGTGGCGCGCCGGTGTGGTGGGCCGCGTCCGCGCGCAGCGACTTGAGCACCTCGGCCGAGAGCTGCTGGGGCGTCAGCCGCACCCCGGCCTTGGCGAAGCTCTTGCGCGCGTCGGCCAGGCCCATCTCCAGCTTGAACTCCGCCGCGGCGTTCTCCGGGTCGGTCTCGACCCGCTCCTTGGCCCGCCGCCCGACGTGCACGAGGTCCGGTTTCGGCAGCCACACGGCGGACGGCGTGATGTCCCAGCCGTCGTTGTTCTTGATCACGGTCACGTCGTCGTGCTCGGCCACCGCGATGGCGCTGTTGGTCGTGCCGAGGTCGATGCCGAAGTCGATGGTGTCACGCATGCTCGTTCCTCACGTGGTCTCGTGGCGGGCAGCCGACGATCACCTGGCCCATCTGGATGTGCCGGTCCCGCAGGTAGATCGACGGTCGTACGGTCTCCAGGACCGTCTCCTCGGTCAGCGACGGGTCGTCCTGGAACAGCAGGACCTCGATGGAGCGGCCGGAGTGGAACGCCTCCCCGTCGTGGTCCTGCACGACGAGCCCGGCCTCGGCCAGGGCCTGGCGAGTGGTGCGCAGGTAGCGACCGGCCTGCCGGCTGGTCGCGTCCTTGCCCCGTGTGGCCAGCTTGCGCTCGGCCCGCCACAGGTTCGTGGCGGCGGTCGCCAGCGCCTTGTCGTTGTCGGCGGCGGTCGCGGGCATCCGCTCGCTCCCGCCCTGCGCCGCGTTCTCGTCCGGCGTCCCGCTCCCGTCCGGCGCCCCGCTCCCGTCCGGCGTCGCCTTCTGGGGCGGGTCGAGGGCGGCGAGCAGGGCGGCGAGCTGCTCCTGGACGGGCTCGGCCCACTCGGGCGGCGGGACGCGGAAGGCGGGATGGTGCCGGAGCTCGCGGAACCACGGCGGCAGGAGCCTCACATGACCACCCCCCGCCGCCAGAGCCGGAGCCTGGGCAGGTGGTGCTCGCGCAGGGGCGGCCACAGGTCGATGGCTTCCTCCATGAGGTCGGCGGCGTGCGTCAGCTCGCCGGGTACGCGGTGCAGGCGCAGCGCCTCGGCGGCCAGCCGGCGGGCCCGCTCGTCGGGCGGCCTGCCGGACGACTCGCGCCGCCCGCGCAGCGCCTCGGCGAGCACCCCGGCGGTGGCGGGGCGGTCACGCGGGTCGAGCGCGAGGGCGGCCAGCACGATCTCGTCCAGGCGCGGGTCGACGTCGTCGTTGTACCTGCTGGGCGGCAGCAGCGGCCGGCTGAAGCGGGCGAAGGAGTAGGAGGAGTAGCGCACGCCGTCCTCGTAGGGGAAGTGGCTGGTGAGCAGCAGGTACGCGATCGTGCCCACCGACCACACGTCGCTGGCGCACGAGTAGCCCTGGTTGCTCAGCACCTCGGGCGCCATGAACACGAGAGTGCCCCGCGCGCTGGCCATCAGGGTGATCGGGTCGGCCCGCTTGGCCAGTCCGAAGTCGCTGACCCGCACCCGCAAGACGCTGCCGTCATAGCCGACCAGGACGTTGGCCGGCGTGATGTCGCGATGCACGATCGGCGGGTCCTGCTCGTGGGCCACCGCCAGGCCGCCGGCGATCTGCTCCACCACGTCCACGGCGAGCTCCGTCGGCATGCCGTGCGGGTAGGCGTCGGTCAGGCGCTCCAGGCTGCCGCCGGGAACGTACTCCATGGTGAAGAAGCCGCGCAGGCCCTCGGGCGTCTGCACGGTGCCGGCGTCGAACAACCGCACGATGTTGGCGTGGCCGAGCGTGGACAGCAGCCGGGCCTCGCCCAGCATGTCGTCCGTCTCCTCCAGCGAGGCGACCCGCTTGAACAGCTTCATCGCCTGCAGCCCCAGGTAGGCGTGCCGCACCCGGTGCACCTCGGCGAAGGCGCCCTCGCCGAGCAGGCGGTCGATGACCAGGGTGTCGGTGACCCGGTCACCGCTGTTGAGCAGCGCCATCGCCCGGCCCCCTCACGCCGTACTGCACCGCGATGACCGTGACGTCGTCGGTGGCCCCGCTCGCGGCGGCCGAGCCGATCAGCAGCTCGCACGCCCCCTCGATCCCGCCGGCGCCGTTCAGGACGGTGCGCAGCTCGTCCTCGCCGACGCCCCGGGTCAGCCCGTCGGTGCACAGCAGGAGCCGGTCGCCGCCGCTCAGCTCGTGCACCGACACGCCCGGCAGCACCTCGCCCGGCATGCCCACGAACCTGGTCAGCCGCCCCTCGCGCACGTGGTCCTCGGTGAGCAGGGCGAGCCGGCCGGCGCGGGCGAGGTAGATACGGCTGTCGCCCAGGTTGACCGCCAGCGCGCGGCCCCCGCGCACCAGCAGCAGGGCCGTGGTGGCGCCGGTGGTGCCCGGCCCGTTCCTGGCGGTGTCCCTGATCTGCTCGTTGAGCTGAGCCGCCGCCTCGGCGACCGCGCGGGCCACATCGGGGTCGCCGAGGGCGTGCACGCGCTCGCGTACCCGGCGGGGCAGCTGCTCGACGACCGTGCGCGCGGTGACGGCGGCATCGGCCAGCCCGCCGATGCCGTCGGCCACGATGAAGGTGCCGTTGTCGGGATCGGCCGCCAGCCGGTCCTGGTTCTCGCCGTGCAGGCCCGTCCGGGTGCCGGCCGCGTACGTGATCACCCTGCGGTCCCGCTCACGTTGAGCCGGTAGCCGATGCCCGTGACCGTCTCCAGGATGCGCGGGCGCGACGGATCCACCTCGATGCAGCGGCGCACCGCGCGCACCACGCCCGCCAGGTCCGACCTCGTGTACGAGCGGTGCGCCGCCCACTCCTCCCGCGGCCCCCACAACGCGGTGATCAGCGCCTGGTGGTCGCACGCCACGGACGCGCCGCCCGTGCTGCGCCCCGCCATGTAGCGCAGGAGCTGGTGTCCCTGCGGGCGCAGCCCCGTGATCAGGGTCTCCACGCCGTTCTCGACCCGGTAGGCCCGCGCGCTGACCCAGTCGTAGCGCAGCGCGGGCCCGGTTTGGCGGACCGGGGTGGGCGGCCCGAACGGCGCGGGCTGCGTGGTGTGCGGGTCGAGGAAGGTCAGCTCCCAGTAGAGCGGCTCGCCGTCGGTGGTCATGTCGCCGAGGATCAGCAGCGTGTCGCCGTGCTGGAGGCGTTTGCGCCCCTGCAGCCGCTCGGTGACGTCGCCGTGGCGCAGCAGCGTGCCGTTGACGCTGGCGTTGTCGGTCACCGACCACATGCCGTCGGCGAAGTCGAGCGTGCAGTGCAGCCGCCCCACCCAGCGTTGCGGGTCGGGGCCCAGCGCCACGTCCGGGGCGTGCTCCGGAGAGGCCCGCCCGACCGTGATCGGCCCGCCGCCGCCCAGCTCGACGCCGTGCACGACGCCGTCCGGCGAGCTGATGCGCAAGGTCACCGCCCGTACCACTTCCCGCTCCTCCTCATCAGCGCAGCCCGCCGGTGAACGCCTGGTCGTCGTCGCGGTTGACCAGGCACACGGCGTAGATCTTCTGCGTGCTCGAATCCCACCAGTCGCGGCCCGGCCAGGTGATGTTGAGGACGTGGCCGGGGCCGGTCCGCATCTGGAACATCACCCCGGTGCACGCCTCCTCGGCCTCGGCGTACACCTTCTTGTCGCCCGGCCACTTCTGTCCCGGCTCGTACAGCTCGACGTAGCCCGCGATCTCCGCCCAGTGCGGCCGCGCGCAGCGCACGATGTCCACCTGGTGCGGCGAGCGGTCCCACGCCTGCTTGGCCTGCACGCACGTGCCCACCGGCGGGTTGTCGGCGATGTTCGCCGCGAACAGGTCCATCCGCACCGGCGGCTCGTCCTTGCGGGGAGGCGGGTCCTGCACCCGCCGGTCGGCGTACGGCACGTCGCCGGCGCGGCTGAGCACGCAGGGCGCGTAGTTCTCGTACGCACCGCCGCCGGTGTTCCAGTCCTTCTCGCCCGGTACGAGGAAGCGGACCTGGTATCGGTCCTCCGTCAGGCCGTCCTGACGCTGCCGCAGCAACTCGCACTCGAAGGCGGCCGTGGCGCGCACCTGGTCGTCACCGGGGTACGGCGAGGGCACCTCGCCCAGCGGCACGTACCCCAGCACCTCGCCCCAGTGCGGCTCGTCGCAGGGGACGGTCGAGACGGTGCCACCGCCGGACTCCCAGCTCGCCAGGCTGGTCACGCAGGTGCCGACAGGCAGGTTGTCCGCCTTCGCCTCCGAGAAGACGGTGCCCCGCCCGGTCTCGCCCTCGTAGACGGTCTCGCTCGCCGCCGGGACCGACGTGCCGTCGAACGCGCCGGAGCACTGGCCGATCAGAAGGCCGGTGCCGACGAGCACAGCGACCCAGAAGGCCGTCCTGAGCCCGCGCCGGCGCCGCGGGGCCGGCACGTACGGCCGCGCGTCCCGGGGGCGGGGCGCGTACGATCCGCTGCTCCGGGCCAGCTCGTAGGCGACGGTGATCTGGTAGAGCGAGCGCTCGTTCTCCTCGATCAGCTCCCGTGTCTCCTGGTCGGAGGTCAGTTCGCGGGCCGACTTGAGCCACGAGCGCGCCCGCGGCTCGCCCGCGCCGCCCTCGTCCCGCATCACCGCCAGGGCACAGTTGTTGAGCAGGATCGCGGTGTCGTCGTACAGGCTCGCCGTGCGGCGATGCCGGTCACGGGGCACCAGCGCGTCCAGGCGGCGCAGCTCGGGCAGCACCGAGTCGAGCACCGCGCCGGCCGCGCGGTCGGGCTCGTCCTCGTCGTAGCGGCGGGAGGCGTCGTTCAGCGCCGTGTTCGCCGCCTCGTACAGCGGCGCGGCGACCTCTTCGAGCTGCTCGTCCACCAGGAACGCGGGCGCGGGCCAGCGTCGGGCCAGCCCTGCCCGGCGGCCCTGCTGGTCGCCGCCCCGGGCGGTCAGCTCGATCAGCGGCCTGACCAGCGCGGCGCGCAGCTCCTTGCGCAGGGTGTCCACGGCCCTCTCGTCGAGCTGCCGGTCGTCCAGCGCGGTCAGCCGGTGCCTGACGTGCTCCCAGAACACGGCCCGGCGCAACACCGCCTGCCACTGCTCCGCCGCCCGCGTCCACAGCTCGTCGAGCTCGGGGCCGGGGGACGGCCCCTCGGCCTCCAGGTCGAGCGCGGCGCTGTGAGCGCGCACCGCCGCGTCGTGCTCCCGGTGCAGGCCGGCCGGGCAGGGGCAGGAGGCGTCGGGGGTGTGCCAGAGCCAGAACAGCTCGTCCACCAGCCGCCTGCGGGGGTCGTCGAGCAGCCGGTCGAAGGCCGCGCGCACTTCCTCGGGCCCCACGGCCAGATCGTGCCCGAGATCGACGTCGGCGCCCACCTGGAGCGCCGGAGTGACCTGCTGCTTGCGCCGGCGGACCGCCCGCCGGTCCGCGTACGTGGACAGCCCCGTGATCCGGAAGGCGTTGCGCCGGTAGAGCTCGGCACCGGCCACCTCCCGCAGGGCCTGCCCCGTCGCGTCGCCCGCCTCGCCTGGCCCGAACATTTCCTCCCCATCACGACCGAGGTTCCGCCTGGTCCGAGCCTGGCCGAGGCCCGGACCCATCGCCATGGCACCCGGATGGAATCCAGATGGACACGGCCTGCCGCGCGGGGTCTAGCGCACCATCCTCATGATCACCGGCCGGTGGTCGGACAGGGTGCTGGACAGGACGGAGCCGCTGGTCGTCGTGATGCCGCGGGTGTAGACGTAGTCGATGCGGGCGTCGCCGTGGGTGGGCTTGTTGGCGTACCTAGCGCCGGTGTCGGCCCAGCCCGCGCTGACGAACCGCTTGGAGAGCGCGTCCGTCGGCAGCGCGTTGAAGTCGCCGGTGAGGATCAGCCCCGTCCTGGTGCCGAAGTAGTCGAGGACCTTCGCGGCCTGCGCCTCGCGGCGGCTGATGGAGGTCTGCGAGAGGCCCGGCGACAGGTGCGTGGTGAACACGCGCACCTGCGCGCCGCCGCCGAGGTCGAGCTTGACGCCCGCCATGGAGCGGTTGACGGGGCAGGTGGCGAAGTCGGTGAGCTTGATCGTCACCCGTTCGACGATCTTGTAGGAGGACAGGATCGCGTTGCCCGCCTTGCCCGGCTGCGGGTCGTCGCACGGGCCGACGTCGTCGCCCGCGCCGAAGTGGGCGTTGTCGGTGATGTCCCAGCCCAGCGCGTCGGCGAGCATGCGCACCTGGTCGGCGTCGGGACGGCGGTGGATCTCCTGCAAGGTGACGACGTTGGCGCCGCTGTCGCGGATCACCTTCGCCATGGCCTCGATGTCGGCGGCCTCGCCGCGGATGTTCCAGTCGAGCACCACGATGTTCGCGGCCCTGGCCTGGGCCACGGCCGGTGCCGCCGTGCCCATGGTCGGCATCGTGATCGTGAGGAGGACTAACGCTGCGGTCGCTTGACTACCTCGGGTCACTCGCATGACTCGTGATCTTACGACGCGCGGGGCGAGGATTCCCGCAACGGCGCCTGGAAAGCAGCCACCACCGGCGGTCAGCAGGACTTCAGGATGTCCTCCATGGCCTGCTTCTCCCCGGACGTCACCCAAAGCCCGTACTTCGCCTTCACGTCGATCTGGCGCGCGATGTAGGTGCAGCGGTAGGACTTGCGGGGCGGCAGCCAGGTGGCGGCGTCGGAGTCGCTCTTCTGACCGTTCAGCGGGCCGTCCACGGCCATGAGGTTCAGCGGGTCGTTCGCGAACTCCTTGCGCTTGGTGGCCGACCACTGCTGGGCGCCCTTCTGCCAGGCGTCCGAGAGCGGGATGACGTGGTCGATCTGGACGGCGGTGCTGGTGTCCTGGCCGCGCCTGAACTTGATGGTCTTGCCGCTGTACGGGTCGTGCAGGGTGCCGGTCAGCACGATGCAGTCGTGCGTGCCGGACTTGAACGTCTCGTCCTCCAGGTCGCGCTTGAGGATGTCGTTGCGGGTGTCGCAGCCGTTGCGGTCCACGTCCGCCCAGGCGGGGCCGAACTTGTCGCGGTCGAACCCGGTCTTCGGGGCGCGGCCCTTGACGGGCAGCTTGTCCAGCTTCTTCTTGGCGTCGGAGATCGCGGCCGGGTCGGCCTTCGCGGCCTTGCCGTCACCGTCCGGCGCCTGCGCCGCTCCGAGCCCGCCGCAACCGGTCAGCATCGCCACCGTGGCCAGACCGGCCATGAACGCCCGCACTCGCACGCCCGCTCCCCAGACTTTTTCGTGTTTTTCGTAAAGTCTAGGTAATGCCCATTTCTGGGGTTATATCGCGTCGATGGCGTCGAGCAGCCACTCTGCGAGGTATCGGGTGAACGATGACCTGACGTAGACGCGGTAGGTGTCGGGCGCGCGGCGCTCCAGGATGACGCCGGTCTTGCCGAGCAGCGTCTGCGCGTGCCCGGGGAAGACGTCCGGGTGCAGGTCGAGGGGGCAACCGGTGATCAGGACGTCCTCGGCCGCCGGGCCCGACAGCTCCAGGATCGTACGCTGCCCCGACACGTCCACCCACCCCGGACGGGCCTCGGTGTTTCCGGACACCAGCCACCAGTCCGGCCCCAGCCGCAGCCCCACCGCCGGATCCGCGCCCCGCACCTCCCACATCGGCTCGAACGGCACCTCGCGCAGCCGCACCCGCGCCCCGCCCGCCGCCTCGAACCGGGCCGCGAACGCGGCGGCGGGGCTCTCGGCCCGCACCTCGAATGCGTGCTGCGGAGGTGCCCCGGTCAACGGCTCGCCGTCGCGGCGGGCGTTGTCCGGGTCGTAGAAGACCGGCTCCACGACGGTCACCGGGCACGTCCCGTCCCCCGACACGGCCGTCAGCCGGTCCCCCGGCCCGACCCCCTTCGCCAGAGCCAGGCAGAACGTGCGACCGAGCACGGCACTGCGATAACTGGAGGTCACGTGCCCGACCATCGGCACCCCGCCCTCAACGGCGACGAGCCGGGCGCCCGCCTCCACCGGCACCACGCCATCAGCGGCGACGAGCTGGGCGCCCGCCTCCACCGGCACCACGCCATCAGCGGCGACGAGCTGGGCGCCCTCCTCCACCAGTCGCGCCGGATCGTCCGGCAGCAGGCCGACCAGGCGCTTGCGGTCGCTCCTCGCCGTGTCCGGGCGGGCGTGCGAGCGCTTGCCCACGTAGTCCGGCTTGCGCCGCGACACGATCCACTCCATGCCGAGGTCCTGCGGGGTGACCGTCCCGTCCGTCTCCTGGCCGACGATCGCGAACCCCTTCTCCGCCCGCAGCACGTGCATGGTCTCCGTCCCGTACGGCACCGCGCCCAGCCCCAGAACCGCCTCCCACAGCGCCCGCCCGTAGGCCCACGGGACGTTCACCTCGTACGCCAGCTCGCCCGAGAAGCTGATCCTGAACACCCTCCCGGACACGCCCAGCACGTCCGCGGCCATGTACCGCATGAACGCCAGATCCACCGCGGCCGGCGCGACGGCCGCGACCACCCGCCTGGCGCGCGGCCCCGCCACCACCACGGTCGCCCAGTGGTCGGTGACCGACGTGAACGACACCTCCAGGCCCGGCCACTCCGTCTGGTGCCACTCCTCCAGCCAGTCGAGCACCCGGGCGGCGTTGCCCGTGGTCGTGGTCATCAGGTAGTGGTCCTCGGCGAGCCTCGTCGTGGTGCCGTCGTCGAGCACCATCCCGTCAGCGCCGCACATCACGCCGTACCGGCAGGCGCCGACGCTCAGCGTGGAGTACACGTTCGTGTAGATCCGGTCGAGGAAAGCGCCGGCGTCCGCGCCCCTGATGTCGATCTTGCCGAGGGTGGAGGCGTCCATCGCCGCCACGTCCGTACGGGCCGCGCGGCACTCGCGCAGCACCGCCTCCTCCATCGACTCGCCGTCCTCCGGGAAGTACCAGGGGCGCTTCCACTGGCCGACGTCCTCGAACACCGCGCCTCTCGCCACGTGGGAGTCGTGCATCGCGGTCGTCCTGACCGGGTCGGACAGCTCGCCCCGGTCGCGGCCCGCGAGCGTGGCGAACGACACCGGCACGTACGGGGGCCGGAACGTCGTCGTCCCCACCTGGCCGGGCGCGGCACCCAGGAGAGCGGACATGACGCCCACCACCACCGCCCCCGAGGTCTTCCCCTGGTCGGCGCCGGTGCCGGCCGTGGTGTACCGCTTGACGTGCTCGACCGACCGCATACCGGTGCCGGTCGCCCTGGCCAGGTCGGCCACGGTCACGTCGCGGTGCAGGTCCGCGAACGCGGGCTCGCCCGGCGGGCCGTCCACCGCCCACAGCGCCGCCGGTGCCCGCAGGGGCCGCTCGTCACACTCCGGCACCCGGCCCTCAGTGCGCGGGCCACCGCCGGCCCCTTCCCCGCCGTACTTCGGCTGGGGTCCTTTTGGAGGGGAGGAGGGGGTACGCCCGGCGCCGGCCGACGCGTCCGCGCGGGGGGCGACGCCCGCCGAGCCCACCGCCTGAGAGGCGACGCCTGCCGGGCGGTTGCGCGCGCGTTCGGCCGCCTCGGCGCCTGCCGCGTAGCCGTCGGCGATGGCGTCGCGGGTGCCGTACCGGCCCCTGCACGCGCCCGCCGAGCGTTCCCGTTGCGCGGACGTGCCCGGGACGAACGCCTGGAGCCGGTCGTCGAAGCGGACGCGTCCCTGTGACTGGCTGAACAGGTGCACAGCGGGGTTCCAGCCGCCCGCCACCGCCAGCAGGTCGGCCTCGATGTGCCGCGAGCCGACCTGGACGCCGGTCAGCACACCCTCCGCGTCGCCGGTCGTGCCGGTGACCACCTGCCCGGTGAGCACGCCGCCGGTCGCCACCAGCTCGGTGAGCATGCCGTCCTCGCCGGTCGCCACCAGCCCGGCGAGCGCGTCGGGTGGGAGCGCCTCCGGGCGCGGGTCCACGATGGCGGCGATCTCCACCCCGGCCGCCGCCAGGTCGCGGGCGGCCTCGTAGCCGGAGTCCGCGCACGCGAACACGACGGCCCGGCGCCACGGCGCGACCCCGTACCGGTTGGCGTAGGTGCGGGCGGCCGAAGCGAGCATGACGCCGGGGCGGTCGTTGCCCGGGAAGGCGAGCGAGCGCTCGTGCGCCCCCGTCGCCAGCACCACCTCGCGGGCCCTGATGTGCCACAGCCGCTCGCCCCGCGCCCGTCGTTCCACCGCCACCACGTAGTTGTGGTCGTAGTAGCCGATGGCGGTGGTGCGGGTGAGGACGCGGCTCGGCAGGGAGAGCCCGGCCACCCAGTCGAGGGCGGGGGCGCCGTCGAGGAGCAGGCGGGAGTTCAGCAGGTCGCCGCCGAGCCGGGGCTGCTCGTCCACGAGGATCACCCGCGCGCCCGGCCGTCCCGCCGCCACGGCGGCGGCCAGCCCGGCGGGGCCGCCCCCGACCACGAGCACGTCGCAGTGCAGGTATCCCTTGTCGCAGCGGCGGCCGTCGACGGCGTCCCGGTCCGCCCCGCCCTTGCCGCAGCGGCGGTCGTCGACGGCTTCCGGGTCCACCCGGCCCTTGCCGCGCAGGCTCCATGCCTCCAGCCCGTCATGGAGCTCCACGGTGGTGGCCGCCAGCATCGGGTCGGCGCCGACCCGTACCAGCGCGTTGGGCTCCTCGGGGCCGGCGGTGAAGATGCCGCGCGGCCGGCCCAGCTGCACGCTGCGGCCCACGACGCGCACGCCGTTGCGCAGGAGCGCGGCGGCGAGCGTGTCGCCGGGCTCGCCGCGCAGCTCACGGCCATCGAACGTGAATCTCATTCAGGCTTCCTGACCTCGTGGGTGACCGTGTGCCGCTCGACCGTGAGCCAGGTCCGGCAGCCGTGCGCGTGGAACCAGCGCTCGCGGAACCAGCCCTTGGGGTTGTCGCGCAGGAACACGTAACCGGCCCACTCGGCGTCGGTGGTCTCGCCCTCCGGGTAGGAGATCCCGGCCTGGCCGCCGTAGTGGAACTCGTTCTCGTCGCGGGGGCCGCAGTGCGGGCAGTCGAGGAGCAGCATCAGTGCGCCACCGCCGCCGCGCCGTGCTCGTCGATGAGCGCCCCGGTGGTGAAGCGCTCCAGCGCGAACGGCTCCGCCAGCGGATGCGGCCGCCCGTGGGCGATCGTGTCGGCGTACACCCAGCCGGAGCCCGGGGTGGCCTTGAAGCCGCCGGTGCCCCATCCGGCGTTGATGTAGAGGCCGTCCACGGGGGTGCGGCCGATGATGGGCGAGGCGTCGGGCGAGACGTCCACGATGCCGGCCCAGGTCCGCAGCACCCGTACCCGGCTGAAGATCGGGAACAGCTCCAGCGCCGCCGCCATCTGCGCCTCGATCACGTGCACGTTGCCGCGCTGGCCATAGGAGTTGTACGCGTCGATGCCCGCCCCCATGACCAGCTCTCCCTTGTGGGCCTGGCTGACGTACACGTGCACGGCGTTCGACATGACCACGCAGTCGAGCACCGGCTCCAGCAGCTCCGACACCAGCGCCTGGAGCGGGTGCGACTGCAGCGGCAGCCGGATGCCGGCCTGGGCGGCGAGCACGGAGGTGTGCCCGGCCGCCGCGAGCGCGACCTTCCCGGCGGCGATGCGGCCTCGCGACGTCTGTACGGCGATGACCCGATTTTTCAGGATCTCGAAGCCCGTGACCTCGCACCCCTGGATCAGATCCACCCCGTACGCGTCGGCCTTGCGTGCCAGCGCCCAGGCCACGTGGTCGTGCTTGGCGATGCCGCCGCGCCGCTGCAGCGTGGCCCCCATGACGGGGTAGCGGGCCCGGCCGGACGTGTTGATGATCGGGCAGAACTTCTTGACCTCGTCGGGGTCGAGCCATTCGGCGTCCACGCCGTTGAGCCGGTTGGCGTTCACCCGGCGCCGGCCCTCGCGCACGTCGCCGAGGTTGTGCGCCAGGTTGAGCACCCCGCGCTGGCTGAACCGCAGGTCGTAGTCCAGCTCGGCGCTCAGCCCCTCCCACAGCTTCAGCGAGTGCTCGTAGATGGCGGCGCTCTCGTCCCAGAGGTAGTTGGAGCGGATGATCGTGGTGTTGCGGGCCATGTTCCCGCCGGCCAGCCAGCCGCGCTCCAGGACGGCCACGTTCGTGATGCCGTGGTTCCTGGCCAGGTAGTAGGCGGTGGCCAGGCCGTGCCCGCCGCCGCCGACGATGACGACGTCGTAGGCGGGCCTGGGGTCGGGGTTGCGCCAGAGGAAGTCGGGGTGGGTCAACGCCTGATCTTCTCCATCCCGGGGTCGTACAGCGGCTCGGCGGCGACCTCCGCGGGCACGCGGCGGCCGAAGTAGGAAATGTCGACTTGTGTCCCGGGTGCGGCCAGCTCGGCCGGCAGCCAGGCGTACGCGATGGGGTACTCGACGGTGTGGCCGTAGGCGGCGCTGGTGACGTACCCGACCGTGCGGCCGCCGTGGCTCACCGGCTCCTTGCCCATCACGACCTGGCTGCTGAGCAGCGGCACCAGCCTGCGGGTGACCTCCTTGGCCAGCGCGTCCCGGCCGATGAAGTCCTTGTCGTCCCGCACGGCGAAGCCCAGCCCCGCCTCGTACGGGTTGTGCTCGGTCGTCATGTCGACGCCCCAGAGCCGGTAGCCCTTCTCCAGCCGCAGGCTGTTGAACGCGGCCCGGCCCCCGGCGACGGCCAGCCCCGGCGCCCACAGGGTGTCCCAGAGCTTGAGGCCCATGTCGGCCGTGGTGTAGAGCTCCCAGCCCAGCTCGCCCACGTACGAGACGCGCATCGCGAGCACCGGCACCTGCCCGACATATCCGGACTTGCAGCCGAAGTAGCGGAAGTTCTCGTGCGACAGGTCCATGTCGGTCAGCCCCTGCACCAGCTCCCTGGCCCGCGGCCCCCACACGCCGACGCAGCACGTCCCCGGCGTCAGGTCGCGCACCCGCACCCCGCCGGGCGCGTGCCTGGTCAGCCAGTCGAGGTCGAGGTTGCCGTTCGCGCCGACTTGGAAGACGTCCTCCTCCAGCCGCGCCACCGTGAGGTCGGACCGGATGCCGCCCTTGACGTCCAGCAGCAGCGTGTACGTCACCGAGCCCGGCTTCCTGTCCACGTTGTTCGTGGTCATCCGCTGCAGGAACGCCGCCGAGCCCGGCCCGCTGACCTCGATGCGCTTCAGCGGCGTCATGTCGAACAGCGCCACCCGTTCCCTGGCCGCGAACGACTCGGCGGCGGCGATCGGCGACCAGTAGCGGCGGGCCCAGTCGTCGCGCTGCGCCGCGCCCAGGAACGCCTCGGCCGCCAGCTGCCCGGCGGCGGCGCCGCGCCGCAGCAGCAGCTCCTCCAGCAGCGGCGCGTTCGAGTCGAACCAGTGCGGCCGCTCCCACCCGGCCGCCTCCAGGAAGAACGCCCCCAGCTCGCGCTGGCGCGGGTGGAACGGGCTGGTGCGCATCGGCCGTGGCGACTCCATCGGCTGCAGCGGGTGGATGATGTCGTAGACCTCGACGAAGTTCTGCTTGCCGCGCTCCTCGACGTAGGCGGGCGAGAGCTGCGCCCGTTCGAACCGGCTCAGCTCGCACTCGTGCAGGTCCACGGCGGAGCGGCCGTCCACCAGCACCTCGGCCAGCGCCCGCGCCACCCCGGCCGAGTGCGTCACCCACACGGCCTCCGCCAGCCAGAACCCGTCGAGCTGCGGCGCCTCGCCGATCAGCGGGAAGCCGTCGGGAGTGAAGGAGAAGACGCCGTTGATGCCGTCCTCGTACTTCGACTCGGCCAGCGCGGGCAGCAGCTCCACCGCGTCGCGCCAGGCGGGGTCGAAGTCCTGCTCGGTGAACGCCTGCACCGACGGCATCGTGGTGGACCTGGGGCCGATCTCGTCCTGGGCGACCGGCATGGGGCGGTGGGAGTAGGAGCCGATGCCGAGCCGGTCGCCGTGCTGGCGGAAGTACAGGTCGCGGTCCTGGTGGCGCAGGATCGGGCCGGGCTTCAGCGCGCCGAGCGGCCCCGACTTCGCGTACTGGTGGGCCAGGGGCAGCAGCGGCACGGTCAGCCCGGCCATCCGCCCGATCGACGGCCCCCAGAACCCGGCCGCGCACACCACCACGTCCGCCGGGATCGTCCGGTACTCCCCCGACGCCACCACCGACACGCCGGTGACCCGGCCGCCCCGCTGCTCGACGCCGACCACCGTGTGCCCGGCCAGGAACCGGGCGCCGCGCTCCGTGGCCCGCGCCGCCTGCGCCGCGCCGCACGCCACCGCCGCCGCCAGCCCGTCACCCGGCACGTGGAAGCCGCCGAGCACCTTGTCCCTGTCCAGCAGCGGCCACAGCTCGGCGCACTCGCCGGGGTCGAGCAGCCGCGCCTCGACGCCCCACGACTCGGCCCAGCCGAGCTTGCGGTGCAGGTCGGCCCACCGCTCGGGGGTGGTGGCCACCTCCAGCCCGCCCACCTGGCGGAAGCAGTCGCCGCCCAGAGCCGTGTACTTGGCCACGGTGTAGGCGGCGAACGCCGTCATCGTCTTCGACGGGTTCGTCTGGAAGACCAGGCCGGGCGCGTGGGAGCTGGAGCCTCCGGCGGCGAAGAGCGGGCCCTGGTCCACGACCGTGACGTCCGTCCACCCCCGCTCGGTGAGCTCGTCGGCGAGCGCGCAGCCGACGATCCCCGCTCCCACGATCACCGTACGAGGTCGGCTCATGGCGCCTCCGGTTGTTCCTTAATGCGCAACACGCACCGGACTACGCAACGACCATAAAGTCCAGGACCCGCCGGAACAAGAGCTACCGCGCGGGCGAGGTGTCCCGTACGAGATAGGTGACCACCCCGCCGCCGGGCACGGCCAGCTCCTCGAACCCCAGCCGGTCGTAGAACGCCCGCGCCGCCACGTTGCTGGTCAGCATGCTCAGGTGCAGCCCGGTGACGCCCGCCGCGCGCAGCCCGTCCACGAACGCGCCCATCAGCCGCCGCCCCCACCCCTTGCCCTGCCAGTCCGGCAGCAGGTCGATGTGCAGGTGCGCCGGATGCCCGGCCAGCTCCGGCAGGATCATCCGCTCCGGCCGGTAGTGCAGGGCCAGCATGTGATCGTCCGGCGTGACCGGCGGATCGGCGGGCAGCGGCAGGCCCGCCCGCGGGATCCACTCCTCGCGGTAGCGCCGCACGAACCGCTCGGTGTCGGCGGTGCCCACGATGTAGCCGACGGCGTTGCCCTCGCCGTCGTCCACCACGTGGGCGTGCTCGGGCTCGAGAATCACGTACGGGGCGGCGAACAGGTCGCCCATCAACCGGTCGGAGGCGTACATCCCGCGGGCGTCGCCACCGGCGTCGGCGGTGCGCACGCAGATGTCGTAGACGGCCTCCAGATCCCGGGGCTGGTACGAACGCACATAAGGGGAGATCATTCGCGACAACGTACCAGTACGCTGAGCTCGCGTGGGAAAGGGAAACATGGGGCAGCAGCGGCGCTTACTCGAAGGGCTCGGCGTCACCGTCGCCGAGGAGACCGCCTACCGCGCCCTGCTGCGGCACGGGCCCGCCACGCTCAGCGAGCTGGCCGCCGAGACCGGCTCGTCCGCCGCCGCCATCCGCCGCATGCTGCCCAGGCTGGAGGACCTCGGCCTCATCTCCCGCGTCGCCGGCCGGCCCCTCCGCCTCGTCGCCACGCCCCCGACCATCGCCATCGACATCCTCGTCGCCCGCCGCCAGGAGGAGCTCACCCACAGCCGCGCCGCCGCCGCCCTCCTCGCCACCGAGGTCGCCGACCGCGGCGGCCCCCACCCGGAGGAGGTGCTGGAGGTGGTGACCGGCCGCGACGCCGTCGCCCGGCGCTACCTCCAGCTCGAACGCAACGCCACCCGCGAGATGCTGGTGCTGGTCCATCCGCCGTACGCGGTGGACATCAGCGACGACCGCGAGAACCGCCGCCGCGCCGCCCGCCAGGGCGCCCCCGTCACCCGCGGCATCTACAGCCCGCTCGCCTTCGAGCAGCCCGGCATGCTCGCCCACACCCGCCGCGCCATCGCCGACGGCGAGCAGGCCCGCCTCGGCCAGGTGCCGGTCAAGCTCGCCATCGCCGACGCCCGCACCGCCATCCTCCCGCTGGTCTCCGACGAGGACCGCGCCGTCGAAAGCGCTCTGGTGGTCCACCCCTCGGCCCTGCTGGACGCCCTGGTCGGCCTCTTCGAAACGCTCTGGCGCGCCGCCGTCCCCCTCCGCCTCACCCCGGACGGCCTGGAGGAGGACCGCCGCGGCCCGGACGAGGAGGTGCTGGCGCTGCTGGCGGCCGGCATGAAGGACGACGCCATCGCCCGCCAGCTCGGGTTGAGCCCCCGCACGGTCCAGCGCCGCGTCCAGGTGCTGTGCGAACGCCTGGGCGCCCGGACCCGCTTCCACGCCGGCTACCTCGCCGCCCACAACGACCTGCTGTCCCCCTGACCACCCGCTCCTGCAGCGTCTCCGGCCCGACCCGCCTCCTATCTCCCTAGGAAAGGCGTTCCTAGCAGAGTATCCTCAGCTCATCACCGAGAATCGATCTCCCTCCGCACCTGCGACAGCTCGCCGAGGTGGCGACGATCGTGGCCGCCGCGGGTGCCCCCGCGGGCTGGCTGTATCACCTCAGAGGCGGCATGTGCGCGCTGCGCGTGATCAAAGAGGGAATCGTCTCGGTTCCTGTCGTGATTCCGGCGTATCCGGACCGCGACCCCGAGCTGTTCCGTGTGGCCCTCAAGCGCCTGAAGACGGTCATGGAGAGGATGAGCCGGTGAGCAAGAGCATCGCTTATGTCGTCACTTACGAGCACGGACGATGGGTGTCGCGCTGCCCCACCGGAGAGACCGAGGGCGTTGGTGTAGCCGGGTCGTTGTCGCAGCTGGAACGCGATCTGCGCGAGATCCACGCTTGGGCCTGGCCCGGGGACACTCCTGGCGTGGAGTTCGTGTTCGACCTGCCCGAGGAAGTGGCGGGCATGGTGGCCGAGTACCACCACGAGAAGGAGCTGGCCGAGGCTCACGCCAAGCGTGCCGCCGAGCTGGCCGTCACCGTCGCGAAGAAGCTGACCAGCCATTGGTCGGAGCCCGACACGGCACGCGTGATGGGCCTTTCCAAGCAGCGCATCCACCAGTTGAAAGCCAGCGCCTGACCGCACGCCCGGCAGGGCTAGGTGATCAGGATCCCGCCGTCCACCGGCAGCGCCACCCCCGTGATGTACGAGGCCGCGTCGCTCGCCAGGAACACGGCCGCCGCCACCAGCTCCACCGGATCCCCGGCCCGCTTCATGACCACCCGCGACTCGGTCATCCGCTCCAGGTAGCCCGGCTTGTACTGCTCGGTCATCTCCGAGGCGAAGAAGCCGGGCTCCAGGCAGTTGACGCGGATGCCGCGCCGGCCGGTCCACTGCTGGGCCAGGTCGCGGGTCAGGCCGACCACCCCGGCCTTCGAGGCGCTGTAGGCGGCCTGCGGCAGGGCGGCGGTGGTCTCGCCGAGGATGCTGCCGATGTTCACGATCGACGAGCCCGGGCGCATCACGCGGGCGCACGCCTGGGCCATCCAGTACGTGCCGTTCAGGTTGATCTCGATGACCCGGCGGAACTCCTCCGGGCTCTCGCGTAACGCGGGCACGGCCGTACCGACGCCGGCGTTGTTGATCAGCACGTCCACCGAGCCCAGCGCCTCGACGGCGGCGGAGACGACCGCGTCGCAGTCGTCGGGCCGGGACACGTCGGCGGGCACGGCCAGGCACCTGCGGCCGGTCTCCTCGACCAGGCGGCGCGTCTCCTCCAGGCGGTCCTTGCGGCGGGCGCACACCACCACGTCGGCGCCCGCCTCGGCCAGGCCGCGCGCGAACGCCACCCCGAGGCCCGCGGACGCTCCGGTGACGATCGCCACCTTGCCGTCGAGCCGGAACCGCTCCAGCACCCCGCACCTCCCTACTGCTCGTTCACTTCCGCCCCACCGTACGTCGGTGAAGGCCCCCCAAGGGAAGGACACCTTCGAGGGAGGCGCAGTGTGAGGGCACCGTCGCGCGGGAGGCGCGACGGATGCCGCCTGGCGCGGACGCGGGCCGATGCGGCGTGGCGGGCGCGGGTGAGGCCCCGTGCCCGCCGAAGCAGGTCAGAGGCCGTACTCCTTGACGATGCGCTCGTGCCGCTCCACCTCGACGTCGATCTCGCGCGCCAGATCCAGCCACGCCAGCGGATGCACCCACCGCTCGGTGGCGTCGTCGAGCAGGGCGTCGACCTCGGCGGGCGAGACGTCCGGCGGGACGGCGACCCAGCCGAACACGCCCGGCAGCGACTCGCCGGTGGTCGGGTGGGTGACGGTGTAGTTCTCGTCGCTGTAGACCCACATGGGCCAGCCGCGCTCGGCCATGACCTCGGTGAACTCCGCCCAGTCCTCCTCGCTCGGCGCGGCGCCGTCGAAGAAGTAGCTGGTGTAGCCGCCGGGCCGCAGGATGCGGACCGCGGCGAAGGGGGGTACGAAGTTCTGCTGCTCCTGCGGGTCGTCGGGGACGGGCTCGAGGAGCTGGGGGTCGAAGACGACGAGGTCGCCGGCGTTGTACTCCATGCCGCGCGGCTGCGGCAGGGCGAGGCGGGCGGTGGCGGGGCCGGTGCGGATGGACAGGACCTGGCGCTGGCCGCCGTCGGGCGCGGGCAGGATGAGCCGGATGAGGCCCATCTCCTCCTCGATCGGCCCTTCGGTGGACTTGATCGGCATGCCGATCTTGGCGGCGCCCTTGCGGACGGTGTCCCAGTCTTCGGCGGAGGTCGCCATGACGATCATGCGCCAGACGTCTTCGTCGGTGAGCTCGTCGAGGACTTCGAGCAGCACTTCGGCGGCGCGGTGGTTGGCGTCGAGCTGCTGGGCGGCGCCGGACAGCAGGCGGCGGGCCTCGATGCCGGCGCCGGCGTGGATGGCGTGCTCGGCGGCGTCGGCGGTCTCCTGCCAGCGCTCGCGGGCGCTGTGCAGCCGGGCCAGCGTGAGGTGCTGGGCGGCGTGCGGCAGCATGGCGGCCATCTGCTCCAGGCGCTCGTCCTGGCGGGCCTCGATGAGCAGCGTGGTGAGGTAGGCGACGTCGTCGGGGTCGGCGGTGGCGATGTCGCCGCTGTCGACGAGCAGCTTCCAGTAGATGTCGGCGCCGGTGGCGGGATAGCCGAGGAAGCCGAGGGTGGTGGTGTGCCGGCGGGTGGCCTCGATGTCCTGGCCGGACAGGGGGGCCAGCCAGCCGACCCACTTCTCGGGGTCGGCGTTGAAGCCGTCGGCGGCGTCGAACTGGCCGACCCGCTCTTCGACGGGGCCGGGGGCCTCGGGCTCGGCGGTGGTGTCGGCGGTGGCGCGCAGCGCGGTGATGCGCTCGGTCAGGTCGCCGCTGTCGCGCAGCTCGGCGCTGCCGGACTCGGCGAGGTCGGCGAGCAGCCTGGCCTGCCAGACGCCCTGCCTGGCGATGGCCAGCTCGCCGGCGACGAGCGCGAGCTCGACGCGGGCGCGGTAGCCGCCCATCATGCCGAAGTAGTCCATCCACTGGCGCAGGACGCGGCCGAGCTGCCAGGTGTTGGTGATCTGGGCGGAGCCGGCCAGCATGTTGACGGCGCGCGACCACTCCACCCACACGCGCGGGTGCTCGCCCACGACGTCGAGGTCGGGCAGCGCGTCGACGGCCTCGGCGATGCGGCCGAGGGTGGCCAGGATGAGCGCGCGGCGCACGCCGTCGCGGTGCTCCTTGGCGACGGGGTCGTCGGCCTGGAACCCGGCGGCGGCCTGGAGGGCGTCGAGCGCGTCTTCGGCGCGGCCGGCGGCCAGCAGCGCGCGGGCGCTCTCGGCGCCGAGCTCCCAGCTCGCCTCGCGGCCGGCGGTGCGCAGCCGCTCGACGGCGGACTCGGCGTAGGTGACGGCCTCGCCGGGCTTGCCGGCGTCGACGAGGGCCGCGACGTACTGGGTGACGAGGCCGGCGAAGGCGGGCTTCTCCGGGCTGGTGCTCTCGAGGTGGGCCCCGAGCGTCTCCAGGCGGTCGGTGGCGTAGCCGGGGCCGTCGGTGTTGGCCCACACGATGGCCAGCGCCTCGACGGCCGCCGGGACGGCCGGGCACTCACGCACGTCTTCGCGCTGGGCGAACGCGAGAAGCTGCTGCGCGTCGTCGATGGCGACCGCGCCCTGGGCACGGTCGCCGATGCGGCCGATCAGGTGCCAGTAGCGGGCGTAGAACTCGAGCCAGGGCAGCTCAAGGGCCTCGGCCTGCTGCGCGATGGCCGGGGCCATGACGTCGAGCTGCGGGTACCGGCCCTCGTAGGCCTGTGCGGGGAGGTCTCCCAGCGCCATGGCGAGGCCAACGTTGCCCGCCTCGGAAAGCTGCTGCTGGGTTTCGCCGACCCAGGCCCAGATGTCCACGTCCATGGGCAGTCAGTCTGCCAGGTCAACGAGCGTGCCCAAAACGCAGAAGCTCGATCAGCTCGTCCGATTCGCTGTCTGTCAGGACCGAAAAGACCGGCGCCATGAGGTCGTCGGTGGTCTCTTCCACGGCCGCGCGCCGCGCGACCACGTCGGGGCCGGGCTCGGCGTAGGGTTCCGGCCAGTTGAAGAACTTCGCGATGGCGGTGCCGGGCGACTGCCCGAACGGGGTGCCGTCGTGCCGCGCGGCGAGGGTGGCCTCCAGGGGGTGCAGCCCGGCCGCGAGCACGGCGTTGGCGTGCAGGCCGCCGCGCAGCTCGCGTACGACGTGCATGAGCTGCACGGCCCTGGCGGGCGGGTCGTCGGGCAGCGGCACGGCCCGCCAGCCCGCGAACAGGGGCGCGCCGACCGGCGAGGCGGCCTCGACGACGGGCTCCAGGAGCTCGGCGATCCTGGCGCAGCCGGGCTGGTCGCCGAGCTTGCGCCGGCCCCAGGCGTGGCAGGCTTCCGCGTAGAGCTCGACGGCCCGCTCCACGGGGAGCTTGCGGCCGCCGTTCCAGCTCTCCTCGACGTGCGCGGCGGGGAAGAAGACGGCGACGGCGGTGACGACGCTCGCGTCGCACTCGCCGAGCACGCCGCAGCGGCCCCTGAAGTAGACCTCCCGGGCGCCGAGGCCGTATTCGTCGCAGATGGCCTTGGCCTCCCGGGAGACCATGAATCCGCCGCCGATCTGCCCGATCGGTGCCTTCACCTGTACGGCGGTGGTGCGTGGGTCTGCCATGTCCACCTCTCAGTCCGCGAAGTAGACTCAGCATCCCCCATTAGAACTTCATTCTGCAAGCATCAACTCGCCGCTGGCCACGATCACCGCCGGGCCGGACAGGTAGCTGGTGTCCTCGTCGAGGATGACGGTCAGCGTGCCGCCCAGCACCTCGATCGTCCACGTGCCGGTGGTGTCGCCCGACAGGTGCGCGGCGGCCACGGCCGTCGCCACCGCGCCGGTGCCGCACGAGCGCGTCTCGCCGGAGCCGCGCTCATAGACGCGCATGACGGCCCGGCTGACGCCCACCGCGTTGAACAGCTCGACGTTGACCCCGGCGGGGAAGACCCCGGTGTCGAAGCCCGGCCCGTGGGTGAGCTCGAGCTGGGCCACGGGGTCGCCGATCGAGCAGGCCAGGTGCGGGTTGCCCATGTCGACGTGGATGCCCGGGTACTCGTGCCCGCCCAGCGTCGCCACGCTCTCGCCGTGGACGACCGGCCTGCCCATGTCGACCGTCACGTCACCGCTCGGCTCGATGCGCACCCTGCGCACCCCGCCCCTGGTCGCGATCGCGAACTCGGAGGCGTGCTCCAACCCGGCGTCGAGCAGGTAGCGGGCGAACACCCGCACCCCGTTGCCGCACATCTCGGCCATGCTGCCGTCGGAATTGCGGTAGTCCATGAACCACTCGGCCTCGCCGGCCTGGTCGCTCACCTCGTGACTGTGCTTCGTGCGCGCCACGCGGAGCACGCCGTCGGCGCCGATGCCTGCTCTCCTGTCACAGATCTTGGCGACGAGCGCGGCCGACACGTCGACCTCGCCCTCCGGATCGGGCAGGATGACAAAATCGTTCTCGGTGCCGTGCCCCTTGAGAAAGCGCATTGCAAAAGTTTATTCGCACGGGTGTCCGGTGATTCGCGCCAGGGACCGCTCAAGCAGGTCGGGGGCGTCGTACGGCAGCCAGCACACCCGCGGATCCCGCCGGAACCACGACTCCTGCCGCCGGGCGAAACGCCTGGTCAGCCTGACCGTCTCGGCCATCGCCTGCTCCTCGCTCCACTCCCCTTCGAGGAAGCGGATGACCTGCGCGTAGCCGAGCGCCCTGCTCGCCGTGCGCCCCTCGGCCAGCCCCTGCTCCAGCAGCGCGCGCACCTCGTCCACCAGGCCCGCCGCCCACATGCGCTCGACCCGCAGCTCGATCCTGGCGTCCAGCTCGGGCCTGGGCACCTCCAGCCCGATCTGGACGCTCGGGTAGACCGCGTCATAGGACGGCATCGTGGCCGAGAACGGGCGGCCCGACAGCTCGATCACCTCCAGCGCCCGCACGATGCGGCGGCCGTTGCTGGGCAGGATCGCCGCCGCGGCGGCCGGGTCGCGCTCGCGCAGCCGCTCGTACAGCGGGGCGGGGCCGCGCTCGGCCAGCTCGGCCTCCAGCCGGGCCCTGATCGCCGGCTCCGTGCCGGGGAACTCCAGCTCGTCGATGGCCGCCCGCACGTACAGGCCGCTGCCGCCGACCAGGATGGGCACGTCGACGGCGTCGATGACCGCCCTGGCCAGCTTCTGGTACTCGGCGACGCTGGCCGTGACCGTCACGTCCCAGACGTCGAGCAGGTGGTGCGGCACCCCGCGCCGCTCCTGCTCCGTCAGCTTGGCCGTGCCGATGTCCATGCCGCGGTAGAGCTGCATGGAGTCGGCGTTGACGCACTCGCCGCCCAGCCGGAGGGCGAGGTCGACGGCGAGATCGGACTTTCCTGCGGCCGTGGGGCCCACGACGGCGATGACTGGCTGCTGCTGACGCACACGACCAGTGTGCTAGAGATCGAGCAGCGTCGGCTGCAGATAGCCCTCATGGGTGAGCAGCCACCGCTTGGTCTCCACGCCCGTGCCGCCGCTGAACCCGCCCAGCCCGCTGCCCGCGATCACCCGGTGGCACGGGACGAAGATCGGGATGGGGTTGGAGCCCATGATCGAGCCGATGCCGCGCGCGGGCACGCTGGACCCGCTGAGCCTGGCCAGCTCGCCGTAGGTGACGGCCTTGCCGTACGGCACCCGGTGCAGGGCCTGGAGCACCCGCAGCCGCGAGCCGGACATGAGCCGCCAGTCGATCGGCGTCTCGAACGTCTTCAGCTCGCCGGCGAAATAAGCGTTCAGCTCGGCGACCGCGAAGGCCGTACGATCCGCATCATGAACCTCAGCCAGGCCGAGACGTGGGGCCAGCCCGGCGCGGGACCCCCATCCCGTCGCCACGAGGCCGGTCTCCGTGACGGCCAGCACGAACGTGCCCACAGGCGTGGGCACCTCGGCGAAGGCAACCGTGGCGGGCAGCGTGGTGGTCATCGTGTCCTCACGTGAGCTCGTGGTGCTGGGCACGTCCAGCGCCGTTCCTACCCGACACCGTAACCACAACGGCTACCTCCTGCGCTGGGACGGTCAGGGCTTCCTGTTCGACCCGGGCGAGGGCACGCAGCGGCAGATGGTGCACGCCGGGCTGAGCGCCAACGACGTCCACTGGCTGTGCGTCACCCACTTCCACGGCGACCACTGCCTGGGCGTGCCGGGCGTCGTGCAGCGCATCGCCCGCGACAAGGTGCGCCACCCGGTGCGCGCGGTCTTCCCCGGCTCCGGCGAGACGTACTGGCGGCGGCTGCGCCACGCCGCCGCGTTCGCCGACACGGACGTCATCGCCGAGCATCCCGTCTCCGGCGACCTGGCGGGTGTCGGGCCGCTGATCGCGCGCCGCCTGTCCCACCCGGTCGAGTCGTACGGCTACCGCGTCCAGGAGCCCGCCGGCCGCCGGATGCTGCCCGAGAAGCTGGCCGCGCACGGCATCCGCGGCCCTGAGGTCGGCGAGCTGCAACGCACCGGCTCCGTGCGCGGGGTCACGCTGGAGGAGTGCAGCGTGCCGCGGCCGGGCCAGAGCGTGGCGTTCGTCATGGACACGCGACTGTGCGACTCCGTCTTCGAGCTGGCCTCCGGGGTGGACCTGCTGGTGATCGAGGCCACGTTCCTGTCCGCCGAGAGCGCGCTGGCCAAGGACTACGGGCACCTGACGGCGTTCGAGGCGGGGCTGGTGGCGGCCGACGCGGGCGTGCGCCGCCTGGTGCTGACGCACTTCTCCGAGCGGTACGGCTTCGCCGACGAGCCGTCCTTCGTCGAGGAGGTGCGCCACAGCTTCGCCGGCGAGGTCGTGCTGGCTCGCGACCTGATGCGGGTGCCGGTGCCGAAGCGTCAGGCCAGCCACGCCCCGGCGAGGTAGCCGACCCCGTACGGCGCCGCCGCCGCCAGCAGCCGCCCCTGGTAGGCGCGCCCGCCCGCCGCGCCGGCCAGCACCTGCAGCGCCGCCCGCCCGCTCACCCACAGCCGGTCCGCCTCCGCGGCGTCGAGCCCGGCCAGCGCCGCGGCGTCGCCGCCGCCGACCGCCTTCACGATCATCTCGTTGTACGGCCCCGCGGCCTCGTCGTGCTTGCCCGGCGCCCTGGGGCTCAGGCAGGCCGAGCCGTCGGCCATGACCAGCAGCGCCACCCGCTCGCCGCGCCCGCCCAGGCTCTCCCCGAGCGCCAGGCAGCCGGCGGTCGTCGCGTCGAAGGCCACCGTGTGCAGGCTCGCGGGCTCCTCGCCGGACAGGAGCAGGCGGGCGACGGTCAGCGACAGCGGCAGCACGGGCTCCCCCTGCCCCACCGTACGGTCGAGGCCCCACGGGCGCAGGGTGCCGGCCGCGCTCCCCTCGTACGAGCGGGTCGCCTCGGCGCCGCCCACCACGATCAGCGTGTCGGGACGGGCCTCGCGCACCGCGGCGATCGCGGAGCGGCAGGCGGTGCGCAGCTCGGGCATCCCGAGCACGACCAGCGGGGTCGATGGGCAGACGGCGGCGGCGACGAGCACGAGCGCAAGCGTACGGGGCCGCCGGCCCGGGCAGCTCAGTAGGGGCTGCGCCCGTCGCGCACCCTGGCCAGCATGCCCCTGGTGAGCTCCTGGACGGCCTGGTGCAGCCCGCTGCCGAAGCTGATCCTGGCCACCCCGAGCCCGGCCAGCGCGGCCAGGCTCGGCGTCCGCGGCGAGAAGTACACGTTGACCGGCGCCCCCAGCTCGCCCACCAGCGCCCTGATCTCGTCCGCGTCGGCGAGCCCGATGGGGTACACGCAGTCGGCGCCCGCCTCCAGGTAGCGCCGCCCGCGCGCGACGGCCTCCGCCCGGGAGGCGGGGCCGCGCAGGTAGAGGTCGATCCTGGCGTTGATCACGAGCGCGTCGCCGGCGGCGGCGCGCACCTCCGCCAGGAACGCGGCCTGCTCCCCGGGGTCCACCATGTCGCCGCGGCCCGGCAGGGAGTCCTCCAGGTTGCAGCCCGCGGCACCGGCCTCGGCCAGGCGTTCGACGAGCTCGGCGGGCTTGAGCCCGTAGCCGCGCTCGATGTCGGCGGTGACGGGCACGCCCTCGGCGGCCCTGGCCACGCGGGCGACGGCGGCCATCATCTCGGCCACCGGGGTCCGCTCGCCGTCGTCGTAACCGAGCGCGCGGGCGACGGCGGCGCTGCTGGTGGCCACGGCGGGGAAGCCCGCCTCGCGGACGGCGCGGGCGGAGGCGGCGTCCCAGACGTTGGGCAGGACCAGCGGGGTGCCGGGGACGTGCAGCGCGCGCAGGGCGTTCGCGTCGTCAGTCTTCATGCCCTCGACCCTAGGAGCCGGAAGTGGCCTTCCTGAAGAGCCACTCCCGCCCGTGACCGGCGAGCCACTTGGTGGGCTAGCAGCCGCTCTTGGAGCACTGCCCGGCGACCTCGCCGGCGGGGCCGTTGGCGGGAGTGTCGGCGTCGGAGCTGCCGGAGCTGCCGGAGGACTGGGGCGCCTTGGTGGGCGCGGTGGTGGGCGCGGTGGTGGCGGGCTTCTTGCCGGTGCCGTTGTTCACAGGAGAGCCGGTGCCCGTCGATCCCGTGTCGGCGGTGCCGCCAGTGCCGGGGTCGGCGACGTCGCCCATGCTGCCGTCCTCGGGGGGATCGGTGTTGAGGTCGGCGTCCTCGGGGGCGTCGGTGGTGACGTCGCCCATCGTGGCGTCGTCTCCGCCGAGGTCGTCGGCGCCTCCGGTGCTCTGCGTGGCCGCCGGGCGGGCGCCGCCGCTCGGCTGCGCGGCCTCGCCGGAGCCTCCGGCCAGCAGGTAGCCGGCGCCGCCCGCGGCGAGCACGGCGACGAGCGCGGACGCGGCGATGATGAGCGGTTTCTGGTTCGGGGATTTTCTCTTGCGGCTGTTTCTCGGTGCCTGGCGGGTGTCTCCTGGCCCGGACAGGATCTCCTGACGATCCGGCGCGTTCGGATCATGCATGGGGTACGGCTCCCTGCGGTCGTATCGGGGAAAGCTTCGCCGACTTCGGGGGTGATGGACCACACTAGCCGCAACGACTGAATGCTCGCACACCAATCACAGAGGAATCACGACTTGTCCCCCCTTAGATCCATTTCCCCAGGTAGCCGCCTGCCGCTCGGTCCCCTGGCCGGAGCCGTGGGGGTGCTCGCCACGGCCGGTCTCGGAATTTTCCTGGCATTCAGTAACGCGCCGGATGCCACCCCGCAAAGAGGCGGCGAATTCGATCAGGAAACCCCGCTTTCCGCAAGATCGAATAAGCCGCTTTCACCACTCTCGGCACCGGGCGTGACACAAACAGCGACCATCGACCGGCACAAGGGAGCCGCTTCTGATGGACCGCTCCATTTCCCGTCCGCCCAGCCCGCAGGCATGACGCTGAGCCCTTTGTCGCCGCCCTGGATCGAGGCCGTGCCGCCGTGGAGCGCGACGATCTCCCCGCTGCCGATCCTGCCGCCGCTGGAGGACGTCGTCCCGTCGGTGACCTCCGGCCCGCGCGCCGACCGCCCCGCGCGCCCTCCCCGAGCCCCCGGGCACGGGATCCGCCGCGGACGCCCCGTGACCCCTCCTCGCGGCCGGCCGCACAGCTCCCCCACGCCGCAGGCCCCGCCGACCACCCGGGAGCCGGCACCCGCCCAGGTCACCGCCCCGCCACCGCGCGGGCGCGGCCTGCCGAACCCCTGCGCCACGATGCACGACTTCCGCCGCGCCGCCTGCGACCAGATGCTGAGCCGCCTCACCCGCTGAGAAAACGCGACCGCCCTCACCCCGTACCGGGGCGAGGGCGGGCCCTACAACAGGTGGTCAGTGCGCCGAGCAGCCTCCGGTGGCCGCGGGCAGCGGCGCCGGGCGGCCGATCGTGGGCATGCCCAGCAGGACTCCCGGCGCCGGCGAGGACGCGGTGCCCTGGCGGGCCTCCCAGGCGTCGCCCGCGCGGGTACGGCGCACCCCGAGGACGGCCCCGTCGGCCACCAGGTGGTGCGGCGCCGCGTACGTGACCTCGACCGTCACCATGTCACCGGGACGCGGCGTCTCCGCACCCACCGCGAAGTGCACGAGGCGGTTGTCGGGCGCGCGGCCCGACAGCCGGTGCGTGGCGTCGTCCTTGCGGCCCTCGCCCTCGGCCACCAGCACTTCGAGCGTCCGCCCGACCTGCTTCTTGTTCTCCTCCCATGAGATCTCCTCCTGGAGGGCCACGAGCCGCTCGTAGCGCTCCTGCACGACCTCCTTGGGCACCTGGTCGGGCATGGTGGCCGCCGGGGTGCCGGGGCGGATGGAGTACTGGAAGGTGAAGGCGTTGGCGAAGCGGCTCTGGCGCACGACGTCGAGGGTGGCCTGGAAGTCCTCCTCCGTCTCGCCGGGGAAGCCGACGATGATGTCGGTGGAGATGGCCGCGTCGGGCATCGCCGCGCGGACGCGCTCGATGATGCCGAGGTAACGCTCGGCCCTGTAGGAGCGGCGCATGGCCTTCAGCACCCGGTCGGAGCCCGACTGCAGCGGCATGTGCAGCTGGTGCATGACATTGGGCGTCTCGGCCATGGCGGCGATCACGTCGTCGGTGAAGGCCGCCGGGTGCGGCGAGGTGAAGCGGACCCGCTCGAGGCCGTCGATGTCGCCGCAGGCCCGCAGCAGCTTGCCGAACGCGAGCCGGTCGCCGAACTCGACGCCGTAGGTGTTGACGTTCTGGCCGAGGAGCGTGACCTCCAGCGCCCCCTGCTCCACGAGCGTGCGGATCTCGGCGAGGATGTCGCCGGGCCGCCGGTCCTTCTCCTTGCCGCGCAGGGAGGGGACGATGCAGAACGTGCAGGTGTTGTTGCAGCCGACGGAGATCGACACCCAGGCGGCGTAGGCGGACTCGCGCTTGGTCGGCAGCGTCGAGGGGAAGACCTCCAGCGACTCCTTCAGCTCGACCTGCGCCTCGCCCTCGACGCGGGCCCGCTCCAGCAGCACCGGCAGCGAGCCGATGTTGTGGGTGCCGAACACGACGTCGACCCACGGGGCCTTGCGGACGATCTCGCCCTGGTCCTTCTGCGCCAGGCAGCCGCCGACGGCGATCTGCATGCGCGGGTTGCGCGTCTTGGCCGGGCGGAGGTGGCCGAGGTTGCCGTAGAGGCGGTTGTCGGCGTTCTCCCGCACGGCGCACGTGTTGAACACGACCACGTCGGCCGTCTCGCCGTCGGCGGCGGGCACGTAGCCGGCGTCCTCCAGCAGGCCCGACAGGCGCTCGGAGTCGTGGACGTTCATCTGGCACCCGTATGTGCGCACTTCGTATGTGCGGGCGCCCTCCTGGGTCACAGTCATGGCACGTTCAAGGGTAGTCGTTGTGCGGCTCGCAAAGGCCCGTGTGGATCTAAAAGGCCAGCTTGACGGCATGATGTGATCGGATCGGTACCGCTCGGTTAGTGCACAGCGTTCTAATGCCCTCTACGTTTTACTCCATGACGGAGAACGGCGACGCCACTCCACTGGTCCAGTTGGAGAACGTCAACAAGCACTTCGGGGCGCTGCACGTCCTGAAGAACATCAACTTGACCGTCTCTCGTGGCGAGGTACTGGTCGTCATCGGCCCTTCCGGCGGCGGTAAGAGCACGCTCTGCCGCACGATCAACCGGCTGGAGACGATCAGCGACGGCAAGATCATATTTGACGGCCAGGTGCTGCCCGAGGAGGGCAAGGCGCTGGCCAGGCTGCGTTCCGAAGTCGGCATGGTCTTCCAGTCGTTCAACCTGTTCGCCCACAAGACCATCCGCGAGAACGTCACGCTCGGCCCGGTCAAGGTCCGCGGCGTCGCCAAGGACGCCGCCGACAAGCGGGCGATGGAGCTGCTGGAGCGGGTGGGCATCGCGGCGCAGGCGGACAAGTACCCGGCGCAGCTCTCCGGCGGTCAGCAGCAGCGGGTCGCGATCGCCAGGGCGCTGGCCATGGACCCGAAGATGATCCTGTTCGACGAGCCGACCTCCGCACTGGACCCCGAGATGGTGCAGGAGGTGCTCGACGTGATGGTCGGGCTGGCGCGTGACGGCATGACGATGATGGTCGTCACGCACGAGATGGGGTTCGCCCGCCGCGCCGCCAACCGGGTGGTGTTCATGGCGGACGGGCAGATCGTCGAGGAGAACACCCCCGACGAGTTCTTCACCAACGCGCAGACGGACCGTGCGCGCGACTTCCTTTCGAAGATCCTCACGCACTGAGAGTTATGAGGCAGGTACACATGCACATGCGTCGAACGGGAGCGGTGCTCTCCATCGCGGCGATGGCCGCGGGCCTGGCCGCTTGTGGCGGTGGGGAGCAGACGTACGCCACCGTGGCGGACAAGATCACCGGTGGTGGCACGGTCGTGGTCGGCACCAAGTGGGACCAGCCGAGTCTTGGCCTGAAGATGGGCAACGAGCCCGAGGGCTTCGATGTCGACGTGGCCAAGGCCGTGCTGAAGGAAGTGAACGGCGGCAAGGATGTGAAGATCGAGTGGAAGGAGTCGGCCTCCTCCAACCGTGAGCCGTTCCTCCAGAACGGCACGGTCGACATCATCTTCGCCACCTACTCGATCACCGAGGAGCGCAAGGGCAAGGTCACCTTCGGCGGCCCGTACGTCATCGCGCACCAGGACGTCATGGTCCGCAAGGACGACACCTCGATCAACTCGCCGCAAGACCTCAAGGGCAAGAAGATCTGCAAGGCGTCCGGCTCCAACTCCTACAAGCGCATCACCGACCCGCCGCCGGACGGTCAGCTCGACATCGACGCCACCACCGTCGACGCGGCCAACTACTCCGAGTGCGTGCAGAAGCTGACGGGCAGCAACCTCGACGCGGTCACCACCGACGACCTGATCCTGGCGGGCTTCGCCAAGCAGGCCGGCGGCAACTTCAAGGTGCTGGGCCAGGGCTTCACGAACGAGAAGTACGGCATCGGCCTGAAGAAGGGCGACACCAAGACCTGCGAGGCCGTCAACAAGGCGGTCGCGACGCTGTGGAGCAACGGCACGATGAAGACGCTGCTGGACAAGTGGTTCGGCGGCATCCAGGGCCTGAAGCTGTCCGAGACGGCGCCGCCGGCCGAGGGTTGCGCCTGATCACGTCGGTGACGGCGGCCGGTGACCCGGCCGCCGCTCGCCCTTGCGGTGGAGCACGATGGACGAACTAATCAAGTACGCCCCCGACCTCGGCCTCGGATTCCTCGAGAACGTCAAGCTGTCGATCGTCGCCGCGATCGCCTCCTTGATCCTCGGCACGATCCTCGTGGCGATGCGGGTCTCACCCACGCCGGTGCTGCGGGCGGCCGGCACCCTCTACGTCAACGTGGTGCGCAACACGCCGCTCACGCTGGTGCTGGCGTTCTCGGCGCTGGGTCTGAGCGACCAGCTGGGCCTGGTCTTCTCCGACGTCCCGCTGACGAACTCGTTCTGGGTCGTGGCGATGGGCCTGTCGGTCTACACGGCGGCCTTCGTGTGTGAGGCGCTGCGGGCCGGCGTGAACACGGTGCCGATGGGCCAGGCCGAGGCGGCCAGGGCGATCGGGCTGACGTTCACGCAGTCGCTGACGATGATCATCCTGCCGCAGGCGTTCCGTGCGGTCATCGCGCCGCTGGGCAGCGTGATGATCGCCATGATCAAGAACACCACGGTGGCGACCGCGGGCGGCTTCCTGGCCGACGCGGCGGCGGTCATGAAGATCACGTTCGACACGACCGGCGCGTCGATCCCGATCTTCCTCGGCATCGTCGTCGCGTTCATGGTGCTGACCATGCCGATCGGGTTCCTCACCGGCTACCTGGCGCGGCGGATGGCGGTGGTCCGATGAGCACCTCCGTCCTGTTCGACGCGCCGGGCCCGCGCGGGCGCGTCCGCAACCACACGCTGACGGTGATCAGCGTCATCGCGGTCGGCGCCGTGCTGTACGGCATTTACCGGGGCTTCGACGCCAAGGGCCAGTTCGAGGGCAAGATCTGGCAGCCGTTCCTGCAGTGGGAGACGTGGAACTTCTACATCATCCCCGGCCTGATCGGCACCCTGCGGGCGGCGGCCGTGGCGGCGGTGCTCGCGCTGGCGTTCGGCGCGATCTTCGGCCTGGCCAGGCTCTCCGACCACGCGTGGATCCGGATCCCGGCCGGCGTGGTGGTCGAGGTGTTCAGGGCCATCCCGCTGCTGCTGCTGATCTTCTTCATCTTCTACCTGGCGCCCATGATCGCCGGTGGCGGCGACTACGCCTTCATCGCGGTCGTGCTCGGCCTGACCCTCTACAACGGCTCGGTGCTGGCCGAGGTCGTCAGGGCGGGCGTGCACGCGGTGCCCAGGGGGCAGGCGGAGGCCGCGTACGCGGTGGGCATGCGCAAGAACCAGGTGATGCGGCTGGTGCTGCTGCCCCAGGCCGTCACCGCGATGATGCCCGCGATCGTCAGCCAGCTCGTGGTGCTGCTCAAGGACACCGCGCTCGGCTACATCATCGCCTACGTCGACCTGCTCAACACCGGCTTCAAGATCCTGCCGGCCCGGTTCTTCGGCTCGCTGATCCCGGCGGCCATCGTGATCGGCATCATCTACCTGGCGCTCAACCTGGCGCTGAGCCGCCTGGCCACGTGGCTGGAGGGGCGCAGCAGGCGCAGCCGCAAGACGGCGGCCCGCCCGGTCGCGGCGCCCGGCTCGGCCGAGGTGAGCGTCGGCGCCGGTCAGGGCACCGAGGGCGGCGGCCTGGCGCCCGACAAGCCCCTGGAGTAATGCTTTTCGGGCGGCGGGCGTCATGCTCGCCGCCCGAGATGTCAAACAAAGCCCCAATCCGCATTTCGGCCCGTGCCGGCGCGGGTATGCGGGCAGCATGCGCAGGGCGGCGCTCGCGGGGGCGGCTGTGACGGTGGGGCTGGCCGCGTGTGGCGGCGGCGGCTCGTACGCCACGGTCGTGGACAAGATCAGGAACACCGGCACGGTCGTCGTCGGCACCAAGTGGGACCAGCCGAGCCTCGGCCTCAAGATCGGCCAGGGCGAGCCGCAGGGCTTCGACGCCGACGTCGCCCGCTACATCGTCCGCCACCTCACCGGCGGCGACGTCCGCATCACCTGGCGCGAGTCGCCGTCGTCCACCCGCGAGGCGCTGCTCCAGAACGGCACCGTGGACATGATCGTCGCCTCCTACTCCATCACCGAGTCACGCAAGCCCAAGGTGACGTTCGGCGGCCCGTACGCGATCGTCCCCCAGGACACCATGGTCAGGGCCGACGACACCAGCATCCGTCAGGTGAACGACCTGCGCGGCAAGCGCATCTGCCTGGCCGAGGGCTCCAACTCGTACCGGCGGATCGTGGACCCGCCGCCCGACGGCAAGCTGAACCTGCCGGCCCACCTGGTGCGGGCCGCGAACTACTCCGACTGCGTCCGCAAGCTCGAAAACCGCCAGCTCGACGCGGTCAGCACCGAGAACCTCCTCCTGGCCGGGTTCGCCGAGCAGGAGCCCGGCCGCTTCCGGCTGCTCAACCAGCCGATCACGGACGAGAAGTGGGCCGTCGGGCTGAGGAAGGGCGACACCGCCACCTGCGAGGCCGTCAACGCCGCCATCGCCCGCATGTGGCAGGACGGCACCACCACCCGGTTGCTGCGCAAATGGTTCGGCAGGACCGATCTCGTGCTGCCTTCCACCCTGCCGCGCCCCGAAGGCTGCCCCTGATCGCCTCCCCGCACCCTGAAGGTCGTCCCTGATCGCCTCCCCGCACCCTGAAGGTCGTCCCTGATCGCCTCCCCGCACCCTGAAGGTCGTCCCTGATCCGGGGACCGGTCCGCACTCGGAGCGATCTTCCGGCAGGATGCGGGTATGCCTTTCTGGCCCTCCCCCATATCGACCAGAGACGTGGCCGGTTCCAGCGTCCGTCCCGGCTGGCCCGTGGCCATGGGCGGCCGCGTGTGGTGGACCGAGGACCGTCCCGACGAGGGCGGGCGCACCGTGATCGTCCGCCGCGCCGCCGACGGCACCCGCCGCGACCTGCTGCCCGCACCCTGGTGCGCGCGCACCCGCGTGCACGAGTACGGCGGCCGGCCCTACGCCGTGACCCCTGACGGCGACGTCGTCTTCGCCAACCTGAAGGATCAGCGCCTCTACCTCCTGGCCGACGGCGGCGAGCCGCGGCCCCTCACCGACGACGGCTGCCGCTACGCCGACCTGCTCGTGCACGACGGCCAGGTGTGGTGCGTGCGCGAGCACCACGACGAGAACGGCAAGGTCACCAGGGCCGTCGTCGCCATCCCGCTCGACGGCGGCGAGCCGCGCGTGTGGGCCTCCGGCAGCGACTTCTACGCCAGCCCCACCATATCCCCCGACGGGTGGCATCTCGCCTACGTCTGCTGGAACCACCCCCGCATGCCCTGGGACGGCACCGAGCTGCGCGTCGTCCCCCTCACCGGCGGCCCCGCCTGGACCGTGCGCGGCGGCCACTCCGAGTCCGTCCTGGCCCCCTCCTGGAAGGACGACTCCCGGCTCTACCTCGTCTCCGACGCCTCCGGCTGGTGGAACCTCTACGAGATCGGCCTGCACGGCGACGGCGCGCGGGCGCTGCACCCCGCCGAGGAGGAGTTCACGCTGCCGCCGTGGCAGCTCGGCGGCCGGCCGTACGCGGCGCTCCCCGACGGGCGGCTCGCGGTCCTGCACGGGCGCGGCGACCTGCGGCTCGGCCTGCTCGACCCCGGCTCCGGCACGCTCACCGACCTCGACCTGCCCTACACCGGCTGGAACGCGGCGCTGGCCGCCGACGGCCCGCGCGTCGTCGGCATCGGGTACGCCGCCACGACGCCCCGCTCCGTCGTGGCCGTCGACACCGCGACCGGCCGGCACCAGGAGCTGCGGCCCGACCCGGCGGCCCTGCCCGACCTCGCCTACCTGACCGTCCCCGAAGCCGTACGCATCGAGGGCGACGTGCACGGCTTCCTCTACCCGCCCCACCCCTCGGCCGTCGAGGGCGCGCCCCCGTACGTGATCTTCGTGCACGGCGGCCCGACCGCCCACGCCGACACCGCGCTCGACCTGGAGAAAGCCTTCCTCACCTCACGCGGCATCGGCGTGCTCGACCTCAACTACGGCGGCTCCACCGGCTACGGCCGGGCCTACCGCGACCGCCTCAAGGGCCAGTGGGGCGTCGTGGACGTCGACGACGCCGTCGCCGCCGCCGAATGGCTCGCCGCGCGCGGCCTGGCCGACCCGCGCCGCATCGCCATCCGCGGCAGCAGCTCCGGCGGCTGGACGGTGATGGCGGCCTGCTGCCGCTCCGACGTGTTCGCCGGCGGCGTGTCCTACTACGGCATCAGCGCGCTCGCCCCGCTCGCCGCCCACACCCACGACTTCGAGTCCCGCTACGTCGAATGGCTGGTGGGGCCGGAGGATCCGCAGGTTTACGCCTCGCGGGAGCCGCTCGCGCTCGTCGACCAGATCAGCTGCCCCATGCTGCTCCTCCAGGGCCTCGACGACCCCGTGGTGCCGCCCGAGCAGTCCTCCGCCTTCGCCGACGCGCTCGCCGAGCGCGGGGTGCCGTGCACGTACCTGGCCTTCGAGGGAGAGTCCCACGGCTTCCGCCGCACGGAGACCCGCGCGGCGGCCCTGGCGGCGGAGCTGGCCTTCTACCAGCAGATCTTCTCGTAGACGCGGCTCGGAGTCAGCGGGCGAACTCGGTCGCCCGCGACTCCCGCACCACCGTGATCCGGATCTGCCCCGGATACGTGAGCTCCTCCTCCACCTGCTTGGCCACGTCGCGGGCGATCACCTGCGCCTGGATGTCGTCGATGGCGTCCGGCTTGACCATGACCCGGATCTCCCGCCCGGCCTGCATGGCGAACACCTTCTCCACGCCGTCGTACGACTGCGCGATCTCCTCCAGCCGCTCCAGCCGCTTGACGTACGCCTCCAGCGACTCGCGCCGCGCGCCCGGGCGGCTGCCGCTGATCGCGTCGGCGGCCTGCGTGAGCACCGCCTCCACCGTACGGACCTCGACCTCGTTGTGGTGCGCCTCGATGGCGTGCACCACGTCCTCCTCCTCGCCGTACCGGCGGGCGATCTCGGCCCCGATCAGCGCGTGGCTGCCCTCGACCTCGTGCGTCAGCGCCTTGCCGATGTCGTGCAGCAGGGCGCAGCGCTTCATCAGCGTCTGGTTCATCTTGAGCTCGGCGGCCATGATGCCGGCGATGTGGGCGGACTCGATGAGGTGCTTGAGCACGTTCTGGCCGTAGGAGGTGCGGTAGCGGAGCTGGCCGAGCAGCAGCGTCAGCTCGGGGTGCATGTCGGTGATGCCCAGCTCGACGAGGGCGTCCTCACCGGCGCGCGCGCAAAGGTCCTGGACCTCCTGGCGGCTGCGGTCGTGCGCCTCCTCGATGCGCTGCGGGTGGATGCGCCCGTCCAGCACCAGCTTCTCCAACGTCAGCCGCGCCGTCTCCCGCCGGACCGGGTCGAAGCACGACAGCAGCACCGCCTCGGGGGTGTCGTCGATGATCAGGTTCACGCCGGTGGTGGACTCGAACGCGCGGATGTTGCGCCCCTCGCGGCCGATGATGCGGCCCTTCATCTCGTCGCCCGGCAGGTGCAGCACGCTCACGACCGACTCGGCCGTCTGCTCGGCCGCCAGCCGCTGCACGGCCAGCGTCACGATCTTCGTGGCCCGCTTCTCGCCCTCCTTGCGGGCCTCCCCCTCGATCTCCCTGATGATCAGCGCGGCCTCGCGCTTGGCCTGGTTCTCGATCTCCTTGACCAGCTCGGCCTTGGCCTGCTCGCCGGTCAGCCCGGCCACCCGCTCCAGGATGAGCCGCCGTTCCTCCTCGACCTGCAGCAGCTCCTCGCGGCGGTCGGCCAGCTCGACCTCGGTCTCGGCCAGCTTCCTGTCACGCTCGGCCTGCCGCCTGGCCTCCTCGTCCAGCCGCTGCTCCCGCTCGGCCAGCCGGGCCTCCCGGCGCTCCAGGTCGGCGCGCAGCTCCTTGAGCTCGGACTTGAGTATCCGGCTCTCCTCCTCGACCTCGCGCCGCATCTGCGCGGCGCTCTCGGCTGCCGCCTCCGACCTGCGCAGGATCTCGTCGGCGTCCGTCTCCGCCTTGCTGCGGATCTCCCGCGCCTCCTCGCGCGCCTGCTCCAGCTCCTCGTGCGCCGCCTCCACCACCTCAGGGCTGGGCTTCCCCTTGCCGGACAGGCCACCCGAGCCCGAGGTACGCCGTATGACGACGAGGAGCGCCACGATCATCCCGAACGCGAGCACGAGCACCGCCACCATCAGCACCACGACCAGCGGCCCCATGTGTGCCCCGCCCTCCTCGCGTCGTCAAGAACTCATAACGCGGCCACAAAACACGGGAGGGGTCACAGGCGCGCCGCGGAAAGCCCGGTCGGCGTCATCGCCGGGATCGATGTCAAGCCAAGACTGATGGGGCGTCGACCGCCAGAGCCGACACCTCTCCTGCCTCGTTCAATTCGTCCGTCGTTCACCGGTATGGCAATCCGCGCTGCGCGGAGTAACTCCTCACTGCCGTCGAGGTTATGCGTCGAACAGGTCACGAGCAAGCAAACGCGTCCTCAAGCGTGTCTTACGGGCCTGCATCTCCCTGTTCAGACAGGCGTCACCCATTGGCACGGCAATCGACCTTTACAGGCAGGCATGGGGCGGCATGTCGCCCACGCGGCGCCGTCGACGGTGCACGGCCATGCCGCACCCGGCATCTCCACGCCCGGCATCTCCACGCTCCGGCACCTCCGCACTCCCCCGGCACTCCGCCCGCTCTTCGCTCTTGGGACGAGACCCCCGGGCGGTCGATGTGTGACACTCGTCGAAGTCGCTCCCTTACCAGCTCATCCCCCACGCAGAGAGGGCCGAGATGACTGGCCTCACCGGGCTGGGTGACAGTGGAGCCCCTGACAGCGAACTCCATGACGGCGGGCTCGGTTACAGCGGAGCCGACGACAGCGGGCTCGGTGATGGCGGGGAAGGTGACCTGCGGCCTGGTGACCGGCGGGCGTGTGGCCTTGCAGGAGTCGGTCTAGGAGAAATCCTCCTCCACCTCGATGCCCTCCTGCTCAAGTGCCTCCCTGATGACACGGAAGGCCAGCCCGGAGGGGTACCCCTTGCGTGCGAGCATGCCGGCCAGCCGGCGAGTACGGGTTTGCGGATCGAGTGAACGGGTGGATGCGAGCTTACGTTCCACCAGCCGCCGGGCAGTCTCTTCTTCCTGGTCGGGGTCCAGCCGCTCCACGGCCTCGTTGACCGTGTCACCGTCCACCCCCCGGCGACGCAGCTCGGCCGCCAGGGCACGCTTGGCCAGTCCGCGGCCGTGGTGCCGGGAGTCTACCCAGGCCGCCGCGAACGCCTCGTCGTTGATCAGCCCCAGCTCGGAGAACCGGCTGAGCACCGCCTCAGCGGCCTCCTCCGGCACGTCGCGCTTGCGCAGGGCCTCGGCGAGCTGGGCGCGGGTCTTGGGTGCCATGGTGAGCAGGCGCAGGCAGATGGCGCGGGCCACCGACTCCGGGTCCGCCTGGGGGCTTGTCGCGGCCGAGCTCTCGGCATCGGGCCCGTCAGGCAACCAGCCTCGTTGGCGAGCGCTCTTTCGCCCTCCCCGCCGAGAACGCCCCCGCTCCTTGCTCTCGAACCGCCCAGCGCCCTCCTCGGCCCGCCCGGCACGCTCCTCGCGTTGTCCGGCGCTCCCCTCGGCCTGCCCGGCACGCTCTTCGGCTCGTCCGGCGTTCTCCTTGGCACGTCCGACACGCTCTTCGGCTTGTCCGACGCCTCTGCCGAACCAGTCGGGCGCCTCATCGTGCCGCCCAGCACCGCCGCCGAAACCCCTGACACCGCCGCCAAAGCCCCTGACAGTGCCATCAGGCTGCCCGACGCCGCCGCCGACCCCGCCCGCCGCTTCGCCATGCCGCCCGGGCTCATCACCGACCGATCCCACGCCATGGCCGCCCTGCGCGGTCGGCTCGTCACCGAACCACCCGGCGCCGCTGCCACGCTGCCCGGCCTCATCACCAGCCCGCCCAGCGCCGTGGCCGCGCTGCCCGACACCATCGCCGAACCACTCAGCGCCGATGTCGCGTCGCCCGGCCGGCTCGTCGCCGGGCCACTCGAACTCCTCGGTGCTACGCCTGCGGCCGGATCGCTTCTTGGAACCGCCCGATCGACGCCCCTCACCGGATCGGCGTCTCTCGCTGTCACTCTCGCCGGCCGCGAACCAGCTGCTTCCGGCCAGCACCTCAGAGTGCCACTCATCCCCCGGCCGCCTGCTGGAGGAGGTGCCGGCAGCGGTGGCGGTGGTGCGGTCAGCGACTGAATCGTCCTGGCCGCCCTGCCCCTCCTGGGTGCCCTGCCACTCCTGGGCGTTCTCCCTCTCCTGGCTGCGGCCGTGGAGGATGTCATTGCCCCAGCCACCCGGAGCTGAGGAGTGACCGCTCTTCGCCTCGCCGTCCCGACCACCTGACGCGTAGTACGGCGGCGCATCGCTCGGGACGGCCGCATCATCGTCTGACGCGTCGGCGTCGCTTGACGCCTCCGCGTCCCCCCACCCGTTTGTCCCACTTGACGTGTCGCGCCCCGAACGCCCTTCCGGGGGGCCGGAGTTCGCGCCACCACTGCCGGATTCCTCCGGAGCGGGGGCCGCGGCCTCCGGTTTCTCCGGGGGCGAGGCGGCGGCTTCGGCGGCGCGCAGGCGGTCGCGTTGCTCGCGCCACTCGGCCACCGACGGCCAGGCGTCCGTGGCTGAGCGGGCCAGATCGCGGCGGCGGGACGGCGGGGAGTCAGGCCAGGAGGCGCCCCGGTCTGGCGGCTGGGGCGCTTGCGGCCGGTCGGTGCTGCTCATGCGGTCAGCGATCAGACGTCACCCGGCTTGGGGGTGGACTTCGAACCGCGGCCCGACGGAGCGGCGGCGGCCGGTGCGGGGGCGGCGACGGCCTCGGCGGGAGCGTCGAGGCGCGGGCCCACGCCCAGCTTGTCCTTGATCTTCTTCTCGATCTCGTTGGCCATGTCGGGGTGGTTCTTCAGGAAGTTACGGGCGTTCTCCTTGCCCTGGCCGAGCTGGTCGCCCTCGTACGTGTACCAGGCGCCGGACTTGCGGACGAAGCCGTGCTCCACACCCATGTCGATGAGGCCGCCCTCGCGGGAGATGCCCACGCCGTACAGGATGTCGAAGTCGGCGACCCGGAAGGGCGGAGCCATCTTGTTCTTGACGACCTTGACCCTGGTGCGGTTGCCGACCGCCTCCGTGCCGTCCTTGAGGGTCTCGATGCGGCGGATGTCCATACGGACCGACGCGTAGAACTTCAGCGCCTTACCACCCGTCGTGGTCTCGGGGCTGCCGAACATGACGCCGATCTTCTCGCGGAGCTGGTTGATGAAGATGGCGGTGGTGCCGGTGCTGTTGAGGGCGCCGGCGATCTTGCGCAGGGCCTGGGACATGAGACGCGCCTGGAGACCGACGTGGCTGTCGCCCATCTCGCCCTCGATCTCCGCCTTGGGCACCAGGGCCGCGACCGAGTCGATGACGATGATGTCGACGGCGCCCGACCTGATCAGCATGTCGGCGATCTCGAGCGCCTGCTCACCCGTGTCGGGCTGGGAGACCAGCAGGGCGTCGGTGTCGACCCCGAGCTTCTTGGCGTATTCGGGGTCGAGGGCGTGCTCGGCGTCGACGAACGCGGCGATGCCTCCGGCCCGCTGCGCGTTGGCCACGGCGTGCAGGGCGATCGTGGTCTTACCCGACGACTCCGGGCCGTAGATCTCCACGATGCGGCCGCGCGGCAGGCCGCCGATGCCGAGGGCGACGTCAAGGGAGATCGACCCCGTGGGGATCACCTCGATGGGAGCTCGGGCGTCGTCGCCCAGCCTCATGACGGAGCCCTTGCCGAACTGCCGCTCGATCTGAGCGAGCGCGGTCTCGAGGGCCTTCTCGCGGTCGTTGATAGCCATGGGAACTCCCCCTGGAGGGTCGTGGTCCGATCAGTCGAGTGAAAGCTACGGCCTGCCACCGACAATTTCCGCCGTGTCGGGGAAGACGTGGCCATCCGGCTTGTCCATGGTAGCCGAACGGCTGTTCGATCACAGCAGGAACACGCAGGTCGCCCCTTAGAGCATGCACACCCGGCCGCATGCTCGCCCCTGCCCCACCTGCCTGCCACGCTCCCCACACCCTGCCACCTGTGCCACCTCCGCGGAGCTGCCGCCCTGCACCCGGCAAGCCTTGGGACGGGCGTGCGTCTGGGGCGGGGCGTGCCCTGGGGGACATGCCCGAGTGGGGGTGTCCGGGGCGGGCGTGCCTTGCGTGCCCTGGGGCGGGAGTGCCCGGCGGGCGGGCGGTCCAGGGCGGCGGGGAGGCCTCGGCAGGCGCGGAGAGGAGATGGACCCCGCTCGGACAGGCGGGGCATGCGCGATCAGGCGGGTCAGTGGGCAGGGCGGGCGGCAGGCAGGGCGGGCGGTGGGGTCGTCGGTACGAGCGTTTTCAGGGTGGGCGGGCGGTTGCCTTTTGGGTGTTGTCAGGCGGGGTGAGCTGGGGAGACTCACTCCAGGGCGACAACTGGAGGCGGCACGTGGCGAGCGGCTACACCGGGGAACGACGCGTCCATCTCGAGGCACTTGCCGAGCTGCTTCCCGCCCATGGCCTGGTCAGTCGCATGGTCGGGGGTGAGGATCCGGTGTTGTGGGTGTGGCAGCCTCGCACCGGGCGGCACACGATCATCTTCGCCACTCCGTCGAGCCAGGGGTGGCAGTTTCTGTGGTCGCCGGGCGGGCAGGCGCCGGTCGCGGATCTGGAGCGGACGGTCACGGCGTTGCGGGACGCCCTCGACTCGGAGCAGCCGGCCTAATCGGGCCGCGGGCCGACCTGGCCGCAAGCCTGCCTGGCCTGGCCACGAGCCGACCTGGCCGCGAGCCCGCCTGGCCGGACCGCGAGCCGACCTGGCCGCGTACCCGCCTGGCCGGACCGTGAGCCGACCTGGCTGCCAGCCGACCTGACCGGACTGTGAACGGCTAGCGCAGCTTCGGGGAGACGTCCTCCACCTGGCAGACCGCCCGCCACACCGTCTTGGCGCTCTCGCCGTCGGCCAGCGCCTGGTCGACGGTGCGGCCCCCGAGAGGGGCCAGGACGTAGTCGCGGGCCCACGACTCCGCGTACGTCTCACCGAAGTGAGCGTTCATCCGTCTCCAGAACTCCGTCAGGCGCATGAAATCAAGTATGGAAGCGCCCGGGGTGTGGGTAGGACATCCGCATGCCAAAGACCCCCAAGTCTTCACCCCCGAAGACAGCCAAGACGAAGGCCAACCGGGCCAAGCGCCGCCGGTTACTGCTCGCGCTGCGGCAGGCCGTACGGAAGGAGAAGGTGGAGCGCGCCGAACGGCACGCGGGCATCAGACAGGAGCCGCGTGCGGGCAAGCCGCGCACGCGCAGGGCGTCACGACGCTGAGCCGGACGTCCCAACAACTGACGTCCCAACAAGTCACGACGCTGAGCCGGACGTCCAGCAAGTCACGACGCTGAGCCGGACATCCGACAAAAGCTGAAGCCGGACGTTCGACAAAAGCTGAGATGGACGTTCGACAAGAGCTGAGACGGGCGTTGATCAGACGCTGGTCACGGCACGGGTAACAGTGCAGCCGACTGTACGGCTAACAGGGCCGGTGGCACGGTCACAGCACCCGCGCGCCGTACATCTCACCGAGCTGGTCGGCGAGCAGCTCCAGCCGGGCGCCGTCGGGGTCCTTGAAGTAAATGGAGGCGCCGCTCTCTATCTGGTGCGGCACGCCGGCCATCTCCAGCTTCCCGCGCAGCCGCTCCCACGTGGCCGGGTCGACCGAGATCGCGATGTGGTGCAGCCCGCCGAGCACTTCCTGGTACGGCCCGAGGTCGAGGCCGGGGAAGTCGAAGAAGGCGAGCAGGTTGCCGTTGCCGATGTCGAAGAAGAAGTGGCTCGAGCCTTTGTAGTCGCGATTCTCGATGATCTCGGTCAGCGGGAACTCCAGGAGTTCCTGGTAGAACTTGATGGTGCGTTCCACGTCGGACGAGATCAACGCCACGTGGTGCAGGCCACGCGCGCTGCTGGATGGTCGGTGCGGTAAAGCGTAGCGCTGTCGTATCTCCGCTCGGCGGGCTTCGATGGCCGCGTAATCGATCGTCACGGTCGCTGTATGTCCGCGAAGACCCCCGCTCAATCACGCGCGTCCGGGCCAAATGCGTTTTCTGTCGGTGGCGGGAGGCACTATGTGCAGGTGAGCTCGCTAGACCAGTTCAGCCAGGTGACCAGGCATTGGTTCGCCGGGGCCTTCCACGCGCCCACGGCCGCTCAGGAGGGGGCGTGGGAGTCGATCTCGCGGGGCGATCATACTCTGGTCGTCGCCCCGACGGGGTCGGGGAAGACGCTGGCGGCGTTCCTGTGGTCGCTCGACCGCCTCGCGGCCGAGCAGATCGAACGGACCGAGCAGACTGAGCGGACCGAGCAGACTGAGCGGACCGGGCAAATCGAGCGGACCGGGCGGCCCCAGCAGACCGAGCGGACCCAGCAGGCCGAGCTCGACCGTCTCGCGGCCCGGCAGGCCGGGGCGCAGGAGCGCAAGGGCACGAAGGTCCTGTACGTGTCGCCGCTCAAGGCGCTGGCCGTCGACGTCGAGCGCAACCTGCGCGCTCCCCTGGCGGGGTTGAAGCAGACGGCGCGGCGGCTCGGGCTGCCGGTGCCGGAGATCTCGGTGGCGATCCGCTCGGGCGACACCCCTGCCGAGGATCGCCGGCGGTTCGCGACCCGGCCGTCCGACATCCTGATCACCACGCCCGAGTCGCTGTTCCTGCTGCTCACCAGCCAGGCGCGGGAGGCGCTGCGGGGCGTGGAGACGGTGATCGTGGACGAGGTGCACGCGGTGGCGGGCACCAAGCGCGGCGCTCATCTGGCGCTCAGCCTGGAGCGGCTCGACGCGCTGCTCGACCGGCCGGCGCAGCGGGTGGGGCTGTCGGCGACGGTGCGGCCGGTGAGCGAGGTGGCGGCGTTCCTGGGCGGGGCGCGGCCGGCCACGGTGGTGCAGCCGCCGTCCGACAAGCGGATCGAGGTGGAGGTCGTCGTCCCCGTCGAGGACATGACGGAGATGGAGGGCCCCGCGAAGCAGGGCTCGGAGGAGGAGTTCGCGCCCGAGCCGGGCAACCGGTCGATCTGGCCTCATGTGGAAGACCGGTTGTTCGACCTGATCGAGGCGCACAGCTCCACGATCGTGTTCGCGAACTCGCGGCGGCTGGCCGAGCGGCTCTGCACGCGCCTGAACGAGCTGGCCTACGAGCGCGAGCAGGGCACCGAGTCGGTCGACCTGTCCCTGTGGGAGACGGGGCCGGCCAAGCCCATGCCCGCCCAGGTGATGGCGCAGGCGGGGGCGAGCAAGGGCGCCGTGACGGAGATCGTGCGCGCCCACCACGGCTCGGTCTCGAAGGAGGAGCGGGCGCAGATCGAGGAGGCGCTCAAGTCGGGCCGCCTGCCCGCCGTGGTCGCCACCTCCAGCCTGGAGCTGGGCATCGACATGGGCGCGGTCGATCTGGTGGCGTGCGTGGAGGCGCCGCCGAGCGTGGCCAGCGGGTTGCAGCGCATCGGACGGGCGGGGCACCAGGTGGGCGCGGTGTCCAAGGGCGTCATCTTCCCGAAGTACCGGGGCGATCTGGTGCAGACGGCCGTCGTGGCGGAGCGGATGAAGAGCGGCCTGATCGAGGAGTTGCGCTACCCGCGTAACCCGCTCGACGTGCTGGCCCAGCAGATCGTGGCGATGACGGCGCTCGACGAGTGGACGGTCGACGAGCTGGAGAGCGTGGTCAAGCGGGCCGCCCCCTACGCCACGCTGCCGCGCAGCGCGCTGGAGGCCACGCTCGACATGCTGGCCGGGCGCTACCCGAGCGAGGAGTTCGCCGAGCTGCGGCCCCGCATCGTGTGGGATCGGGTGACCGGCACCCTCCAGGGGCGTCCTGGCGCGCAGCGGCTGGCGGTGACCAATGGCGGCACGATCCCCGACCGTGGCCTGTTCGGCGTGTTCCTGGTGGGCGAGCGGGCCTCCAGGGTGGGCGAGCTCGACGAGGAGATGGTCTACGAGTCGCGCGTCGGCGACGTGTTCGTGCTGGGCGCGACCTCCTGGCGCATCGAGGACATCACCGCCGACCGGGTGCTCGTCTCCCCTGCGCCGGGGCAGCCGGGCAAGCTGCCGTTCTGGCACGGCGACGCGCCGGGGCGGCCGGCCGAGCTGGGCCGGGCGATCGGGCAGTTCCTGCGCGAGCAGGCCAAGGAGGGCTCGACGGAGCGGATGCGGGAGGCGGGCCTCGACGAGTACGCCTCGGGCAACCTGCTGGCGTACCTGCGGGAGCAGCGCGAGGCCACCGGCTACGTTCCCGACGACCGCACGCTGCTGGTCGAGCGCTTCCACGACGAGCTCGGCGACTGGCGGGTGGTGATCCACTCCCCGTACGGCGCGCGCGTGCACGCCCCGTGGGCGCTGGCGATCAACCGGCGGCTGCGCGAGCGCTACGGCATCGACGTGCAGGCCGTGCACTCCGACGACGGCATCGTGCTGCGCATCCCCGACACGCTGGCCGAGCCGCCCACCGACGTGGCCGCGTTCGACGCCGAGGAGATCGAGCAGATCGTCACCGAGGAGCTGGGCGGGTCGGCCATGTTCGCCTCGCGGTTCAGGGAGTGCGCGGGCCGGGCGCTGCTGCTGCCGCGCCGCACGCCGGGCCGGCGCAGCCCCCTGTGGCAGCAGCGGCAGCGGGCCGCGCACCTGCTGGGCGTCGCCTCGCAGTACGCCTCGTTCCCGATCGTGCTGGAGACGATGCGCGAGTGCCTCCAGGACGTCTTCGACGTTCCCGGTCTGGTGCAGCTCATGCGCGACATCGCCGCGCGCCGGGTGCGGGTGGTGGAGGTGGAGACGTCGCAGGCCTCGCCGTTCGCGGCCTCGCTGCTGTTCCACTACATCGGCGCCTTCATGTACGAAGGTGACGCCCCGCTGGCCGAGCGCCGCGCGCAGGCCCTGGCGCTCGACACCACGCTGCTGGCCGAGCTGCTGGGCCAGGCCGACCTGCGCGAGCTGCTCGACCCCGACGTGATCTCCGACAGCGAGCGCGAGCTGGCCAGGCTCGACCGGCCGCTGCGCGACGTGGAGGACCTCGCCGACCTGCTGCGCTCGCACGGGCCGCTGCTGGCGCCCGACGTGAGCGTGCGCGGCGGCGACCCGGCCTGGCTGGAGGAGCTGGAACGGGCGAGGCGCGCCATCCGGGTGCGCGTCGCGGGCGAGGAGCAGTGGGCGGCCATCGAGGATGCCGCTCGCATGCGTGACGCGCTGGGCGTGCCGCTGCCCGTGGGGATCCCGCACGCGTTCCTGGAGCCGGTGGCCGATCCGCTGGCCGACCTGGTGGCGCGGCACGCCCGGACGCGGGGGCCGTTCCACGCGGGCACGGCGGCGGCGCGGTTCGGGCTCGGGGTGGCCGTGGTGACCGACGCGCTGCGGCGGCTGGCGGCCACCGGGCGGGTCGTGAGCGGGGAGTTCCGTCCCGGCGGGCGGGGCGAGGAGTGGTGCGACGCGGGCGTGCTGCGGATGCTGCGTCGCAGGTCGCTGGCCCGGCTGCGCAAGGAGGTGGAGCCGGTCGCCCCCGAGACGCTCGCGTTGTTCCTGCCTGCCTGGCACGGCATCACCGGCGCCGGCGGCTCCGACAAGGGGGCCGGTGCGGGCGGCTTCGCTACGGACGCGCGCGCCCCCGGCGGGTTCGGCACGGACGCGCGCGGCGGCCCGGTCGGTTCGGCGCGGGCGATGGACGCGCTGGTGCGCTCGATCGAGCAGCTCCAAGGGGCCGCCGTGCCCGCGTCCGCGCTGGAGACGCTGGTGTTGCCCGCGCGGGTCCCCGGCTACCATCCGGCGCTGCTCGACGAGCTGACCTCGGCGGGCGACGTCATGTGGGTCGGGCAGGGGTCGCTGCCGGGCGGCGACGGCTGGGTGTCGCTCTACTTCGCCGACACCGCGCCGCTGCTGCTGCCCGAGCCGGCCGAGATCACCATGACCCCGGTGCACGAGCGGGTGCTGGAGCTGCTGGGCGGCGGCGGAGCGCTGTTCTTCCGGGGGATCTCCGACCAGTTCGGCTCGTCACTGGACGACGCCACGCTGGTGGCCGCGCTGTGGGACCTCGTGTGGGCGGGCCGGGTGTCGGGCGACACGCTCGCGCCGCTGCGTGCCACGCTGGGCACGGGGCGGCCGGCGCACCGACCGGCGACCACGCGGCGGCGCAGGGCGGTGCTGCCGAGCAGGAGCGGCCCGCCGACCGTGGCCGGGCGGTGGTGGCTGCTGCCCGCGCCCGCCGCCGACGCCACCCAGCGGGCGCACGCGCAGGCGGAGGTCCTGCTGGAGCGGCATGGGGTGGTGACGCGCGGGGCGGTCACCTCCGAACGGCTGCCCGGCGGCTTCACCCCCGTCTACCAGGTGCTGCGGGCCTACGAGGAGAGCGGCCGGTGCCGCAGGGGGTACTTCGTCGAGGGGCTCGGCGGGGCGCAGTTCGCGCTGCCGGGGGCGGTGGACCGGATGCGGGCCATGGCCCCGGGGATCGCGTCGTCCGGGGGCGGTGGTGAGGGGCGGCGGGCCGTGGTGCTGGCCGCCGCCGACCCGGCCAGCCCGTACGGCGCCGCCCTGCCCTGGCCGCAGCACCCCGGCGACGTCGGGCACAAGCCGGGCAGGAAGGCCGGCGCGCTGGTCGTCCTCGTGGACGGGCATCTGGTGCTGTACGTCGAGCGCGGCGGCAAGACGCTGCTGTCGTTCACCGACGGCGACCGGCTGCAGCCGGCGGTCGACGCGCTGGCCCTGGCGGTACGCGACGGGGCGCTGGGCAAGCTGACGGTGGAGCGGGCCGACGGCGCCTCCATCGTCGACTCTCCCCTGGCGGCGGCCCTGGAGGCGGCCGGCTTCCATCCGACCCCGCGAGGTCTGCGCCTGCGCGCCTGACCAGCACGAGGCGGCCCGGGTGGGCCTGACCAGCACGAGGCCGCCCGGGCGACGGGTGCCGCCATGCGGGATCGACGCACGGAGACGTGCGGAGACGCCCGGAGACGTACGGGAGACGCCCGGAGACGTACGGAAATGCGTCGTACCAGACCAGGTCTTCCGCCGGGTTTGAATGGCCGTTTAAAATTCTGAGCGTGCCGCCAGAAAGTCGAACGTTCATTGAACAGGCGCGCCGGGCCCAGATCATCGAGTGCGCCATCGACGTGCTGGCCGAGCACGGCTACGCCCGTACGACCATGGCCAGGATCGCCGAGCAGGCCAGGATCAGCACCGGCGTCATCTCGTACCACTTCGGCGGTAAGAGGCAGCTCATCGAGGCGGTGGTGGCGGAGGTGGCCAAGCTGGCGACGGACATGATGGTCCCTCGCATCCTGGCCCAGCCCAACGCCACGGAGGCCCTGCGCGCGTACCTGGAGAGCAATCTCGAGTTCATGCGCGTGCACCGCAAGCCCCTGCTGGCGCTGGTGGAGATCGTCACGCATGCGACGGGTGACGACGGCGACCCGCACCCGTACGCGCGCCAGGCCGAGGTCGCCATCAGCGACCTGCGCAAGGTCCTGGACTGGGGGCAGCGCTCGGGCGAGTTCCGCGACTTCGACCAGCGCAGCATGGCCATCGCGATCCGGGGGGCCATCGACGCGGTGCCCGGCATGCTGCTCAACGACCCCGGCTTCGACCTCGACCTGCTCACCCGTGAGCTGGTCACCACCTTCACTCTCGCGACCAGGAGACAGCCATGACATCGCCTGCCTTAGAGATCAGGGGTCTGACGAAGACCTTCGGCGAGAACACCGCTGTTGACCACGTCGAGCTGAGCGTGCCGCAGGGCTCGTTCTACGGCCTGGTCGGGCAGAACGGCGCGGGCAAGACGACCACGCTGTCCATGGCGGTGGGCCTGCTGCGGCCCGACGCGGGCAGCGCGCGGATCTTCGGGGCGGACGTGTGGGCGGACCCGGCGAAGGCCAAGCAGCTCGTCGGGGTGCTGCCTGACGGGATGGCCATGCCGGAGCGGCTGACGGGGCGGGAGGTGCTGACCTATCTCGGCCTGCTGCGCGGGCTGAGCAAGGAGGTGGTGGCCGAGCGGGCCGAGGAGCTGCTGAGCGTGCTGGAGCTGGACGTGGCGGAGAAGACGCTCGTCATCGAGTACTCGACCGGCATGCGCAAGAAGATCGGGCTGGCGACGGCGCTGCTGCACGCGCCGAAGCTGCTGGTGCTGGACGAGCCGTTCGAGGCGGTGGACCCGGTGTCGGCGGCGACGATCAAGCAGATCCTGCGCGGGTTCGTGGCGGGCGGCGGCTCGGTGGTGCTGTCCAGCCACGTGATGGCGCTGGTGGAGCAGCTCTGCGACCACGTGGGGGTGATCGACAAGGGGCGGGTGGCGGCGGCGGGCCCGCTGGACGAGGTGCGCGGCCAGGCGACCCTTGAGGACAGGTTCGTCGAGCTGGTGGGCGCCGGCTCCACGGCCGCCAAGGGGCTGTCATGGCTGTAGCGCTGACCATGGCCAGGATGAAGATGTCGATCCTGCGCCACTCGATGAAGGGCCAGCAGGGCGGCACGATGGCCGGCGCGGGCGGGCTCGGGGTGCTGCTGGCGGGCGGCACGATCGTGCTGGCGTTCCTGGGCGGCGACTGGCTGGCGGCCGCGTACACGGTGTGGATGCTGGGCTGGATCATCGGCCCGGTGTTCTCCGGCGGCGGTGACGAGACGTTGCGGCCGGAGTTCTTCTCGCTGCTGGGGCTGCGGCCGCAGCGCATGGCGGCCGGGCTGCTGGTGGCGGCGTTCGTGGGGGTGGCGCCGGCGGTCAGCCTGCTCGCGCTCGGCGGGCTGCTGGTCGTCGGGGTACGCGAGGGCGTCGCGGGGGCGCTCGTGGCGGTGCCGGCGATGGTGTTGCAGCTGGCCGTGTTCGTGCTGCTGTCGAAGGTGACGGTGGCGCTGCTGGGGCTGGCGCTGGGCTCCAGGGCGGGGGCGATCGGCGCCGGGGTGATCAACGGCGTGATCCTCGCCTTCCTGGGGCAGATCTGGGTGTTCATGGTGGCGCTCGGCCAGGGTGGGCAGATCCCGGCGTTCGTCCGGTACCTGCCGTCCGGGTGGGGGCTGCTGGCCGTCCAGGGCCAGTACCTGGCGCTCGCCGCGATGGCGGTGCTGATCGTGCTGCTGCTGGGGGCGTGGGCGGCGCTGCTGGCGCGGCGGGCGGGCAGGAGCCGGCCCTCGACGCGGGGCCGCCGCCCGATGCGGGCCGCGACGCCGCACGGCGCGGTGGTGGCCAAGGAGCTGCGGACGTGGACGCGCGACCTGGTGCGCAACCACCAGCTCGCGTTCGCGTTCACCTATGGGGTGGCCTTCGCGGCGGTGCCGCTGCTGGTGGGCATCTCGCAGCTGGTGCCGCTGGCGGGGCCGATCTTCATCATGATGGCGGCGGCGATGACCTCCAACGCGTACGGTGCCGACGGCACCGCGCACTGGCTGACGCTGATGACGCCGGGCGCCTCCGACGTGCGGGGCCGCCAGCTCGCGTGGCTGACGGCGGTGGGACCGATCGGGCTGGTGCTGGCGGTCGTCTCGACGGCGGCCGTGGGCGGGCCGTGGCCGCTGGTCATGGCGGCCACGTTCGCGCTGCTCGGCGGGGCGGCCGGCCTGGTGACGCTGATGTCGGTGATGGCGCTGATCCCGGGCATCGACCCGCGGAACCGGGGCGGCAACCCGCTGCGGACGAGCGAGGACGACGGCTCGGCCACCGGCATGGCGTACCTGATGCTGGTCCTGGTGGCGGTCACGGCGGCGCCGGCCGTGCTGGTGGCGCTGCGTTACGGCTGGTGGGGCGTGCCGGTGGGGCTGCTGACCGGCGCGTTGTGCTGGTGGGGGTTCGGCCTGCTGGCGGAGCGGCGGCTGACGGCCAAGGGGCCGGAGCTGCTGCACCTCATGCGTACGGGGCGGCGGCCCGACAGCGGCAAGCCGGCGTCGGGCACGTTCGACCTGCCCGGGAACATGTCGCGCACGCAGCGGACGATCGTGATGATCTGCGGGGCGTTCGGCGCGATCCCGCTGGTGCCGCAGGGCATCATCGCCATGGTCTTCCTGTCGGACGGGCAGCTGCGGCACTCGTGGTTCCTGGCCACGTACATGCCGCCGGCGTTGCGCTGGCCGGTGGCGATCGGGTTCGTCGTGCTGGGCATCGCCATGTACGGCACCGCTCTGTGGCTGTGGTCGCGGGCGAAGAAGGCCGCCGCGAGGTAGAACCGTGGTATGCGGCCATGGGCACGATTACGTGCGGACCTCGGCGCCGGCAAGAACCTGGAGATCTACCTGACGGCGGCGATCGCGCTGGTGGTCGGCGTGCTCGGCGTCTTCGACATCGTGGACACGAAGGTCGTGGGCGCGGCCACGCTGGCCACGCTGGCGCTGGTGGCGGTGAACGCGCTGGGCCCCCGCCACCAGGTGGCCGAGCTGGAGAAGCGGGTCGCCGAGCTGGGCCGGCTGATGCAGGGCATGCCGGGCGAGGACTTCCTGACCTTCGACTCCGACACCAGGCGGTTCGACGAGCGAGTCGCGCACGCGCGCGATCTGCGCTTCGCCGGGGTGACGCTCAACCGCACAGTGCGCTCCTACCTCAACGATCTTCGCAAGGCGCTGGAGCGGGGCGCGTCGGTCAAGGTGCTGGTGATCGATCCCACGGGCTCCGTGCCTGAGGAGGCCGCGCGACGATCCACGATCCCCGACCAGCCCGAGGTGTTCGAGCATCGCGCCAGGGGCACGCTGTACCTCCTGCGCGACCTGCCCAGCAGGGAGCGCCTGGAGGTCAGGCTGCTGCCTTTCGTGCCCACGTTCATGGTCTTCCTGCTGGATCCCGGCGACGACGACGGCCTTGTGCACGTCTCGATGAGCAGCCACCGCTCCCCCGGGCCCGCGCCGGGCTTCACGCTCTCCACTCGGCGTGAGCACGCCTGGTGCCAGTACTTCATGGCGGAGTTCGACCGCCTCTGGGAGGTGGCCAGGGACGTTACGGACGCCGACTGGTACCCTGCGCGTCATCCCTAACTTCTTGTATACGATAAATCCCCCTATGACTGATATGACGCTGGGCGGGGCCCACCAGACCTTGCGTGACGAGGTCACCAAGGAGCTGCGCCGCCGCATACTCACCGGCGAGCTCGCCCAGGGTGAACGCCTGGTCGAGGACCGGCTGGCCGCCGCGCTCGGCGTCTCACGCAACCCCGTTCGCGAGTCGATCCGGGTGCTGGCCGCCGAAGGGTTCATCCAGGTCGTGCCCCGCCTGGGCGCGACGGTGGCCCGGCTGTCGGCCGAGGAGGGCGAGGAGCTCTTCGACGTCCGGATGGCCATCGAGGGCCTGGCGGCGCGGCTGGCCGCGCGCAAGCGCTCCCCCGCCGCCGCCGACCGGCTGCGCCGGCTGCTGGACCAGGCGAGGGAGGCGGTCGAGGCGGGCCGGCTGGAGGAGGTGGCCGACCTGAACACGGCCTTCCACCTGGCCGTCGGCGAGGCGACGGGGAACTCGTACCTGGCGCTGATGATGAAGCCGATGCTGCAGCGCGCCCAGTGGGTCTTCAGCCAGACGGCGGCCGCGCGCGGCCCGCATTCGTGGACCGAGCACCTGAGCCTGTGCGAGGCGATCGCGGCGGGCGACGAGGACGAGGCGCAGGCCAGAGCGGTCGCGCATGTGGCGGCGGCGCGGCGGTCGTTCCTGCAGGCCGTGGGCCGCAGGACAAAACACCCAAACGATTAGGAAACGCTCAGATAACAACATAGGGTGATGAAACACCGCTGAAATGTGGCATCTTGTATACAGTCTCCTAACACGTTTCAACGGAGGCCCCATGCGACCGTCCCCCAAGGTCGTCGCGGCGCTCGTCACCCTCCCCCTCGCCCTCGCGGCCTGCGGCGGAGGCGGGACGAGCAACACGCCCGCGGCACCGAGTTCCATAGCCGGCGCCTCGGCCGACCACCGGTCGGTCAAGGCGGGCGGCACGCTCAACATCGCGCTCAACGCCGACCCCGACGTCCTCGACCCGAGCATCTCGACCACGCTCGTGGGCCGCGAGGTCTTCGCGAACATGTGCGAGAAGCTCTACGACATCGACGCCTCCTCCACCCTGGTCCCCCAGCTCGCCGCGGCCCTGCCCGAGCTGTCCGACGGTGGCAAGGAAGTGACGATCAAGCTGCGCGAGGGCGTCAAGTTCAACGACGGCACCGCGTTCGACGCCGAGGCGGTCAAGAAGTCGCTGGACCGGCACCGCACCTGGGAGAAGTCCGCGCGGCAGGCCGACCTGGCCGCCGTGTCCAAGGTCGAGGTGGTCGACCCGGCGACGGTGAAGCTCACGCTGACGCAGCCGTTCACGCCGCTGACCGCGCAGCTCGCCGACCGCGCCGGCATGATCATGTCGCCGAAGGCGCTGGACGCCGAGGGCGACAACTTCGGCGCGAGCCCGGTCTGCGTCGGACCGTTCAAGTTCGCGAGCCGCACCTCCGGCAGCCAGATCACGCTGGAGAAGTCGGCCGACTACTACGACGCCGCCAAGGTCAAGCTCGACAAGCTCGTATACAAAATCATCGTCGACCCCAACGTGCGCGCCGCGAACCTCAAGTCCGGCGACGTGCAGGTGGCCG
>NZ_JAATEP010000060.1:0-63038 GCF_012034275.1 Nonomuraea composti | reverse complement strand
TGCCGCACGAAGCCACCGACATCGCGGTGAGACCCGCGAGCAATATGGCCGAGATCCTCTTGAACACGTGGGGGGTTCCCTTCTCATGTGAGCGCTAACAACCCAATTGGGCGCCGGCGCGTCCTGCCTTTCCCCGTACGGCCTCACACCCTGGTCGTGCTGACCCGGGCCACGAACGTGGGCGGCACCACCAGCCGCTCCCGCTCCTGGGGCCCGCCTTCGAGCTGCCGTACGAGCACCTCGATGCTGTGTCTGCCCACCGCGTCGAAGTCCTGCCTGATGGTCGTGAGCGGCGGCGAGAAGAACTCCGACTCGGGAATGTCGTCGAAGCCGACCACACTCACCTGCTCGGGCACCCTCACCCCCTGCTCCGTGAACGCCCGCAGCACGCCCAGCGCCATCTGGTCGTTGGCGACGAACACCGCGGTCACGTTCCTCATGCTCGCCAGGCTGCGGCCCGCCTCGTATCCCGAGCGCGGGCTCCAGTCCCCGGCCAGCGGTCGCGGGGCCTCGCGGCCCGCCTCCTCCAGCGCGGCCCGCCACCCCGCCACGCGCCCTTCGGCCTCCAGCCAGTCGGAGGGCCCCCGGACGTGCCAGACCGTCTCGTGGCCCAGCGACAGCAGGTGCTCGGTGGCGAGCCGGCCGCCCGCGACCTGGTCCACGCAGACCACGGACACCTCCCCCGCCTCGCCGCCCTCGACGGCGACGGTGGGCACCCCGAGCGGCAGGTCGGCCAGGGCCTCGGCGGCCGAGCGCTGCGGCGCGACCACCACGATGCCGTCCACGCCCTGGTCCGCCAGGTAGTCGAGGGCGTCGCGCACGCCGGCCCGGTCGATCGACTTGAGGCTGACGATGCTGACGAAGTAGCCGGCCGCCCTGGCCGCCTGCTCGATGCCGTAGACCGTGCTGGCCGGGCCGTACAGCGTGGTGTCGAAGCTGACCACCCCGAGCGTTCTGGAGTGCTTGGTGACCAGGGCGCGGGCGACGAGGTTGCGGCGGTAGCCGAGCTTGTCGATCGCTTCGAGCACCCGCGTCCGGGTCTCGCTGCGCACGTTCGGATGGTCGTTGAGCACGCGGGAGACCGTCTGATGCGACACGCCGGCCTCTTTGGCCACGTCGGCCATGACCGGCAGGCGGCGCCCCAGGGTGGATCCCACGGCCGTGCTCCTTTCCTGGCTTGGCCCCGACTGTGAACGCTAACAACGTGTGTCGTCAAGAGCTCGCCGCATTACGGTCGGGTTACACAGCGGCCCCTTGACGCCACCCCTGAGCGCTCCCTACGTTGTCGCCGATCGCGGTTGTTAACGCTCACTTGATTGTTAACGCTAACAACATCCGAGGAGCCCCCACTCATGCTGCGCATCGCCTTGTCCGCCCTGCTCTTAGCCGGTCTGCTCACCGCTCCCCCGGTCGCCGCCGCCGCGGCCGACCCCATCCCCGAAGGGGCCGTCGTGGACCAGTTCGACGGCACCACGCTCGGCGCGGACTGGAGCGTGCTCTCGCCCGACGACTCCCGCTGGAGCCTGTCCGGCGGCGCCCTCCACCTCGACACGCTGACCGGCGACACCCACCAGGCCACCAACACCGCCAGAAACCTCTTCCTCGTGGACGTCCCCGACGGCGACTTCGAGGTGGTCGCCAAGCTCAGCGCCCCCGTCGCGCTCGACTACCAGAGCGCGGGCCTGCTCGCCTGGCAGGACTGGGACAACTACGTCCGCGCCGGCCTGGCCCACGTCGGGTTCGCCGGCGGGCCGGTGATCGAGACCGCCACCGAGGTCGGTGCCGCCTTCACCTCCGCCTTCGCCGCCCGGCCCGGCTCCACGGCCGAGGTGCTCAAGCTGGCCAGGACGGGCGACGAGTTCACCTCCTCCTACTGGGACGGCACGGCCTGGGTGCAGGCGTCCAAGCTGAGCGCCGCGATCAAGGTGGGGCAGGTCGGGCTGTTCGGGCTGTCGGCGCAGAACGGCACCTCCATGAGGGCCGACTTCGACTACTTCGCGATCAAGGCGGCCGAGGGGGCGGCCGTCGTGCCGGAGGGGTCGTTCACGCTGCGGGCGGCGGCGCTGCCGTACCTGTCGGCCGACCGCTCGGGTATCGTGCGGGCCTCGGCCAAGGCGCCCATGACGGCGCTGATGCTCACCGCCGAGCCCGGCGGCGACGGCGTCAGGCTCAAGGAGTCCGGCAGGTACCTGGAGGCGACCACGCCGGTGCGGCTCGGCGGGAACGGCTCGGTCTTCCAGATCAAGGACGCCGGCGGCGGCAAGGTCACCGTGACCTCCGGCGGGCAGGGCCTCGCGATCGCCGGCGGGAAGCTCGTCATGGGGGCGGACCCCGCCAAGTTCCGGATCGAGGGCTACACCTCGGGCAAGCTCAGCGTGGACACCGGGGCCAAGGGCACCAAGGTCAGCCCCGACCTGTACGGCGTCTTCTACGAGGACATCAACCACGCCGCCGACGGCGGCCTCTACGCCGAGCTGGTGCAGAACCGCTCGTTCGAGTTCAACTCCGTGGACGAGCCCTCGTACACGGGGCTGACCGCGTGGAGCAAGGCCGAGCGCGGCGCCACCGTCACCCCCGCCGTCGCCGGCGAGGACCCGCTCAACCCGAACAACCGCACCTACCTGCGGCTCGACGTGACGGGCCAGGGCACGGCCGGGGTGCGCAACGCCGGCTTCAACCGCGGCCTGCCGCTCGTCAAGGGCGAGCGCTACGACTTCTCCGTCTGGGCCAGGCGCGCCGAGGCGGGCCCCCTCACGATCACCGTCGAGGACGGCTCCACCGTGCTCGGGACGATGACCGTGCGGGTCAAGGCGGGCGGCTGGGCCAAGTACCGGGCGTCGTTCACCGCCTCGGGCACCACCGACGCGGGCCGGCTCGTCGTCCAGGCACCCGCCGGGCGGACCGACCTGGACATGGTCTCGCTGTTCCCCCGCCGCACGTTCAAGGGGCACGGCATGCGGGCCGACCTGGCCCAGCTGATCGCCGACCTCAAGCCGCGCTTCCTGCGCTTCCCCGGCGGCTGCGTCACCAACGTCGGCACCTACGACCCGTACGCGGAGACCGGCGATCGCCGCCGCATCTACCAGTGGAAGGAGACGATCGGCCCGGTCGAGGAGCGGCCCACGAACTTCAACTTCTGGGGCTACAACCAGAGCTACGGCATCGGCTACTACGAGTACTTCCAGTTCGCCGAGGACATCGGGGCCGAGGCGCTGCCGGTGCTGTCGGTCGGGGTGAACGGCTGCGGCGAGAACCGGCCGCTCACCGACGAGGCCAAGCTGGCCCGGTGGGTGCAGGACACCCTCGATCTGATCGAGTTCGCCAACGGGCCGGTCACCTCGACGTGGGGCAGGAAGCGGGCCCAGCTCGGGCACCCCAAGCCGTTCGGGCTGGAGTACATCGGGCTCGGCAACGAGGAGATCTATCCGGAGTTCTTCACCAACTACCCGAAGTTCGCGAACGCGATCAGGGCCAGGTACCCCGACATCAAGATCATCAGTAACGCGGGGCAGACCTCGCAGGGCGCCTGGTTCGACCGCATGTGGCAGTTCGCCCGCGACCAGAAGGCCGACCTCGTCGACGAGCACTACTACAACAACCCCGACTGGTTCCTCGCCAACAACCACCGCTACGACACCTACGACCGCGAGGGGCCGAAGGTGTTCGTCGGCGAGTACGCCTCCAGGGGCAACACGTTCTCCAACGCGCTGGCCGAGGCGTCGTACATGACGGGGCTCGAACGCAACTCCGACGTGGTGCGGCTGGCCTCGTACGCGCCGCTGCTGGCCAACGTGGACTACGTGGACTGGACGCCGGACCTGATCTGGTTCGACAACGACGAGGCGTACGGGTCGCCGAGCTACCACGTCCAGCGCCTGTTCTCCACGAACGCGGGCGAGCGCGTCGTGCCCAGCACGTTCGAGGGCGAGGGCAGGCCCGTCGAGGACATCAAGGGCGCGATCGGGCTCGGCGCCTGGAACACCGCCGTCCGCTACGACGACGTCAAGGTCACCGCCGCCGACGGCACCGTGCTCCTGTCGGACGACTTCTCGGCCGGCGCCGGCAGGTGGACGCCCGGCCCGGGCACCTGGGCGGTGCAGGACGGCGCCTACGCGCAGAGCGCGCAGGTCGAGGACGCCCGATCCACGGCCGGCTCCGCCGACTGGTCGAACTACACGATCGAGGCGACCGCCCGCAAGACGGCGGGCGCCGAGGGCTTCCTGCTCATGTTCGGCGTCCGCGACACCGGCACCTTCTACTGGTGGAACGTCGGCGGCTGGAACAACACCCAGTCCGCCGTCGAGAAGGCCGTGGGCGGCGGCAAGTCCTCGATCGCCACCTCCTCCACCACCGTCGAGACCGGCCGCGACTACCACCTGAAGGTGCGCGTCAGCGGGCGCCGGATCACGACATGGCTGGACGGGCAGCAGGTCAACGACTTCGTCGACAGCTCCCGCGTGGAGCCGCTGTACCAGGTGGTCTCCAGGGACGGCAGGTCGGTGACGCTCAAGGTGGTCAACGCGCAGGACACCGCCGTGCGCGGCAGCGTGGACCTCGGCTCCGCGCGGTTCCGGCCGACGGCCACGGTCACCACGCTGACCGGCGCGCCGTCGGACACCAACTCGATCGCCGACCCGGACCGGGTGGCGCCGGTGCGGCGGCAGGTGAGCGGCTTCTCCTCGGCCTTCACCTACGACTTCCCCGCCTACTCGGTGACGTTCATCGAGCTGACCGAGCGCTGACCTCGCGGGGGCGGGCGTCCTTCCCGGTGCCCGCCCCCCATGAGCCTTACACCGGGACGACGCGGAAGTGCGTCGTCACCCGCCCCTCGTCGTCGAACACGTGGAAGGCGATCAGCGGCGGCAGGGCGTAGTCGGCGCAGTTGTCCAGCCGCGTGCCGCCCTCCCACGGCAGCTTCATCGTGGACACCACCCCGCCGCCCACCAGCATCGGCCGCCCCGCGAACGTGCCTGCGGCGGCCGTGTGCGCGTGCCCCACCAGCACGGCGGGCACCTGGGCCCGCCCCGCCAGCAGCGACTCCAGCCGCTCGGGCGCGCGCAGCCGGATCGGGTCCACCGGGCCGTGCAGGAGCACCGGCGGGTGGTGGAAGGCCACGAACACCGGCAGGTCCGCGCCGTCCAGCACGCCCTCCAGCCAGGTGAGCGTCTCCTCCGCCAGCTCCCCCTCGCTCCGGCCGGGGATCGAGGAGTCGCACATCGCGTAGACCGCGCGCCCGGTGCGCAGCACCTGGTTGATCGGCCCGTCGGCCGGCTCCTCGCCCAGCAGCGACCGGCGGAACTCCCGCCGGACGTCGTGGTTGCCCGGGCCGACCAGGACGGGATGGCGCGAGGCGAGCACCTTGGCCGCCTCCTCGTACTCCTCCCGCTCGCCGTGGTCGGCGATGTCACCGGTGACGAGCACGGCGTCGAGGTCTCCGGGGAGGGCGTCGAGATACCGCATGACGGTGGTGGCGCGGGCGACGCTCTCGGGGGTGGCGCCGATGTGGATGTCGCTCACGTGAGCGATCACGATCATGAGGCTCGGTCCTTCCTGCTCCGGCTGCTCACCCACCGTAAACCCGGGGACCGGCCCAGAGGTAAGGTCCAGTTCCGTGCGCGAGGATTGGGCCGGTTCCGGGGTGGACCTGCACCTGGACCTGCATCTGGAGCTGCCCGCCCGGGGCGGGCGGCGGCGGGCGCTGGAGGAGGCGCTGCGGCGGGCGGTCAGGGAGGGGCGGCTGCCGCACGGCACCCGCCTGCCCTCCAGCCGCGCGCTGGCGGCCGAGCTGCGGCTGTCACGGGGGACGGTCAGCGCGGCGTACGACCAGCTCGTCGCCGAGGGCTACCTGACCACGCGCCCCGGCTCCGGCACGGAGATCGCCCCCACCCATCCCCCCACCCATCCCCCCGCCCTGCCCCCGAGTGTCGTGGCCGAGCCGGAGGCCGCTCCGGTGCACGACCTGCGGCCCGGGCAGCCGGACCTGTCCGCGTTCCCGGCGCGGGCCTGGATGCGGGCCACCCGCCACGTGCTCGACACCGCGCCCGCCGCCGTCCTCGGCCCGTGCGACCCGCGCGGCCGGATCGAGCTGCGCACCGCGCTCGCCGCCTACCTCGCCAGGACCCGCGGCGTCCTCACCACGCCCGACCTGATCGTGGTCACGACGGGCTTCGTCCAGGCGATCAACCTGCTCGCCCAGGTCGTCGAGGGCCCGTTCGCGATGGAGGATCCGGGCCACGACTTCTACCGCGACGTGGTGCGCAGGGCCGGGCGCGAGGTCGTCCCGCTGCCGGTGGACGAGCTGGGCGCGCGGACCGGCACCCTCACTTCGGACGTGGCCGCCGCGGTCGTCACGCCGGCCCACCAGTACCCCATGGGCGTCCCGCTGCACCCGTCCCGCCGCCTGGCCCTGCGCGAGTGGGGCGGGCTGGTCGTCGAGGACGACTACGACGGCGAGTTCCGCTACGACCGCCAGCCCGTCGGGGCGTTCCAGGGCACGGCGCCGGAGCGGGTCGTGTACTGCGGCACCACGTCGGAGTCCCTGGGCCCCGGCCTGCGGCTGGGCTGGATGGCGGTGCCGCCCGCGCTGATCGGCCCGCTCACGGAGGCCAAGCGGTACGCCGACGCGCACACCGAGGTGCTCGGCCAGCTCGTCCTGGCCCGGCTGATCGAGACCCACGCCTACGACCGCCACATCCGCGCCGCCCGCCTGCGCTACCGCCGCCGCCTGGAGCTGCTGCGCGCCCGCCTGCCCCATGCCTGCCTGCCGGGCGTCGCGGCCGGTCTGCGCGCGCTCCTCCTGCTCCCCCCGGGCGGCCCGCCGGAGGCCGAGGTGCTGGCCGCGTGCGAGCGCGCCGGCATCGCCCTGCGCCCGGCCTCCCCGCTCTGGCACGGCGAGGGCCGCGACGGGCTGCTCATCGGGTACGCCGCCCCGTCCGAACGCGCCTACCCCCGCGCGCTCGAGGCGCTGGCGGGCACTCTGGCGCGCTGGGAACCGCGGGCCCGCCCCGCACGTTCTACACAGTGAGCGCACGATGGCGAAGGAGGGACATGGGCTGGCACTACCGCAAGTCAATCAAAGTGGGGCCGTTCCGGATCAACCTGTCACGGCACGGCGTAGGCCACAGCTTCGGCAATCGGCGCTTCCACGTCTCCACCACCCCCGACGGCCGCCGGCACGTGTCGGTGCACCTGCCCGGCGGGTTCCACCTCGGCAAGACGTTCGGTGGCAAGCGCTACCACTACTGACCCTCGGCGGTCGGCAGACCGCTTGAGATAGAACGGGCCGGAGGCGAAAGCCTCCGGCCCGTCCCCTTCCCTAGGCCCCGCCCCTGCGGACAAAGTGGGCGGATGAGCCCTCACATGACACCTGAGGAGTTCCGCCGCCACGGCAAGCAGGTCGTCGACTGGATCGCGGACTACCTCGCCGGCATCGAGACCCACCCCGTGCTGTCCCAGGTGAAGCCGGGCGAGATCCGGCAGGCCCTGCCTGCGTCGCCGCCCGAGCGCGGGGAGCCGTTCGAGAGCGTGCTGTCGGACCTGGGACGCATCCTGCTGCCCGGCATCACGCACTGGCAGCATCCGAGCTTCTTCGCCTACTTCCCCTCCAACGCCAGCGGCCCGGCCATCCTGGGCGACCTGCTGTCCAGCGGGCTGGGCGTGCAGGGCATGCTGTGGGTGACCAGCCCCGCGTGCACGGAGCTGGAGACGGTGGTGGTCGACTGGCTGGCCGAGCTGATCGGGCTGCCGGAGCGCTTCCGCACGGACGCGGCGGGCGGCGGCGTCATCCAGGACTCCGCGTCGAGCGCGTGCCTGGTCGCGCTGCTGGCGGCGCTGCACCGGGCGAGCGGCGGCCGGGTCGCGGCCGAGGGGATCGACCGGCGCTACACGGTGTACGTGACGTCGCAGACGCACTCGTCCCTGGAGAAGGCGGCCCGGATCGCCGGGCTGGGCGCGGCCGGCGTGCGGGTCGTGGACGTGGATCCGCGCACGCTGGCCATGGACCCGTCGCACCTGCGCCGGCTGCTGGCCGAGGACGTGGCCGCGGACGCCGTCCCCGCGATGGTGTGCGCCACCGTCGGCACCACCTCCACCACCGCCGTCGACCCGGTGCCCGCCATCGGGCAGGCGTGCCGGGAGCACGGCGTCTGGCTGCACGTGGACGCCGCCTACGCCGGGGTCGCGGCGATCTGCCCCGAGCTGCGGTGGCTGAACGACGGCGTGGCCGAGTACGCGGACTCGTACGCGACCAACCCGCACAAGTGGCTGCTGACCACCTTCGACTGCGGCGTGCTCTGGACCGCCGACCGGGCCCCGCTGGTGGGCGCGCTGTCGATCCTGCCCGAGTACCTGAGGAACGCCGCCACCTCCTCCGGCTCGGTCGTCGACTACCGGGACTGGCAGGTGCCGCTGGGCCGCCGGTTCAGGGCGCTGAAGCTGTGGTCGGTGATCCGCTGGTACGGCGCCGAGGGGCTGCGGGAGCACATCCGCAAGGGCGTGGCACTGGCGGCGGAGCTGGCGGAGCAGGTGGGCACGGACCCGGGGTTCGAGCTGCACGAGCAGCACCCGCTCGGTTTGGTGTGCTTCCGCCCGCTGTGGCCCGGCCTGGACGCGGCCGCGGCGGACCGGGCCACGCTGCGGCTGATGGAGCTGCTGAACGCGAGCGGGTCGATGTACCTGACGCACACGAAGATCGCCGACCGGGTGGTGCTGCGGCTGGCCGTCGGGGCGGCGGCGACCGAGCGGCGGCACGTGGAGCAGGCGTGGGCGCAGATCCGCTGGGAACGCCAGGCCCTGGCCGCCACCCTCCCCTGACGGCTAGTGCCCGTAGCGTTCGACCAGCTCGGCGCCGATCCTGGCCAGCTCGGCGCGTACCTCGTCGGGCTCCTCCACCTCCACGCGCGCGCCCCATCCGGCGAGTTGCTCGGCGATCGTCAGCGCCATCGGCGCGGCCACGCGCGCCCGCACCCGCCCGTCCGCCGCCTCCCCCAGGCTCTCGCAGTGGCGGCCGAAGTGGTCGCGCAGGATGGGCAGCAGCCGGGCGGGGATGAGCACGGTCGCGGAGACGGTGGAGCGGCGCCGCTCCATCTCCTCGACGACGCCCGCCCAGGCCCGCGACAGCTCGAACCCGTCCGGCCGCTCGAACTCCTCCTCGGTCACCTCGGCCGCGGCGATCCGGTCCACGCGGAACGTGCGCTGCCCGCGCTCGGTGCCCGCCAGCAGGTACCAGACGTCGTCCTTGTCCACGAGCCCCCAGGGGTCGACCAGGCGTTCGGTGCGTTCGCGGTCGCGGCGGCCCTCGTACACGAGCCTGACCCGGCGGCGGCGCACGGTGGCGCGCTGCAGGACGCGCACCAGCTCGGGCCGCTCCTTGTCCGGCTCGCCCCAGCGAGCGGGGTCCACGACCACCGCGCCCGCGGCGGCCTCGGCCTCGTCCCTGAACGTCTGGGGGAGCGCCCGCAGCAGCTTGCGCAGCGCGGACCTGAGCTCGGGCGCGTCCGGCGCGGACGGGCCGGCGAGCAGGAAGAGCGCCTGGGCCTCGTGCGCGGTGAGCCCCGTCAGGTCGGTACGGGCGCCGCCCAGCAGCGACCAGCCGCCGCCCCGGCCCGGCTGGGGGTAGACGGGGATGCCCGCGGCGGACAGCGCTTCGAGGTCGCGCCGCGCGGTGGCCACCGACACCTCCAGCCTCTCGGCCAGCTCGGCGGCGGTCACCCGGCCGCGCGCCTGCATGAGCAGCAGCGCGGCCACCAGTCGATCGGCTCGCATGACCGCCATTCTCCGCGCTGAAGTGCTCATCCGATGAGCACTTACGGCATGGAAAGGCAGGGTCAGTCGTTCTCGCCCTCCACGCGCCGCCCGAACGCCGACAACCCCTGCTCGTGGTGCTCGACCAGCCCCATCCGGCGGTAGAAGGCGTGGTTGGCGGGCCCGTCGGGGGTGGACTCGTGATCGGTCGTCAGCACGAAGTAGCGGCAGTGCGCGTAGCGCTCCATGAGCTGCTCCAGCAGCCGCCGCCCGATGCCCTGCCCCTGGAACTCCTTGTCGACCAGCAGCTCCTGAACGTAGCAGACGACCTCGTCGTCGGACACCGTGCGCGCCAGGCCGACCAGCCGCCCGTCGTCGGTCCTGGCCGCGAGCACGAGGTGCGAGTTCGCCAGCGCCCGGCACACCTTGGCGATGTCGCGGGTCCAGACGGTCCAGCCGACGGAGTCGTACAGGTGGAAGATTTCTGCCTCGTCGAACGAGGTCTCCGCTGCGATGATCACCACGCGGACGACTCTAAGGGGTGGAGCTATGGGGATTCGAACCCCAGACCTCCTCCATGCCATGGAGGCGCGCTACCAACTGCGCTATAGCCCCTTGCGATCAACAAGTGTAACGGAGTTCCGCACCGCTCGTGTCACGCCGCGGGTTTCGTGGTACGTCTTAGGTTTTATGCCGACATTTGAGGATCATCGAAGCCTGCTGGTCGCCGTCGCCTATCGGATCCTGGGCAGCGTGGCCGACGCCGAGGACGTGGTGCAGGAGGCGTGGCTGCGCTGGTCCGGGGTCGACGAGTCGGCCGTGGAGGATCCGAAGGCGTACCTGATCACGGTGACGACGCGGCTGGCGATCGACCGGCTGCGGTGGGCGAAGTCGCGGCGCGAGTCGTACGTGGGGCCGTGGCTGCCGGAGCCGATCAGTACCGCGCCGGACGTGGCCGAGCACGCCGAGCTGGCCGACTCCGTGGAGATGGCGATGCTGGTGGTGCTGGAGACGTTGTCGCCGCTGGAGCGGGCGGTGTTCGTGCTGCGGGAGGCGTTCGACCTGCCGTTCGCGGAGATCGCGGAGATCACCGGGCGCACCGAGGCGGCCACCCGGCAGCTCGCGCGGCGGGCCAGGGAGCACGTGCGGGACAAGCGGCCACGCTTCGACGTGGACCAGGGCGAGCGCCGGCGCATCACCGAGCGGTTCCTGGGCGCCTCCACCGGCGGCGACCTCGACGCGCTGATCGAGCTCTTCTCCGACCAGGTGACGATCGTCAGCGACGGCGGCGGCAAGGCCAGGGCGGCGCTGCGGGTCATCACCGGCGCCGAGAACGTCGGGCGTTACCTGCAGTCGATCCGCACACCGGCGAACATCGCGAAGTTCATGGTCTCGATCGGCATGGCGGAGGTCGAGGGCATGTCGTTCGCGCTGGCCACGCTGAACAACGCGCCCGCCATCGTGATCTCGGCGGGCGGCAGGGTGGTCAGCGTCCTGTCACTGCTGATCAGTGACGGGAAGATCGAGACCATCTACCTGATGGCCAACCCGGACAAGATCGGCCACCTCCAGCCCGCCTGAGCCTCAGCCGCCGCACTCCGTGTGCATGGTGAGCGTGGCGTCGTCGAGCGTCAGCGTCACCCGGACGCCGGCCAGGTCGCCCGTGCGGCTCACGTGCGTGCCGCCGCACGGGATGGTGGCCTCGCCCTCCGGCAGCGAGCAGTGCCACGTGCGGCGGGCCGTCAGCTCGGGGCCCGGCACCTCCACCCGGACGGGCGCGTCTGCGGCCACCCAGGCGGCCAGCCGGTCGTTGACCTCCAGCGCGACCTTCTCCGGGTCGAGGCCGTCGGCGGTGAAGCCCTTCTTGCGCAGCGACTTGCCGAGGCGGTAGACGTCCACGCTGCCGTGCGGGGTGATGCGCGAGGAGGTGATGGCGGCCTGGTCGAAGTCGGGGCGGCCGAGCGAGTCGGGCCGGGTCTCCTTGCGCCAGTGGCCGGCCAGGGCGGCGTTGAGCGCGAGCGCGGCCAGGTGGCAGGCGGTGTGACCGGCGGACAGCGCCGCGCGGTAGGCGGCGTCCACCTCCAGGTCCACCTCGGCCCCCACGGGCAGCGGGGTGTCGGTCACGTGGACGACCAGCCAGCCCCAGCCCTCGTCACCGCGGCGGACCGGGATGCCGGCGCCGAGCAGGATCTCGCCCTCCGGCGAGCGGGCGCCGGTCACGCAGTCGGCGACCGGCAGGCCGCCGATCGTGCCGCGGTCGGCCGGCTGGTCGGGCCAGGTGTGGTCGAGGGGGTGGAACGGGGTCTCGGAGACGACGAGGCCGTGCCGCTCCCCCACCGGCACGGCCTCGACGATCGTGGAGCGGCCGCGGGTGCGGCCGCCGGGGAAGGTGACGAGGGTGGAGTTCACCCCGCCATTCTCTCGTCCTCCAGGTAGCGCTCGCGGCCGGCGTACAGGCCGGTCAGGAGCTGGGCGACGAGCACCACGAAGATCAGCGTGTACGGCACCGCCCACCCGCCGGTGGCCTCGTGCAGCACGCCGACCAGCAGCGGGCCCGCGCCCGAGATGAGGTAGCCGGCGCTCTGCCCGAAGGCGGACAGCGCGGCCGTGGTCTCCGGCGTGCGGGTGCGCAGCGCCAGCATCATCAGCGCCAGCGGGAACGAGCCCATCCCGACCGCGATGAACACGACCCAGACCATCGCCGTCGAGGGGGGCGCGAACCACAGCCCGAGGAACCCGATCACGTAGAAGGCGACGAGCCCGACGACGGTGGGCCGCTGGTCGCGGAAGCGGGAGGCGATCATCGGCACCGCGATGGAGACGGGGATGTTCAGCGCGGTGAACACGCCGAGGATCAGCCCGGCTTCCGAGGTGCTGTAGCCGCTGTCGGTGAGGATGGTGGCGAGCCAGCCGAACATGATGTACGCGATCATCGACTGGGTGCCGAAGTAGATCGCGATCATCCAGGCCAGCTTGCTCTTCAGCAGGCCGCGCAGGCCCGCGTCCCGGCTGCCCGTGTCCCGCTCCGGCTCACTGCGCAGCAGCGCAAGCCACGGAATGGCGGCGACAGCGGCCAGGGCCGCCCACACGCCGAGCGCGATGTGCCAGTTCCCCGACGCGCGCTCGATCGGCACGGTCGCGGCGGCGGCCAGCATGGTGCCGGCGGCCAGGGCCGTGGTGTAGACGGTGGTCATGATCCCGGTGCGGGCCGGGAAGTGGCGCTTGATCAGCGTCGGGATCAGCACGTTGCCGACGGCGCCGCCGGACAGCGCGACCGCGCTGCTCAGCAGGAACACGGGGGCGGAGCCGACCAGCGACCTGACCAGCAAGCCGGCGCCCAGGGTGACCAAGGCGAGCAGCAGCAGCCGGTGCTCCCCGATCCGCCTGGCCAGCGTCGGGGTGATCGCGCCGACGCTGGCGAAGGCCAGCACGGGCAGGGTGGTCAGCAGCCCGGTGCCGACGCTCGACATGCCGAGGCCGGCGGCGAGCTGGTCGAGCAGGGGGCCGACGCTGGTGACGCCGGTGCGCAGGTTGAGTGCGGCGAGGACGATTCCCAGCACGAGGAGCCAGGCCAATGGGGTGGTTCTGCCTCGGGACTCTTGGGCGAGCACGCTCATGAAGGGAAGGTCCTCCATTCATCAAATCATGGGACGAATGCCACCTTAACAGGACCGAAATAGGTATTTATTCCTGGCGGTACAAGGTCAGAGCATGACAAAACCCCCGGAGCCGGGCTCCGGGGGTCTCGCAGACGGGTCCCGCCAGTCGGCGGACGGGGCTCGTCGGTGCAGGTCAGAGGACGGGGCGGGGCGGCTGCCCCGGACCCCCTGGCGTGCCGGGCGTCCCAGGAGTGCCCGGAGGAACCGGCCCGGGAGGCGGCAGCGTGCCGCCCGGCGTCGCGCCGCCGCCGCCGGCCGGCGGGTAGTCGCCCCCCACCGTGCCCGGAGGCACGTTCCCGGCACTGTCGCCGTAGGTGGAGCCGTGCTCGTGCTCGCGCTGGTGCGGCCCCGGCACGTCGCCCCGCCAGCCGCCGGTCTCGCCGCCGCGCGACTCGACGAACGTCTTGAAGCGCTTGACGTCACCGGTCACGCGCATGCGTACGAGCTGCAGCCAGTCGCCCGCCGTCTCGAGGAAGCCCTCGGGGTCGTACTCCATCTGGAGCGTCACCCGGGTCGTGTCGTCGTCGATCCGGTGGAAGGTCACCACGCCGGACTGGCGCGGCTTGTCCAGCGTGCGCCAGGCGATGCGCTCGTCGGGATGCTGCTCGGTGATCTCCGCCTCGAACTCGCGCCTGACGCCGGCGATCTCCGCCACCCAGGCCGTCCGCGTGTCACTGAGCTGCTTGACCGACTCCACGCCTTCCATGAACTCGGGGAAGCTCTCGAACTGCGTCCATTGGTTGTAGGCCACCCTGATGGGGACCCTGACGTCTTCGGAATGTTCGATCGTGCTCATGGGGTCTGCCACTGCCCCGGCAGGCCGGACGTTAACGCCTGCGGCGCAGCCAGAACAGGCCCACGAGCGGCAGCACGAGGGGGATGAACAGGTAACCCTTGCCGTAGACGGACCACACGGTCTCGTCGGGGAAGGCGGCCTGGTCGAGCAGGCTGAGGGTGCCGACGACCAGCACGCCGGCCAGCTCGATGCCGAGCGCCACCAGCGCGAGGCGGCGCGCGCCCCGCCAGAGCGCGACCGTGAGCAGGATGTAGACCGCCGCCGCGAACGCCGACAACGAGTACGCCAGCGGCGCCTCACCGAACCTGGTGGCGATCTGCACGGCCGCCCGCGACCCCGCGGCCAGCGAGAACAATCCGTAGACCGCGATCAGGGCCCGGCCGGGCCCGGTGCCGATGGAGGTGGTCACGCCACGCCCTGCCAGATCTGCAGGAGCCTGGCCGTCATCACCGCGATCGCGAACCCGGCCACGGTCAGGATCGCCGGGCCCCACCTGCTCCGCTCGGCCAGCGCCAGGAACACGCCCGCGGGCGGGATCAGCACCTCGCCGCCGACGTAGCCGAACAGCGTGACCTTGTCGTCAGGCCCTGCGCCCCCGGCCACCCCCGCGACCACGAACCCCGCCTGCACCAGCACGGCCACCTCCAGCAGGGCGAACCCCACCAGCAGCACCATGCCCATCGGCCGGTCGCGGATCGCGACGATCAGGCTCATCAGCATCAGCAGCAACGAGCCGGAGATGACGATCGTGGAGACGGTGGTGTTCATCGGGGGTAAGGCTATCGCCCGGGAGCGCCGCCCCCGAGAGAGCCCTCCATCCCGTCCAGCACCCAGTTGAGGCCGCGCTCGAAGGTGTCGCCGGCGCCCTGCACGCCCTGCTCGATCATCGGCGCCAGCCGGGGGAACGCGCCGCCCTCGATCAGCTCCTTGATGTACGGCTCCGCCAGCGCGGCCCGCTCGGTGTCGTCGAACCCCTGCTCCCTGGGCACCCGGCGCTCCAGGGCCTCCCTGACCACGAACCCGGTCATGTAGTCGTTGAACACCGCCAGGAACCGCCAGGCCGTCAGCCGGTCGATGCCGAGCCCGTCGAAGGCGGCCAGCTTCTGCTCGACGTGCCGCAGCGCGTTGGGCCCGACGGGCACCCGCTGGCCGACCAGGTCGACCCGCCACGGGTGCCGCCGCACCAGCTCGCGCTCGCGCCGGGCGAGCAGCAGCAGCGCCTCCCGCCAGTCGGCGGGCAGCGGCTCCTCGACGACCGCCTCGGCGGCGATCTCGTCGGCCATCAGCGCGAGCAGGTCCTCCTTGCGCTCGATGTAGGAGTACAGCGTCATCGCGCGGGCGCCCAGCTCGGTGGCCACGCGCCGGATCGAGACCGCGTCGAGCCCTTCGGCGTCGGCCACGGCGATGGCCGCGGCCACGATCGCCTCCCGGCTGAGCACGGGGCGGCGGGGCGGCTGGGGTCTCGACCAGATCGATGTCACGCCACCATTTTAGACAGTGTACGAAAGTGTTACGGTGTACGACATGCGATACGCCGTACGAAACTCCTCCTGGACCACCGGCCTGGTCGTCCTGCTCGGCGTCGTCATGACGATGCTCGACACCACGATCGTCAACGTCGCGCTCGGCACCCTCGCCCGCGACTTCCCCACCTCGCTCGCCGGCATCCAGTGGGCGGCCACCGGATACCTGCTGGCCATGTCCATGACGGTGCCGGTCACCGGCTGGGCCGTGGGCCGGTTCGGCGTCAGGAGCGTCTGGCTCGTCTCGCTCGTGCTGTTCGTCGCCGGCTCCGCGCTCTGCGCCGCCGCCTGGTCGCTGGGCAGCCTGGTCGTCTTCCGCGTCGTGCAGGGGCTGGGCGGGGGCCTGCTCCAGCCCGTCGGGCAGATGATGCTGGCCCAGGCGGCGGGCAAGGAGCGGATGGGCCGGGCGATGAGCCTGATCTCGGTGCCCGCCATGCTGGTGCCCGTGCTCGGGCCGCCCCTCGGCGGCCTGATCGTGCAGGGCCCCGGGTGGCGGTGGCTGTTCCTGGTCAACGTGCCCGTCTGCGCCGTGGCCCTGCTCGCCGCGCTCCTCCTGCTGCCCCACGAGGCCGGTGCGGGGCGGAGCGAGCGGCTGGACGTGCTCGGCCTGGCCCTGCTCTCCCCCGGCCTGGTCGCCGTGGTCCACGGGCTGTCCGAGGTCGGCGACGGGGCCTCGCCCCTGCACCCCGCGCTGTGGATCGGCGCGGCCCTGATCGCCGCCTTCGCCGTCCGGGCGCTGCGCGGCACGTCGCTGGTGGACCTGCGGCTGTTCGGCGACCGCACGTTCGCCGCCGCGGTGCTCGCCCTGGCCTGCTACTCGGCCGCGATGCTCGGCTTCACCGTGCTCGTCCCGCTCTACAGCCAGCTCGCCGCGGGCGGCTCCGCGCTGGACGCGGGGCTGCTGCTCGCGCCGATGGGCGTCGGCGCGGCCATCACGATGCCGCTGGCCGGCAAGCTCACCGACAGCAGGGGGCCGCGCGGCGTCGGAGCGGTGGGCGTGCTGCTGGTGGCGGCCAGTATCGCCGCGTTCACGCTGGCCGGCGGGGGGTTCGTGCCGATGTTCACGCTCGGGCTCGGCCACGGGCTCGTCGCCACCTCCGTGATGACGGCGGCGTACAAGACGCTGGCGCCCGCCGCCATCCCGGCGGCGACCACGCTGAGCACGATCACGCTGCGCGTCGCCGCGCCGTTCGGGGTCGCGCTCACGGCCGTGCTGCTGCAGGTGTTCACCAGGGCCGGCGCGGCGCACCCGTTCGCGAGCACGTTCTGGGTGGCGGTCGCGCTGGCCGCGGTCACGCTGCTGCCGATCGCGCTCATAGGATCGGGTACGTGGAGAAGATCCTCGTCAGCGCCTGCCTGATGGGCCGCAAGGTGCGCTACGACGGCGGCGCGAAGACCAGCTCCGACGCGTGGCTCGCCGGGTGGCGCGAGGAGGGGCGGCTGGTGCCGTTCTGCCCCGAGGTGTCGGGCGGGCTGCCCGTGCCGAGACCCGCCGCCGAGATCGAGGGCGGCGCGGGCGGGGCCGCGGTCCTGGCCGGCGCCGCCCGCGTGCTGGCGAGCGACGGGTCCGACGTGACCGCCGAGTTCCTGGCCGGCGCGCGGCAGGCGCTGGCCGTGGCGCGCACGCACGGCATCCGCCTGGCGGTGCTCAAGGAGGGCAGCCCCTCGTGCGGCGCGCTCGCCGTCTACGACGGCACCTTCCAGGGGCACAAGGTGCCCGGCCAGGGCGTCACCACGGCGCTGCTGGAGCGGAGCGGCATCCGGGTCTTCAGCGAGGAGCAGGTGCCCGAGGCCGCCGGCTACCTGCGCACCCTGGAGGCGTAGAAGGCGCCGCTCAGCCCGGCCGCCAGCATGATCGCCATGATGCTGTGATACCAGGTGAGCAGCGTGTTCCCGTCCTCCGGGCCGAGGGCCAGCGCGAAGATCCCGAGCAGCACGCCGCCCAGCGCCGCCGCGTGCGTGTAGAGCAGGCCGTCCCAGGCCCACGACCGCCGGGCCAGCGCGCCGTACCCGCCGCCGACCAGCACCAAGCAGCACAGCGTCTCCACGATCGCGGCCGGCACGATCACCGGCTGCCGCAGCGGCCCCAGCCCGACGCCGGCGTGCAGCAGCGCGAACGTGACGAAGACCAGCGCGTACAGCAGCGACAGCGCGCCCAGCGACCTTCGGAGTGCGTCCATGGCTCCACGCTGCCACGCGGCCGGGCGCGCGGAATCGGCTCTGAGTAGTCGCCTCGCCTACGCCTGGAGGCGTAGGCGGCCTCTAGTACTCCCAGGTGTCGGTACGCCGCTCGTGGCCGATGCAGAACACGCCCGTGCCGTGCCCGTCCCTGGCCAGGTCCACCCGGATCCAGCCGTCGGCGCGGGCGATCGTGGCGGTGTAGCCGCCCGCCGGGGTGGCCGAGACCAGGCGGCAGCCCTCGGGGCCGAGCGTGAACGCCACCTCGCCGCCCTTCACCTTCATCACCTTGAGGGAAGGAGCGGGGGCGGGCGTCTTGGATCTCACCGGCGGCTTCGTCGCGGGTGTCCTCGCCGGGGTCGGCTTCGGCGTGGCCGGCGGTCTTGTCCGCGCGCCGGCCGCGATCGTCTGCGCCAGGAACGGCTCCACGTCCACGTCGTCCACGAACTCCTCGCGCAGCACCCCGCGCACGCCGAACCACGAGACCGACACCGCGACCACGGTGGCGCCGCACCAGATCGCCGCGTATCTCAGGGCTCGCCGCATGAGAGGCATTATGTACGGTGGGGCCCCATGGCGACGGTCCTCGTAGTCGAAGACGACGAATTCGTCAGATCGGCGATCATCCACGAGCTGGGCCGGCGGCAGCACGCCGTCCGCAGCGCCGGCTGCGCCCTCGACGCGCTCAGGGAGATCGCGCAGTCCCCTCCCGACGCCGTCATCCTCGACCTCGGCCTGCCCGACCTCGACGGCTCGGAGGCGCTGCGCATGGTGCGCGGCATCTCCGACGTGCCGGTGATCGTGGCCACCGCCCGCGACGACGAGGCCGAGATCGTCCGGCTGCTGCGCGCCGGCGCCGACGACTACCTGGTCAAGCCGTTCTCGGGCGACCACCTGAGCGCCCGGCTGGACGCGGTGCTGCGCCGCGCCAGGTCCGCGCCCGCGCCCCGCACGATCGCGGTCGGCGGCCTGGTCGTGGACGTGGACCGGCGCGAGGCCGCGCTCGACGGCGGGCCGCTCGCGCTGACCAGGCGCGAGTTCGACCTGCTCGCCTACCTCGCCGCCCGCGCCGACCGGGTGGTGACCCGCAAGGAGCTGCTGGCCGAGGTGTGGCGGCTGGCCTACGGCGACGACCAGACGATCGACGTGCACCTGTCGTGGCTGCGCCGCAAGCTCGGCGAGAGCGCCGCCCGGCCCCGCTACCTGCACACCGTACGCGGCGTCGGGTTCATGTTGTCGGCGCCCCGGTGAGAGGCCGCCGATGAGGAGGACCCTCGCGGCGCTGATGGTCGCCGTCACCTCCATGGTCGCGCTGGCCTTCCTGGTGCCGCTGGCGCTGATCGTCAGGGAGACCGCGCAGAGCAGGGCCGTCGCGGGCGCCGAGCGGCAGGCGTCGGCGCTGGTGCCGGTGCTGGCCCTGACGACCAGGAGCGACGACCTCGGGCACGCGATGGCGCGGACCGAGGCGGGGCGGCGGGGCCTGCTGGCCGTGCACGTCCAGGGCGGCGCCACGGTCGGCACACCGCGCGCGCCCGCCGCGCAGGTGGCCGGGGCCGCCGCCCGCACCAGGGCGAGCACGGTCGAGCTGGACGGCGGGTACGTGCTGCTGCGCCCCGTCGCGCTGGACGGCGACCGGGGCGCGGTGATCGAGGTGTTCGTGCCCGCCGACGACCTCAACCGAGGCGTGCTCACCTCGTGGGCGGTGCTGACGGGCGTGGCCGTGGTGCTCGTGCTCGGCTCGGTGCTGGTCGGCGACCGGCTCGGGGCCCGCGTCGTACGAGCGGCGCGCCGCCTCGGCACGGCCGCCGGCGCGCTGGGCTCCGGCGACCTCAGCGAGCGCATCCACCCCGACGGGCCGCCCGAGCTGCAGGCTGCCGCCAACGCGTTCAACACCATGGCCAACCGGGTCACGCAGCTCCTCGCGGCCGAGCGGGAGCTGGCCGCCGACCTCTCGCACCGGCTGCGCACACCGCTGACCGCGCTCAAGCTCAGCCTCGACCAGCTCGGCCCGGAGGCGGAGCCGAGCCGGCAAGCGCTGGCCCGGCTCGAGACCGAGGTCACCACGGTCATCTCGGCGGCCCGGCGCCCCTCCAGGACGGCCCGGTCGTGCGACGCTGCGGAGGTGCTGCGTGAGCGGCTGGCGTTCTGGTCGGCGCTGGCCGAGGACCAGAGGCGGCCGTGGCGGCTCGTCGGGGCCACGCTGCCGGTGCGGGCGCCCGTACCGGCGGGGGAGCTGACGGCGGTGGTGGACGCGCTGCTCGGGAACGTGTTCCGGCACACGCCGGAGGGGACGGCGTTCAGCGTCACGCTGCACGAGGGCCGCGACGTGGTCGGCATCCTGGTGGCCGACGCGGGGCCCGGCATCCCCGACCCGGAGGCGGCGCTGGAGCGGGGTGCCAGCGGCAGCGGGTCCACCGGGCTGGGGCTGGACATCGCGCGGCGGCTGGCGGAGTCGACCGGCGGGTCGTTGCGGCTGGACCGTTCGTCGCTGGGCGGGGCCCAGGTGCAGGTGTGGCTGCGTTCCGAAAAGCCGTCCGCACCGCGCGGTGGCGACGTCCGCACCGCGCCCTGACGACGTCCGCGCCGCGCCCTGACGACGTTCGCGCCGCGCTCTGACGACGTCCGCGCCGCGCTTTGAAGAGCTGTCTAAGCCAGCCTTAAAGGACACTTAAGCCCCATATTTCGGCTTTTCCGGTGCTCCAAGGTGTTCTGCATGCAGATCAACCGCAAGGCGCTCGTCGCCACCACCCTGGCCGCCCCCACGCTGCTCCTGCTCGCCGTCGCCCCCGGCACCGCCTCCGCCCACGGCACCATGAGCAACCCGCCCAGCCGCACGATGGTCTGCTACAGCGAGGGCCCGGAGAGCCCCAAGTCGGCCGCGTGCAAGCAGGCCGTCGCGATCGGCGGCACCCAGCCCCTGTACGACTGGAACGAGGTCAACATCGCCGACGCCGCCGGCCGGCACCGCCAGATCATCCCCGACGGGAAGCTGTGCAGCGCCGGCCGCGACAAGTACCGGGGCTTCGACCAGGCCCGCGCCGACTGGCCGGCGACCACGATGACCGCGGGCGCCACCCACACCTTCAAGTACCGGGCGACCGCCCCGCACAAGGGCTCCTTCGAGCTCTACCTCACCAAGGACGGCTACGACCCGGCCAAGCCGCTGAAGTGGTCGGACCTGGAGTCCACGCCGTTCCACACCGTCACGAACCCGGCCGTGACCGACGGCTTCTACACGATGACCGCCAAGCTCCCGTCCCGGCAGGGCCGCCACCTCATCTACGCGATCTGGCAGCGCAGCGACAGCCCGGAGGCGTTCTACTCCTGCTCGGACGTGGTCTTCGGGCAGAGCAACCCGGCACCGGCCCCGACCCCCACCGGCACACCCACGGCCACCCCGAAGCCCACCCCGACCCCGACGGGCGGCGCCGCACCGACCGGCATCAACGCGGGCGTAGGAGTCTCCCCCGCCACGGGCTCGCGCGTGAAGGTGACGGCCGTGTGCGGCGCCTCCCGGGTGCGCGACATCACCTCCGCCGCCTTCAGCCCCGCCCGCAACCGCCCCGCCGCGCCCGCCGCCACCTGGTCGCCGACCCTGAAGCCGGCCAGGCCCGGCACGTACGCCGTGACCGTGCGCTGCGAGAACGGCGACGTCGCGAGGACCACCCTGACCGCCGGCTGATCGGGAAATCTCGCCTGTCCCTTTCCTGGAAACTTTCCCGGCCGCTCGCGAGTCGTACCGATGGGACGCGCTGGAAGACGGGGGATCGCTGGGGAGCGATGTCCCGTAGCGCGCCAAGGGGGCCCGATTTTCATCGGATACGGGGAAGGGACACGGCAATGCCTGTCGACCTGAACAACGAACGACCCCTGGCCTGGGACTCGGCCACGCTCGACGCGGACACCGTGGCGATGCTCGACAACCTCCAGCCGAACATCCTGCGGGCTCACGTGCGTGAGCACCTGTCCGTGCTGTTCGTCCGGTTCAACGACGTGGCCGCGGGCAGGGCGTTCCTGCGCTGGGTCGCGACGACGAAGATGAAGTCGGCACGCGAGCACCTGCGGGAGGTACGGGACTTCGCGGCCGGCCGCCGCCGCGGAACCCCGTACGTGGGGCTCGGCATCAGCAAGGCCGGCTACCGCGACCTCGGCCACTCGGTGCAGGACGTGCGCAAGTTCGGCGACCCGGTCTTCCGCGACGGCATGAAGCGGCGCATCGCCGAGGTGAACGACCCGCCCGTGGAGGCGTGGGAGCGCGTCTACCAGCGCGAGATCCACGCGGTGATCCTCATCGGCGACGCCGAGGCGGAGCCGGTGGCGCGGCTGCGCGAGGAGATCCTGGGTGAGCTGCCGGAAAGCGCCCGGCTGCTCGGCGAGGAGCGCGGGCAGGGCATGCGCAACCCGGCCGGCGAAGGCATCGAGCACTTCGGCTACGTGGACGGCCGCAGCCAGCCGCTGTTCCTGGCCGACGAGGTCGGCAGGGAGCCGAAGGAGCACTGGGACCCGGCGTTCCCGCTGAGCAACGTCCTGGTGCCGGACCCGTTCGCGCCGGATCCGTCCCGCCACCACGGCAGCTACCTGGTGTTCAGGAAGCTGGAGCAGAACGTGCGGGCGTTCAAGGAGATCGAGCGGGACCTCGCCGACGCGCTGGGGCTGAGCGGGGTGGACCGGGAGCGGGCGGGCGCCATGCTCGTCGGCCGGTTCAAGGACGGCACGCCCCTGACGCTCAAGCCCAAGCCGGGCGGCGGCACCGTGGTCAACGACTTCACCTTCGACGGCGACGACGGCTCGAAGTGCCCGTTCTCGGGGCACGTCAGGAAGACGAACCCGCGCTCGTTCGGACGCAACGTGATCATGGCGAGGCGCGGCCAGACCTACGGCGAGCGCACCGACGACCCGTGGGACGACTCACCGCCGGAAAACCGGCCGAGCGGCGAGGTCGGGCTGCTGTTCATGGCGTTCAACGGCAGCCTGCTCGACCAGTTCCAGTTCACCCAGCAGAGCTGGGCCGACAATCCGGACTTCGAGGTCGAGGGCACCGGTCACGACCCCGTCATCGGGCAGGGCAACCGCGACATCAAGGTGACCTTCCCCAAGGCGTGGGGCAAGCCGGACAAGTCCGCTCCTCAGGCCCAGGTGGCTCAGACGGTCACCATGAAGGGCGGCGAGTACTTCTTCGCCCCCTCCCTGGCCTACCTGCGTAACCTGTAGCACCGCCCGACGCCCGCGCGGCCGGGGCGGCGCTCCCCCGGCCGCGCGGGCATGGGCAGAAGGATGTACACCGGGTTCGGTCCGCCGGAGGAGGCGGCCACCTGGCCTTACTCGCGATGATGTCCGGCATGACCATCGCGCTGCTGCTCGCCCTGGCGGGCCTGGCGGTGCTCGACAGCACGAGCTTCGGCACCCTCGGCATCCCCGTCTACCTCATGCTCAGCCTCGACCGCTCCCGCAACGCGCGGCTGCTGGTCTACCTCGCCACCGTGACGGTCTTCTACTTCCTGGTGGGCGTGGCGCTGATGCTCGGGCTGTCCACCGCGATGAACGCCTTCGGCGACGTGCTCGACAGCACGGCCGCCTACGTCGTACAGCTCGTCCTCGGCGTCGGGCTGTTCGCGCTGAGCTGGCGCTTCGACCCCAAGTGGCGGGCCAAGCGGGGCCTGCCCGAGCGCACCTTCGAGCCCCGCGCCGGCGGGCCGCGCACGATGGTGCTGGTGGGGCTGACCGCCGGGGTGCTCGAAGTGGCCACGATGGTGCCGTACCTGGCCGCGATCGGCATGATGACGACCTCCGAGCTCGCGGCGGCCCAGTGGGTGCCGCTGCTCGGTGCGTACGTGCTGATCATGATCCTGCCGACGCTGGCGCTCATGGGCCTGCGCGCGGTCGCGGGCTCATGGCTGGAGCCGAAGCTGGAGCGGCTGCGGGCGTGGCTGGCCAAGCACTCGTCGTCGATGCTGAGCTGGGGCCTGGCCATCGTCGGGTTCCTGCTGGCCCGGGACGCGGCCGCCTACCTGTTCTTCTCGCCCTCCCCCTGACAGGGCGCGGTCACGGGACGCCTCTAGGATCAGATCTCCGGGGGGAGATCCGATATGTTGCGCGCGTTCCTGCGTACCGAGGCCGGCAGCACCAGCGTGCTGCTCGTCGCCACCGCGCTGGCCCTGATCTGGGCGAACTCGCCGTGGGGCGGCACCTACGAGGCGTTCTGGCACACCTCGATGGGCATCTCCTTCGGCGGCGCCGAGTTCTCCCTCGACCTGCGCCACTGGGTCAACGACGGCCTCATGACCGTCTTCTTCTTCCTCATCGGCCTGGAGGTCTCCTACGAGGTGCGGCTCGGGCAGCTGCGCGACCGGCGCCTCATCGCCGTGCCCGCCGTGGCCGCGTTCGGCGGCATGCTCGTGCCCGCCGGCGTCTACCTGCTGCTCAACTACGGCGGCCCCGGCGCCGGCGGCTGGGGCGTGCCGATCGCCACCGACACCGCCTTCGTGCTGGGCCTGCTCGCCGTGGTCGGAGCGCGCTGCCCCGACCCGCTGCGCGCGTTCCTGCTGACGCTGGCCATCGTCGACGACGTCCTCGCGATCATCATCATCGCGATCTTCTACACCGACGAGCTGTCCGTGACCGCGCTGATCACCGCCGCGGTGCTGCTGGCCGCCATCATGACGCTGCGGTGGCTGAAGATCTGGCGGGCGCCGGCGTACATCGTGCTGGGGTTCGCGCTGTGGGTGGCCACGCTGGAGAGCGGCATCCACCCCACGCTGATCGGCATCGCGCTCGGGGTCCTCGTCTTCGTGTACGCGCCCACCGACCACAAGCTGCTGCTCGCCGGGGAGGCCGTCCAGGAGTTCACCAGCGAGCCCAGCGCCCGCGCCGCCCGCGAGGCCGCGCTGCGCGTCCAGCGGGCCGTCTCGGTCAACGAGCGCCTGCAGCTGCGGCTGCACCCGTGGAGCAGCTACGTCATCGTGCCCGTCTTCGCCCTGGCCAACGCCGGCGTCCAGCTCGACGGCGAGACCCTGCGCGCCGCCGTCACCTCACCCGTCGCCATCGGCGTGGCGCTGGGGCTGCTGCTCGGCAAGTTCGCCGGGATCTCGCTCGGCACCTGGCTGCCGCTGCGCCTCGGCTGGGGCGTCCTGCCGGGCAACCTCGTGTGGGGGCAGCTCCTGGGCGGGGCCGCCGTGTCGGGCATCGGGTTCACCGTCGCGCTGTTCATCGTGGACCTCGCGTTCGCCGGCTCCGACCTGCACGCCCCGGCCAAGATCGGCATTCTCGCGGGCTCGCTGCTGTCCGCCGGCATGGGCTGGCTGATCTTCCGTCTCGCCTGGGACCGCGGCGGCGTCTGCGCCCCGCCCGAGGCCGAGCCCGCCGAGGACCTGCCCACCACGCTCGCCGTCCCCGTCGGCCCCGGCGACCACGTGCGCGGCCCCGCCGACGCGCGCGTCACCCTCGTCGAGTACGGCGACTTCGAATGCCCCTACTGCGGCCGCCTCCACCCCATCCTCGAAGAGGTCCTCAGGAAGAACCCCGACGTGCGGCTCGTCTTCCGCCACTTCCCGCTGCGCACCCTGCACCCGCGCGCCAACGCCGCCGCCATCGTCGCCGAGGCCGCCGCCGACCGCGGCAGGTTCTGGGAGATGCACGACATCCTGTACGACAACCAGCGCTTCCTCACCGACGCCGACCTCGAGCACTACGCCGCCGAGCTGGACGTCGACCCCTGGTCGGATGTCTCCCGCCACGCCGCCCGCATCGCCGTCGACGAGACCTCCGGCCGCGACAGCGGCGTGCGCGGCACCCCGACCCTGTTCGTGAACGGCGTGCGGTACGAAGGCGGCCACGATCTCGATTCGATCACGCGCGCGGTGGAAGAAAGCCGGGAGTCCGCGTAACGTCGTCAAGTCGCTCAACGACCCCCTTGGAGCTGATTGATGCTTTCCACCGTCTTCAACGCCTTCAACCTGATCCTGACGCTCGTCGTGCTGCTGGGCGGTGTCGCGCTCATGGCGATGCGCAGGAAGGAGCACGGGCGCGCGTCCGTGGTGGGCATGGCGGGCTGCATCGTGCTGCTGGTGGGCGGCGTGGTCAGCACCGTCTTCTCCTTCCTCACGCCCAGCCTGGTCGACTCGATGGGGTACGGCGGTTACCAGACGGTCGCCTTCATCCTCGGCGCGATCTCCATGCTCATGCAGGCGATCGGGACCGGGCTGCTGATCGCGGCGGTCGTCATGCCCAGGAAGCCGCAGCCCCAGCAGGGGGCGCCTGGGGCGTGGCAGCAGGGCTGGCAGCCCCAGGGCCAGCCCGAATGGCAGCCGGGACAGCACCAGCCCGGCCCCCAGCCCGGACAGCCCGAATGGCAGCCTGGGCCCCAGCCGGGCCAGCCGGGCTGGCAGCCTGGCCCGCAGCAGCAGCCGCCCGGCTGGCAGACGCCCCCGCAGCCGCCCTTCGGCCCCGGCCAGAGCTGAACCCGTCCCTTCATGAGCGGCGCAGGTAGTCCTCCCAGGTGATCTTCGCCGGCCGAGCCTCCGTGGTGAGCAGCCCGGCGCGGGCGGCGCGGCCCATCCCGCCGGGCAGCCGCAGGCGCAGCACCGGCCGCCGCAAGCCCCGGGCCCGCAGCCAGCTCGTCGCGGCCTCGGCCATCGTCAGCGACTCGGGCCCGCCGTACTCCTCCACCTCACCGCCGGGCCCCCGCCCGACCAGCGCGACGAGATGCCCGGCCAGGTCCCGCACGTCCACCGGCTGCACCATGACACCGGGATCGGCGACGACCACGCCCACCCTGGCCATCCCTTTGAGCGCCAGCTCCACGAACTCGTGGAACTGCGTGGCCCGGACGATCGTCCACGGCACACCGCCGCCCCGGACAAGCCCCTCCGCTTGCAGCTTGGTCCGGAAATATCCCCACGGCACCCGATCCACCCCGACGATCGACACGTAGATCAGGTGCCGCACCCCCGCCTCCCGAGCCGCCGCGAGCAGCGCCGACGTGCCGTCGAGCTCCACCCGCCGCGTGTACCGGCCCTTGTAGGGCGCCGAGGCGAGATGCACGATCACCTCAGCCCCCGCCACGGCCTGCGCCACGCCCGCGCCGCTGGTGAGGTCCGCGACCACCCACCGCACGCCGCCGCCGGCCGGCCGCGCCGTCCGGCTGCTGGCCCGCACCTCGTACCCCGCCTCGACCAGCTTCTCCAGGACGACACGGCCGAGGCGCCCGCTGCCACCCGTCACAAGTACTGCTGTCATGACACCTGGACGGGGTAGCACGGCCAAGTGTGACAATGTTGACGTACCCGACCCAGCGCAGCGCGCCCGAGGGGACCATGACGCCAGAGCAGCCCGGCCCGCAGCAGCCCGACCCCAACCAGACGATCCGGCACCGCTACCCCCACCCCGGGCAGCCGGACGACCAGGGGCCTCCCGACGCCCCCAGCACGCGCCGCCTCCCCTACACCCCCGACATGCTCCCCGACGTGCCCCTCTACGAGACCAAGCCGCCGAGATCGGGCTGGTGGTGGGTGATCGTGGTGGGCGGCCTGGTGCTGCTCCTCGCCGCCGTGGCCGTGGCCGCGATCCTGTGGGTACGCTCCGCCGCCGCCGACTCCGGCACGGGAGCGCTGCGGCCGGCGGCGGTCATCCTCGCCTGAGATCCGCCGACACGGGCGCCGGGGCGCTGCCGCCATCGACGGTCACGCCCGGCTGAGATCCATCGTCCAGTTCGTCTCCCAGGTGCGGCCGCCGTCGTCCGAGAACGCCTGCTCCCAGCGGGCGGCATCGGCGCCGGCGACCGTCCAGACGAACCGGCAGCGCACCCGCCGCCCCTCGTGGCGCTCCTCACCGTAGAAGACACCCCTGTCCCCCTCGAACGCGCCCACCATGGGCGAGGTGTCCAGCACACCCCTGGCACTGCTGGCCCAGTAGATGGACCACTGCCGGGTCCCCGGGTCGTACACCCGCAACGTCAGTCCGCTGAACCCCTTCGTCGGGAACTCGATCTCGTCGAAGCTGGCCGCCCCGCCGAAGTGCCGGGTGGCGACGGACCTGCCGGGGAACTCGTCCCAGTCGTCGCTGCCGGACAGGGGGCTGATGAGGCGCCGGTTGGCCACGTTCCAATGACCCGCGAGGAAGTCGAAGTCGTTCATGTCGGGAAACGTACGGCAGGGTCACTGACAGGTAGTGTCAGCGAATATGCGCGCCTCCCGCCTGGTCTCCATCCTGCTGCTCCTCCAGACGCGCGGCCGGATGACCGCGCAGGAGCTGGCCGAGCGGCTGGAGGTGTCCGTACGCACGATCTACCGCGACGTCGAGTCCCTGCACTCCGCCGGCATCCCCCTGTACGGCGACGCGGGCCCCAAAGGCGGCTACCGGCTCCTCGACGGCTACCGCACCCGCCTCACCGGCCTGACGGCGGACGAGGCGGAATCCCTCTTCCTGGCCGGCCTGCCCGGACCGGCGGCCGAGCTCGGGCTCGGCACGGTCGTGGCGGCGGCACAGCTCAAGCTGATGGCCGCCCTCCCCGTCGAGCTGCGCGACCGCGCCGGCCGCATCCAGGAACGCTTCCTGCTCGACGCCCCCACCTGGTACCGCGACCCCGACCCCACGACCTACCTGCCCGCCGTGGCCGACGCCGTCTGGAACGAGCGGCGCATCCAGATCAGGTACCGGCGATGGAAGGAGCCGCAGGAGGTGGTGCGGCGGCTGGAGCCGTACGGGCTGGTCGTCAAGGCCGGCCGCTGGTACCTCGTGGCCCGCCCGTCGAACGACCCGGACCCCGCGCCCCCCAGCACGGAGACCGCCCCAGCCGCCACCCACGCCGTCACGTCGGACGAGACCTCCACCTCCCTGGGCCGCCCACCCCACCACCAGGACATCCGCACCTACCGCGTCTCGCAGATCCTCGACCTGCAGCCCCTCCCAGAAGGCTTCACCCGCCCTGACGGTTTCGACCTGGCCGCGTACTGGGCGGACCACCTGGCCGCGTTCGAGGCGAGGCTGCGATGGGGCGAGGCCGTGGTGCGGCTGTCACCGCGCGGCGTGGAGCGGCTGCCCGACCTCATGACGCCCGGGGTGGTGGCGGCGGCCAGGGAGAGCGCCCTGCCGCCCGACGAGGAGGGCTGGACGCGCGTGACGGTCCCGATCGAGTCGATCGAGCACGCGGTCGGGGAGTTCCTGCGACTGGGAACGGACGCCGAGGTGCTGTCTCCTGCGGCACTGCGTACGCGGCTGGCGGAGACCGTGAACGCCCTCGCCCAGCGTTACCGCACGCCCTGAAGGGGATATTTCACAATAAGACACCCCTCTGCCCCGAGGATGCGCGCGCGATGGACCTCCACGAGCGCCTGCTGATCCAGGTCAGCGTCAGGGACGTCTACGACGCCACGACCCTGGCCGGACACCCCCGCTCCGGCCTGGTCTTCACCGGCCAGGCCGGCCACGACGCCATCCGCATGGTGCGCAGGGCAGGATACGACGGCCCGCTACTCGCCGACCGCCGCAGATACGCCGGCTCCGCCCGGGTGCGGGGCACGGCGCGACTCTCGGCGGACTGGATCGCCGACCAGGTGGAAGCGGGCGCCACGGCCCCTCTAACCGATTCCGGATATATCAGCAAAGGCGACCACAGAGCCCTGCACGCCATCCTCGACCAATCCCTCCACTGGGAGGGCGCCATCGCGGTGCTCCCCGTACACGCATGCTGGGTCACGAACGACCGCGCCACCCTGCTCCGCACGATCGCCGACTACGGATCACCGGTGGCACTGGTGATCGAGGACGGCCCCTCGCACCGCCCGCTCCCGTTCCCCCTGCTCTCGACCGGGATCGCCGCCCTGGGCGCGCTGGCGTACGGCGCGGACTGGGCCGCGATCGGCGTCCGCGAGGTCCTGCGCCACCTCTACCCAGAGCCGCACGAAGCTCAAGGCGGCTGGCGCCGAGGCGGCGCCCGCAGCGCCTTCGTCCCAGACCGGCTGGAATTCGTCCCGGTGGAACGCCTGGGAGACGGCACATGCCCCTGCTCCACCTGCCAAGGCCGCCCCCTCCGCCACCTCACCGAGTCCGATGAGCTCCACGTGAACACTCACAACGCCAAGGTGTTACACGCCCTCCACAACCGGTTGTTACGTTCCACCCACCGAGAACACTGGTGGCACTCCCTGACGGCCACCACCACCCAGCCCTTGACCGAGCCCTTGACCGAGCCCTTGACCGAGCACTGACGCTCCTACAACGCCCCACACCCACGAACCCAAGCCCATAACGCCACAGACGAGCAGCCCCACAAACCCCTCAGTACCGCCCACCACCCCCCGCCCGCACGCCAGCCACCGCCTCAGGTATCCCCTCCCACCTCGGACACCGCCACCCATCCCCTCGGACGCGCAACCCGTCCCCCTCGGACGCCACAACCCGCCCCTCGGACGCCGCAACCCGCCCCTCGGGCACCGGCTCCCGCTCGGGCACCGCTCACCGACGCCGCCCGCCATCCTCTCGGGCAGCCGCCCCCTCACGGCCTCGGGCACCGGCCTTGCACTTGGCCCTCTTCAGAAACCCCTGACGGCGGTGAGCCGCACCCGCATCGCGATGGGATAGTCCTGCTCGAAGTTCTCCAGCCCCCATCTCGCGATCCCATCCCGATATTTGCCTACATACCCAGGCACTCCGCCCGCCAGCAAATGCCCTTCGAGGATCTCCGCCTCCCCCTTGAAGACCACCACGTCCCCACCGGACTCATCGGTGTTGAAGTGCAGCGACACCTGCGGCCCGCGACGCAGATGGGCAAGACGGCGCGCGTTGGCCCGGTTGTAGATCAGCAGGCTGTCCCCGCCCTCCCAGAGGAACCACACCGGATTGGGCTGCGGCGTCCCATCGGGCCCGACCGTGGTCAACCAGATGACCCGCTCCTCCGCCAGCCGCTCACGCACGCGCTCACCGAACGCGCTGTCGGGAATCACTCCGGCCATCACCCCTCCGATCGCTCGCCGCCCCCCTTCCCTCCGCACCCACTCGAACACCCAGGAACCCCCGCGAACTCGCCCGCCCCCCACAGAACAGATCGGACGGCCACCCCACCGTCCACGGGACAACGCGCGCGGCCAACGAGACCACCCACACGACAGCGCCCGCAACCACCCCTTCGTCCACAGGACAACGTGCGCGGCCCACCACCATTCACAGGCCCACGTGCGCGGTCCGGCCGTCATCAACAGGACCACGCCCGCGACTACCCCGTCCTCCACAGAACCGCATTCGCCCTCGCGCGCATCAGCCGATCCAGAGCATCCTCATGTCCGCACCACACCGGACTGCCATCGCATCACGACCAAGGAGCCAGAGGATGCCCGGAGGCCCGCCCACACTCGGTTTCAGCCTGATCGTCTACGCCACGGTCGGCCTGGTGACCCTGATCACGCTCAAGCTGAGGAGGCGACGCAGGTGACCACCCAAGCCCGTCTCCCCACGGCACCCCCACCCGCCGTCCCGCCAAGCCCCCCGCACACTCACCCCAGCAGCTCACCCCGACCGCTACCGACCCCCACACGCACGAACGCCCCCACGCCCCCGCCCACAGCCCCACGCACGCCCACCCCGCCCCCAGCACCGACACCGGCACCGACACCGACACCGACACCGACACCGACACCGACACCGATGACAGAAACAACACCGCCGGGACCCACCACCGACGAACCCCTCACCATCACGGTCATCATCCCGGCCCACAACGAGGAACTCGGCCTCCCCGCCACCCTCCGCTCGATCAAGTCCCAATCCATCCCCCCAGACAAGATCATCGTCGTGGACGACGCCTCAACCGACCACACCAGCGACATAGCCGCCTCATACGGCGCGACAGTCCTCCGCCCACCCCGCAACCTCGGCAGCAAGGCCAAGGCGCAAAACCACGCCCTCCCCCACTGCGACACAGACCTGATCCTGGCCGTGGACGCCGACACAGTTCTGGCCCCCGACTACATCGAGCACCTCAGGCCCGCCTTCGACGACCCGTCCGTGCAGGTGGCGGCCGGCAACGTCCAGACCCGCTTCACCCGCACCCCCTGGGAACGCGGCAGATCCACCGAATACCTCTTCGGCTTCCACTGGCACCGCCCGATCCAGCAACTCGCGAACAGCCCCATGGTCTGCTCCGGCTGCTGCTCGATGTTCCGCCGTACGGCCCTGACGGAGTCCGGCGGCTTCCCGGAGCGCACGATCGTCGAGGACATGGACTTCACCTGGAGCCAGCAGGTGGCCGGCCGCCGCGCGGTCTACGTCTCCGACGCGGTGGCCTGGGCCGCCGACCCGGAAACCCTCACGTTCCTCCGCAAGCAGGTGTGGCGCTGGATGTCCGGCTTCATGCAGAACGTCCGCCTCCACCTGCCCCGCCTGCTCACCCGGAAGCCCATGCTCGCCACGTGGGTCATCATGGCCCTCCTGGAGATCCTGGTGGCCCCGCTGTGGTGGGTGACCCCGCTGCTCCTGACCACGACCTACGACGAGCCGATGCCCCGCACGGTGGCGTGGTGGGCAGGCGCGGAGCTGCTCCTGACCGTCCCCGCCCTCCTCTACGCGGCCAGGCGCCGCCGCCTCCCGGTGGGCCAGGTGCTGCTCAACCTCCCCTTCGTCTACCTGAACAAGGCGGTCAACCTCTACTACGCCTGGAAGGCCCTCCTGGTGGAGCTGATCCTCGTCCCCTTGCGCCTGTCAAAGGGCCTCGTCATCTACGAGAAGGGCCGTTAGCACCTCTGAGTAAGATCTCAATCACGGACAGTAGTCATAGGATGTGGTGCCGATCGAAGCGTTCATCCCATCCCGAAGGGACGTGCTCCGCCATGACCGCTCGCAGGACCACCGCCACCATCTCGTCGCTAGCCCTGGCCCTGACCGTCACCCTCGCCACCCCGGCCCTCGCGGCGCTGGGCACCTTCACCTACACCTATCCGACCCCGAACGGCACGAGCATCGCCGACCTGACCGATCCCCCCAGCAAAGCCTGCATCAACATTCCCGAAGTCGCCCGCATCGAGGACAGCGCCCACACCCCGATCAACCACACGAGCTCCACCGTCACGATGTTCACCGGCATCGACTGCACGGGCGACTACTACTCACTCCGCCCCGGCGGCCGGGCGAGCAGCCGCCTGCTGCTCAAGTCGGTCGTCTTCTCCTGACCCTCAACCCGCACGACCACCGAGGTGGGACACCGGCTCACCACACCCAACCCCCGAGCAGTGTCCCGCCCCGGCCCTTCCCCAGTGGAAGCCCCCCGACAGCGGACCCATAGCATGCCTCACACCATCGAAACACCACAGCACCGCCGGGCCCGAGCTCATCGCAACCAGCCCCGGCAAGACCAGCCGCCAGCCACCCGGCAAGACCGGCAGCTATCCACCCCGCAAGACCGGCAGCCAGCCACCCGGCAAACTGGCAGCCACCCATCCCGCAAGACCGGCAGCCACTCGCCGGAAATTGGCAGCCTCCCACCCTGGAAGATTGGCGAAAAGAGATGCCCGACCCCCGGTTGACCAGCGCTCGGCTCCTCTTCGTCCCGCTGTCGGTGACCGACGCCGAGGAGATGGTGCACGTCCTCAGCGCGAAGAGCCTCTATACCTTCATCGGCGGCGCCCCACCCACCCTGGACGAGTTACGCGACCGCTACACCCGCCAAGTCGTCGGGCGCTCCCCTGACGGAAGCCAGGAGTGGCGCAACTGGATCCTGCGCAAGAAGCCGGACTCCGAGGCGATCGGTTTCGTCCAGGCGACGATCACGGACGACGGCCGCCGTGCGGAGGTCGCCTGGGTGATCGGCAAGCAGTGGCAGGGCCAGGGCTACGCATCGGAAGCCGCCAAAACCCTGATCGCCTGGCTCCGCACCACCGGCGCCACGACGATCGAAGCCCACATCCACCCCGCCCACACCGCCTCCGCGAGGGTCGCCCGCAACGCCGGCCTCGAGCCCACCATCCAGTTCGACGACGGCGAGCAACTCTGGCAACTCGCCACCGAGGCACCCACCGACGCCCCCTGACGAACGCGCCCCGCCCGCCCGACTCGCTCCTGGCAGAGGCAGGCACCGCACCTGCCTTCCGGCCCCACCAACGCAAACGCCCCGATCCAGTCATCTGGATCGGGGCGGGATGTCCTGTGGAGCTATGGGGATTCGAACCCCAGACCTCCTCCATGCCATGGAGGCGCGCTACCAACTGCGCTATAGCCCCTGGTCACCGCTCCGAGTCCACCCGTTGCGGCGCTCCGAGAGCATATAGCCATCCGGCCTCATTCACCTAATCGCACTCCCCCGCCCCCGCCCCAGGCCGCCGAAGCCCCCAAGACGCAAGGCCCTCAGTAGCCAACGCCCCGCACCGTCGCAACGAGCCACGTCCCCACCTCAGGCTCACCAGCCACATGCCCGCACACGCAAGGAGCAGGGCCCGACCAGGCACATTCGACTCCCAGAACGCCCGGCCGGCACGACCGCCGTCCAACCCTCGGACCGCACCCCCGGCACCCACCACCCACAGGCAGGGCTCGCGAAACCTCGATCAGGCACCTGAAACGCGCTCGCCGAATGCCCACCCGGCACGGCCGTAGAGATCAGCCCTGAGGCCGCACGCCCGCCACCCACCACCTATGCGCAAGGCCCCCAAGCCCCGAACAGGCAACGTCCGCTCACCCAGCGCCCACCTGGCACGGCGGCAGCCCAGCCCTCGGACCGCACGTCCGTCATCCACCTCACGAGCGACGGCTCGAAGGCCAGGGGGCCGTCGATCCGTCGCAGTCGTACGCCCCCGACCCGTACGACCTCTTAAGCCTCAGCCTCGGGCTTGTCGTCGCTGTGGACCGGCTCCGGCAAGGTGCCGGCGTTGTGTTCGAGCAGCCGCCACCCCTTGCGCCCTTCCTGCAGCACCGACCAGGAGCAGTTGCCCAGCCCGCCCAGCGCCGGCCACAGCTGTTCGGGCAGCCCGAGCAGCTCGCAGATGCCGAGCCGCAGCGCCGCGCCGTGGGAGACGACGACCAGCAGCCCGTCGTCGTCGACCCGGGCCGCCCACCGGCGCATGGCGGTGGCGACCCTGGAGGCCACGTCGGTGACGGGCTCGCCGTCGGGTGCCTCCCATGCGGCGTACTCCTCGGGCCAGCGCGCGGCGATCTGGTCGCGGGTGAGCCCTTCCCATTGACCGCCGCCGCGTTCGCGGAAGTCCTTGTCGACGGCCACGTCGAGCCCGACCAGCCGGCCGAGGGCCAGGGCGGTGTCGTTGGCCCGCTGGAGGTCGGAGGAGACGATCATGGTGGGCCGCAGCGAGGCCAGCAGCGAGGCCGCCCTCGCGGCCTGGGCGACACCGGTCTCGTCGAGCGGGATGTCGGAGTGGCCTTGGAAGCGTTGTTCGACGTTCCACAGGGTCTGCCCGTGGCGCAGGCACACGATCCGCCGGCTCATGCGGCGGCCTCACGAGAATGCCTCAAGGCCGCGCGGACGCGCGTGAAGGTGGAGCTCACGCGCGGGCCCGCTGAAGGTTGGCCTGCATGACGCTCTCCGGCAGCGAGATGGCCGGGCAGTCCTTCCAGAGGCGTTCGAGCGCGTAGAACGTACGGTCTTCCTCGTGCTGGACGTGCACGACGATGTCGATGTAGTCGAGCAGCACCCAGCGGCCCTCGCGCTCGCCTTCTCGGCGTACGGGCTTGGCGTCGGCCTCGGTGCGCAGCCGCTCCTCGATCTCGTCGACGATGGCGCGTACCTGGCGGTCGTTGGTGGCGGAGCAGAGCAGGAAGGCGTCGGTGATGACGAGCTGTTCGCTCACGTCGTAGGCGAGGATGTCATCGGCCAGCTTGTCGGCCGCGGCTTCCGCGGCGATGCGCACGAGCTGGACGGATCTGTCAGATGCGGTCACGATGCGGGTCTGTCCTCCTGTGTCGGCAGCATGCCCTTATGTTGAGGGTACCCTTCCAGCCCGAAACCCCTCACCTGTGTATTCGCGGGCGCCTTCATCCGGCCGCGTGGTACAGCCCGCGCTTGTTGATGTACTGGACGATTCCGTCGGGCACGAGATACCAGATCGGCTCGCCCTTTGCCACGCGCTGACGGCACTCGGAGGAGGAAATGGCCAGGGCGGGGATTTCCAGCAGGGTCACGCGGCCTTCGGGCAGGCCGGGGTCGTGGAGGGTGTGCCCGGGTCGGGTGCAGCCGACGAAGTGGGCGAGCTCGAACAGCTCGTCGGCCTGCTGCCAGTCGAGGATGGCGCCGAGCGCGTCGGCGCCGGTGATGAAGAACAGCTGCGTCTCAGGCCCGTAAATATCCGAAATATCACGCAAAGTGTCGATCGTAAAGGTGGGCCCGGGACGGTCCACATCCACCCTGCTCACCGAGAACCTGGGATTCGACGCCGTCGCGATGACCGTCATCAGATAGCGGTCCTCGGCCGCGGACACCTCCCGCTCCGACTTCTGGTACGGCCGCCCCGTCGGGACGAAGACGACCTCGTCGAGCTGGAAGTGGTGGGCCACCTCGCTGGCGGCGACAAGGTGACCATGATGAATGGGGTCGAACGTCCCACCCATCACGCCCACTCGTCGCATCCCCTGCACACCAGGCGCATTCATCATGAAACGGACCTTACGCGGACGCTTCCCCCCAACATGATGGGACCCCCCTTCGTGATGACCGCGCATCACTTCCGTTGCGGACGTAGCATGCCGGGCATGACGACCACCCCGGACCGCAACCGCGTCCAACTGCCCGGCATCTCGTCCCGAGCCTACGAACACCCCGCAGACCGGTCCGCCCTGGTCGCTCTGCGTAAGCTCAGTGGGTTCGACACGGTTCTCAAGCAGATGTCCGGTCTCATCAGTGAGCGGCGGCTGCGCCTGATGTACCTGGCGTCGGCCGTACGCGTGAGCGAGACCCAGTTCCGCTCTCTCTACGACATGGGCCGCGACGCCGCCTACACCCTCGACCTGCACCGGATCCCCGAGATCTACGTCCAGCAGGACCCGCAGGTCCAGGCCAAGGCCATCGGCTTCGACGACCCGTTCATCGTCGTGACCACCGGCCTGCTCAACCTCATGAACGAGGAGGAGCAGCGCTTCGTCATCGGCCACGAGACCTCGCACATCCTGTCGGGGCACGCGGTCTACCGGACGATGCTCGACATCCTCACCCGCCTCGCCACCCGCGTCGCGTGGATCCCGCTCGGCTACATCGGCCTGCGGGCGATCGTCGCGGGCCTGGAGGAGTGGTACCGCAAGTCCGAGCTGTCCTCCGACCGCGGCGGCCTGCTCGTCGGGCAGAACCCCGAGGCGGCCAAGCGGGCGCTGATGAAGCTCGCCGGCGGCGACTACACCCACGAGATGAACATCGAGGCGTTCCTGGAGCAGTACCAGGAATACGACACCGCGGGCGACCTTCGCGACGGCTTCCTCAAGGTCCTCAACCTCCTCGGCACCACCCACCCGTTCGCGGTGGTGCGCGTGGCGGAGCTGGACAAGTGGCAGCGCAGCGGCGAGTACGAGCGGATCCTCGGCGGGGACTACCCCCGGAGGGAGGACGACCCCAACGCGAGAGTGACCGACGAGATCAAGGCGGCGGCCGAGTCCTACCGCACGTCCTGGCAGCAGTCCCAGGACCCGTTCATCGGCGTCCTGCGCGACGTGGCCGAGGGCGCGGTCAACGCGGGCGAGCGCATCTTCAACCGCTTCTCCCGCCGCGACGGCGGCCAGGGCTGAGCCCCGCGACCGATCGACGTGATCAGCCGCGCCGGCCCGCCGTGATCCGGCGGCGGGCCGCACACGCTCACCCACCGCAAAACGGCACGCGCTCCCCCCGAACCACCCAAACTCAGCACGAACCGCCCAAGCCCAGAACAAGGCCGCACAGGCCCAGAGCAAGGCCGCACAAGGTTCAAGCAGCAGAGCACCACACCCGCTCAGCTCAGGAGCGCGCCGCACCCGCTCACAGCAGAAGGGCAATCGCGCGCACCGCACCTGCTCACAGGAGAAGGGCGATCGCGCGCACCGCAGCCGCGCACAGGGCGACGAACCCGCCCAGCACGGCCAGCGCGCGCAGCCCTTCTCTCCGCAGATCGGGCAGCCGATGCCCGATCCGCTCGATCTCCCGCCCGGTGATACCACCGCACAACATCCCGAACACGACTCCGGCCACCGTCACAGGCGCGGCCTGCTGCCACCAGTCGGAGTCGATCTCACCGCCTCCGGTGGCCCAGAGCGCTCCACCCGACGCCACGGCGACGGGCACGCCCGGCCACACGACGGCGGTCAGCGCCGCCCCGGCCAGCGCCACGGGGAAGAGCAGCACCCGCAGCGTCACCCGTGAGCGCCGCGTGCTGCGGTTCCTGACCATCCAGTGGCTCATCCAGATCGTCCTGGTCAGCACCACGAACGCGGTCGTGATCCCGATCGAGGCGATGGGCAGGATGACGGAGGCCACCACGCACGGCACGGCCAGCACGGCGAGCATCAGCAGCGCGCCGTTGCCCGCGGGCAGGGTGGTGGCCGACGCGCCCTTCGCCCGGGCCGTCTCGCCCTTGGCCCGGGCCGCCGTCCGGCTCCTGACGGCCGCCGCCGTGCGCTGACGCGGCGTGGCCGGCTTGGGCCGCGGCCCGGTGGTCTTGCCGTCCACGCTCGTCCGCCCGGGCTTTCCGTCCGTGCTCGTCCGCCCGGGCTTTCCGTCCGTACCGGTCCGTCCGGGCTTGCCGTCGGTGCTGGTACGGCCGCGCGGCGCGGGCACCTTCCCCTCGGCCCGGCTGCGCGCCACCGCCGCCGCGCCCTTGCCGTCGGGCACGGGCCTGCTCCCGGTGCGCCCGCGCGGCGGCGGTACCTTGCCCTCGGCGGGCACCGCGTTGGGCCTGCTGCGTGCCTTGGCCTCGCCACGCGCCTTGGCGGCCTCGGCCCGCGCCGCGGCGTCGTCGGCGGGACGGCCGCGCGCGGCCGTGCCCTTGCCGCTCTCCTCGGCCACGTCGCCGGCCCGCCCGCCGGTGGGCGCGGGTTCGGTGTCGGTGGCTCCGTTGGTGGCCTTGGCCAGCCGGGAGAGCCGGTCGGCCAGCAGCGCCGCGGTGGGTCGCTTGCCGGGCTCCCTGTTGAGCGCGGCGCGCACCAGGGGCAGCAGCTCGACGGGCACGCCCTTGAGGTCGGCCTGGCCGTTCAGCACGGCGTACATCTGCGCCTCGGCCGTGCCCCGCCCGAACGTGGGCCGTCCTGTGGCCGCGAACGCCACCGTGGCGGCCCAGGCGTGCACGTCGGCTGGCGAGTCGACCTGCTCGTCGGCGAAGATTTCGGGCGCCGTGTAGCCGGGCGTGCCGAGGAACGTGCCGGTCATGGTCAGCCGGGTCGCGTCGAGCACCTGGGCGATGCCGAAGTCGATCAGCACGGGGCCACGGTCGGCCATGATGATGTTGCCGGGCTTGAGGTCGCGGTGCACCACCCCGGCCGCGTGGATGATCGCGAGCGCGGCGGCGATGCCCTGGGCCATGTCGACGAGCTGGGCCACATCGAGGGGCCCGCTCTGGCGCACGCGGTCGAGCAGCGTGGCGCCCTCGATGTGCTCCATGACGAGGTACGGCCGGGCGCAGCTCAGGTCGGCGTCGAGCACCCTGGCGACGTACGGGCTCTCGACCCTGCGCAGCGCGCGTACCTCGCGCTCCAGCCTGATGCGCGAGGTCTCGTCCTCGGCCAGGTCGTGCAGGACCTTGAGCGCGACGCGCTCGTTGCGGCGGGTGGTGGCGAGGTAGACCTCGCCCATGCCGCCCCGGCCGAGCCGCTCGACCAAGGTGTACGGCCCGACCTTGCCGAGCTTGCTCACCGTCCCTCCCCGCCCGGCGCGCCCATAAGGGACACAACCCTAGCGCCGGTACGCGAGTTGCCGCGTGAGGCACGCCGAAGGATTATCGGCGTGTGTGATCGGTGAGCATGCTGTCGAGCCGGACCGTGGGCTCGTCCGACAGCTGCCGGCGTCCTTTCCTGCGCCAGTTGACGTGGCCGCGGCTCTCCAGCCAGAGCAGCAGCCGGTCGGCGCCGAACAGCACCGCGGCCGAGAAGACCAGGGCGACGACAATTTCCATGCCCCCCAGTCAATCCAGGGCACCCCGCTCGGGTCAGGCCGACACGCCGGTCAACCGCACACCACCGTGCCTTCTGACGTGCGCAAATGCCCCTCACCGGTATAGACCCACTTGGTGGAGGTGAGCTCGGGCAGCCCCATCGGGCCGCGCGCGTGCAGCTTTTGAGTGGAGATGCCGATCTCCGCCCCGAACCCGAACTCCCCGCCGTCGGTGAACCGCGTCGAGGCGTTGACGGCCACGGCGGCGGAGTCGACGAGCGACACGAACCGGCGGGCGGCGCCCTGCGAGCGGGTGACGATGGCGTCGGTGTGGCCGGAGCCGTAGCGCCTGATGTGCGCCACCGCCTCCTCCAGCGAGCCGACGACGGCGGCGGCGATGTCGAGCGAGAGGTATTCGGCGTAGAAGTCCTCTTCGGTGACGGGGACGACGTCGGGGCCGTAGCCGGCGATCCGCTCGTCGCCGTGGACGGTCACCCCGGCCTCGCGCAGCGCCGCCAGCGCCTTGGGCACGAACGCGTCGGCGACGTCGGCGTGCACCAGGAACGTCTCGGCGGCGTTGCACACCGACGGCCGCTGCGCCTTGGCGTTGACCAGGATCTGCACGGCCAGCTCGACGTCGGCCGCGGCGTCGACGTAGACGTGGCAGTTTCCCACGCCGGTCTCGATGACCGGCACCGTGGACTCCTCGACCACGGAGTTGATCAGGGACGCGCCGCCACGCGGGATCAGCACGTCGACCAGCCCGCGGGCGCGCATGAGCTCCTTGACGGAGTCGCGGCTCTGGCCGGGCACGAGCTGGACGGCCCCGGAGGGCACCTCTGTGGCCGCCAGCGCGTCCTGCATGATCTTCACCAGCGCGGTGTTGGAGGAGTAGGCGCTGGACGAGCCGCGCAGCAGCACCGCGTTGCCGCTCTTGAGGCAGAGCGCGGCGGCGTCGACGGTGACGTTGGGGCGGCCCTCGTAGATGATGCCGATCACGCCCAGGGGCACCCTGAGCTGGCGCAGCTCCAGCCCGTTGGGCAGCGTGGAGCCCCGGACGACCTCGCCGACCGGGTCGGGCAGGTCGGCGACCTGGCGGACGGCCTCGGCGATGGCGCCGATCCTGGCCTCGTCGAGCCGCAGCCGGTCGATCATCGCCTCTGAGGTGCCCTGGGCCCTGGCCCGCTCGACGTCGTCGGCGTTGGCGGCGACGATCTCGGCGGCGTGCGCCACCAGGGCGTCGGCGATGGTGCGCAGCGCCCGGTCCTTGGGCGCCCGCGGCAGCGGGGCCAGCTCGGCGGCGGCCTCTCGTGCCGCACAGGCGACCTTCAGGAACTCTTCGGACATCACGCGCTCCTCTGGGGGGCCGGTCTAGTTGTGGGATTCCAGTATGACGATGTCGTCGCGGTGGATCAGCTCGCGTTCATATTCCGGACCGAGCGTGCTGGCCAGCTCTTTGGTGGAGCGCCCGAGCAGCCCGGGGATCTCCGTGGCGTCGAAGTTGACCAGGCCGCGCGCCACCACGACGCCCTGGGGCCCGCACAGGTCCACCGGGTCGCCGGCCGCGAAGTCGCCCTCCACCGCCGTCACCCCGGCCGGCAGCAGCGACTTGCGGCGCCCCACGATGGCCTCCACGGCCCCCTGGTCGAGGTGGAGCAGGCCGCGCCCGGTGGTGGCGTGCGCGAGCCACAGCAGGCGCGTGCCGGGATGGCGGCCCCCCGGGTGGAAGTAGGTGCCGACGTCGGCTCCGGCGAGCGCCTGGGCGGCGTGAGCGGCCGCGGTGAGCACCACGGGCACGCCCGCCCCGGTGGCGATCCTGGCCGCCTGCACCTTGGTGATCATGCCGCCGGTGCCGACGGCCGCGCCGTTCTTGCCCAGCTCGACCCCGACCAGGTCTTCGGGGCCGCGAATCTCGGCCAGCCGCTTGGAGCCGGCGCGGCTGGGCGGCCCGTCGTAGAGCGCGTCGACGTCGGACAGCAGCACCAGCGCGTCGGCGTGGATGAGGTGGGTGACCAGCGCCGCCAGGCGGTCGTTGTCGCCGAAGCGGATCTCGTCGGTGGCCACCGTGTCGTTCTCGTTGACGATGGGCACGATGCCCAGCTCCAGCAGCCTAGCCAGGGTGCGCTGGGCGTTGGCGTGGTGGGCGCGCCGCATCATGTCGTCGGCGGTCAGCAGCACCTGCCCCACGCGCAGCGAGTAGCGGGCGAAGGAGGAGGTGTAGCGGGCCACGAGCACGCCCTGCCCGACGGAGGCGGCGGCCTGCTGGGTGGCCAGGTCGCGCGGCCGCGCGCTCAGCCCGAGCGGGCCGAGGCCCGCCGCGATCGCCCCCGAGGACACCAGCACGATCTGCGTGCCGGTGCGGCGGCGCGCCGCCAGCACGTCGACCAGCGCGTCGACCCGGTCGACGTCGATCATGCCCTGGGGGGTGGTCAGCGAGGAGGAGCCGACCTTGACGACGACCTTCGACGCTGAGCTGATCCGTTGCCGCACGTAACGCAGCCTATCGGCTCGCCGAAGGGCCGACGCTACCGAATTACCCCGATAGCTGCATTGACCGCATTACTTCATCGAATGTAATTTTTCACTCATGGAAGATCGAATCTGTGTCGTCACCGGCGCCGCCTCCGGCATCGGCGCCGCCACCGCCGGCCACCTCGAACGGTCGGGCGCGAAAGTGATCCGCTGCGACGTGCGCGACGCCGACGTCCTGGCCGACCTGACCACCCAGGAGGGCCGCGCCGCCCTCGTGGCGGGGGTGACGGCGGCCTCGGGCGGCCGGATCGACGGCCTGGTCGCCGTCGCCGGGATCGCCCTGCCGTCCGAGCTGACCGTGCGGCTCAACTTCTTCGGCACCATCGCCACCCTGGAGGGCCTGCGGCCGCTCCTGTCCGCGTCCCCGCAGCCCAGGGCGGTCGCCGTCTCGTCGCTGAGCGCCATCGTGGCCGCCGACGAGGGCCTGGCGCGATCCTGCCTCACCATGGACGAGGACGCCGCCGCCGCGGCCGCCCGTGCACTTGTCGAGTCGGGGCAGGGCCGGGCCATCTATCCGTCCAGCAAGCTCGCGCTTAACCGCTGGCTCCGCCGCACCGCCCTGTCCTGGGCGCAGGACGGCATCCCGCTCAACGCGGTCGCGCCCGGCGTGGTGGACACGGAGACGGCCCGCACGACGTTCCTCGACGACCCGCGCACCCGCGCGCTCGTGGCCGCCGCCATGCCACAGCCCCTGGGCTTCCCCGGCCCGGTCGAGGCGATCGCGTCGCTGCTCGCCTGGACGGTCAGCGCCGGCAACGCGTTCATGACCGGCCAGATCCTGTACGCGGACGGCGGCGCGGAGGCCACCCTCCGCGCCGGAAGCACCCGCTAGCCGAGGCGCGCGTCGGTGCCGCGCGGCCCCTGCCGGGCCGACTCCGCGCTCAGCGTCGGCTGCCAGTCGAAGACGTAGCCGCCCTCCATGGGCCCGATGACCACCTCGGCGCCGGCCTTGGCACCCGCCTTGGCCAGCTCCTCCTCGACCCCCAGCCGCTCCAGCCGGTCGGCCAGGTAGCCGACGGCCTCGTCGTTGCTGAAGTCGGTCTGCCTGATCCACCGCTCCGGCTTCTCGCCGGTGATCTGGAACAGGTTGTCGTTGACCCGCCGCACCTTGAACCCGGCGTCGCCGAGCTGCTTGGGCCGGATCACCAGCCGCGTCGGCTCCTCGACGGGCTTGTTGGCCCTGGCCGCCGCGACCCACTCGCCCATCGCGTACGTCAGCTCCCGCAGCCCGTCGTGCGTGGCGGCGGAGATCGTGAACACCTGCAGCCCCTTGGCCTCGAACTCGGGCCTGACCAGCTCGGCCAGCTCCCGCGCGTCGGGCACGTCGGCCTTGTTCAGCACGACCATGCGCGGCCGGTCCTCGAGCTTCCCGTACGCCCGCAGCTCCGCCTCGATCACCTCGTAGTCGGTGACCGGGTCGCGCCCCGGCTCCATGGTGGCGCAGTCGATGACGTGCACCAGCATGTCGCACCGCTCGACGTGCCGCAGGAACTCGTGCCCGAGCCCCTTGCCCTGCGACGCCCCAGGGATCAGCCCCGGCACGTCGGCGACGGTGAACACGTTCTCGCCGGCGGTGACCACGCCCAGGTTGGGGATCAGGGTGGTGAACGGGTAGTCGGCGATCTTCGGCTTGGCCGCGCTCAGCGCCGCGATCAGCGAGCTCTTGCCGGCGCTCGGGAACCCGACCAGCGCCACGTCCGCGACGCTCTTCAGCTCCAGCATCACGTCGAGGGCGTCGCCCGGCTCGCCGAGCAGCGCGAAGCCGGGCGCCTTGCGCTTGGTCGTGGCCAGCGCCGCGTTGCCGAGCCCGCCGTGCCCGCCCTGGGCGATCACGTAGCGCGTGCCGGCGCCGACGAGGTCGACCAGCACCTCGCCGGTGGCCGCGTCCTTGACGACGGTGCCGTTGGGCACGGGCAGGATCACGTCCTCGCCGTTGGCGCCGTCGCGGTTGGAGCCCTGGCCCTGCTTGCCGTTCTCCGCCTTGCGGTGCGGGCGTCGGTGGTAGTCGAGCAGGGTGGCCGTGTTGGGGTCGACCTCCAGGATCACGTCGCCGCCGCGCCCGCCGTTGCCGCCGTCGGGGCCGCCGAGCGGCTTGAACTTCTCCCGGTGGATGGAGGCGCAGCCGTTCCCCCCGTCACCGGCCCTGATGTGCAGGACCACCTGGTCCACGAAGTCCGGCATCGCCGCATTCCTCCATACAAAATCTTAAGAAAACGCCAAGGGGTGGATCGACATCCGATCGAGTCGATCCACCCCTGAAAAGCAACAAACCCGAAGGCCGGGAAGCGGGAAACCCTACTCCGCGACGGGAACGATGCTCACGGCCCTACGGCCGCGCTTGACACCGAACTGCACGTGACCGGCGGCCAGCGCGAACAGCGTGTCATCGCCACCACGGCCGACGTTGTCGCCGGGGTGGAAGTGGGTGCCGCGCTGGCGGACGATGATCTCGCCCGCGTTGACCAGCTGGCCACCGAAGCGCTTGACGCCCAGACGCTGAGCGTTGGAGTCACGACCGTTCCGGGTGGACGACGCGCCCTTCTTGTGTGCCATCTCTCAAACTCCCGTTCAGGCCTGCTCGATACCGGTGATCTTCACCTGGGTGTACCGCTGGCGGTGACCCTGGCGCTTCTTGTAACCGGTCTTGTTCTTGTACTTGAGGATGCGGATCTTCGGGCCCTTGGTCTCACCGAGGATCTCGGCGTTGACCGTGAACTTGCCCGCCTCCGTGGTCACATCGCCGTCGTTGACGACGAGCACCGTCGGCAGCGAAACCGAAGAGCCGACCTCGCCGGCGACCTTGTCCACCTCGAGGACGTCACCGACGGAGACCTTCTGCTGCCTGCCGCCGCAACGAACGATCGCGTACACCGCGGAACCCTTCTACTGACTCACTGTTGGTTTCGTTTCGACCCTCGGCCGCCTCACGGAGAGGCGGCCGCCGAATGCCGCGCCATGTCATTCGGTCTGTCTCTCAAACCGACGAACCGAGTAAGCGCGCCAACAGGGCGCGTCACCTGACGCACCGATCCCCCAGAGTACCGGATTAACGGTGCCCTAGGCGAACCGGACGGATCGTCGGAAGCCAGCCGAGGGCTACTCGGCCGACTTGGCTCGGCGGGAGCGTCTCCGCCCCCTGCCGGAAGTCTGGTTTGCCTGGTCGTCCTCGGCCGGGACGTCTTCCAGCGCACCGGTCACGGTATCACGGCTGGAGGAGTCCTTGGCCGCGGAAACCTTGTCCGAGACCGTCTTCTCGATCGCCATCTTCCCCTGCGTGCCGCGCGGCTCCGGCTTGGACTCCACCGGCTCCGTGGAGACCAGCAGACCCCGCCCGTTGCAGCACTCGCACGGCGTCGAGAACGCCTCCAGCAGCCCCTGACCGACCCGCTTACGCGTCATCTGGACCAGCCCCAGCGAGGTGACCTCGGCCACCTGGTGCTTGGTCCTGTCGCGCGCCAGGCACTCCAGCAGCCGCCGCAGCACCAGGTCGCGGTTCGACTCCAGCACCATGTCGATGAAGTCGATCACGATGATGCCGCCGATGTCCCGCAGCCTGAGCTGACGGACGATCTCCTCGGCCGCCTCCAGGTTGTTCCTGGTGACGGTCTCCTCCAGGTTGCCGCCCTGGCCGGTGAACTTGCCGGTGTTGACGTCGACGACGGTCATCGCCTCGGTACGGTCGATCACCAGCGAGCCGCCGCTCGGCAGCCACACCTTGCGCTCCAGCGCCTTGCCGAGCTGCTCGTCGATCCGGTACGACTCGAACACGTCGCCGTGCTCGCCGTCGTCCCACTTCGACAGCCGCTCGGCCAGGTGCGGGGCGACGTACTTCACGTACTCGTCCACCGTGTTCCAGGCGTCGTCGCCCTGGACGACCAGGTTCGTGAAGTCCTCGTTGAAGACGTCACGCACGACCCTGATCGTCAGGTCGGGCTCGGCGGACAGCAGCTCCGGCGGGCTGGCCGACTTGGCCTTCTTCTGGATGTTCTCCCACTGCGCCGACAGGCGGGCCACGTCGCGGGCCAGCTCCTCCTCGGAGGCGCCCTCGGCCGCGGTACGGACGATCACGCCCGCGTTCTCCGGCATGACCTTCTTCAGGATGCTCTTGAGCCGCGTGCGCTCCTTGTCGGGCAGCTTGCGGCTGATGCCGGTCATCGACCCGTCCGGCACGTACACGAGGTAACGGCCGGGAAGGCTGATCTGCGAGGTGAGCCGGGCGCCCTTGTGGCCGATCGGGTCCTTCGTGACCTGCACGAGCACCGACTGGCCCGACTTCAGCGCCGACTCGATCCGCTTCGGCTGGCCCTCCATCCCGGCGGTGTCGAAGTTCACCTCACCGGCGTACAGGACCGCGTTCCTGCCCTTGCCGATGTCGACGAACGCCGCCTCCATCGAGGGCAGCACGTTCTGGACCTTGCCGAGGTAGACGTTGCCGACGTACGACTGACTGGCCTCGCGGTTGACGTAGTGCTCGACGAGCACGCCGTCCTCCAGCACCGCGATCTGCGTACGGTCGCCGTGCCGGCGCACCACCATCATGCGGTCCACCGACTCGCGGCGGGCCAGGAACTCCGACTCGGTGATCACCGGCGGACGCCGGCGGCCCAGCTCGCGCCCCTCGCGGCGGCGCTGCTTCTTGGCCTCCAGCCGGGTGGAGCCGCGCACGCTCTGCACGCCGTCGGTGGCGGTGTCGAGCGTCGCCGTACGGCCGGAGCGCGGCGCGCGGATGCGCACCACCGTGTTCGGCGGGTCGTCGCTGGCCGGCTCGGTGCCCTCCTCGGTGCCCCTGCGGCGGCGACGGCGACGGCGACGCGACGTGGAGGCCTCCTCTTCCTGGCCTTCCTCCGCCTGCTCCTCGTCACCCTCCTCCTCGGACTCCTCGCCGTCCTCGGCCTCGTCACGCTCGCGCGCCTTGCCACGGCCCCGGCCGCCCCTGCGGCGGCGACGGCGGCGGCTGCCGCCCTCCTCCTCTTCCTCCTCCTGCTCGTCGGAGGTGTCGAGGTCGGTTTCGTCCTCGGCCACGATCTCGTCGACCGGCTCCTCGGCCTCCTCGGGCTCGGGAGCGGCCTGCGGCTCGGGCTTGCGCTGCACGGCCGGCTTGGCCTGGCTCGGGTCGGGCGCCTGGAACAGCGGCGCGAAGATGGCCGCCGGCCGCTGGAACGCGGTGCTGCCCGGCTCGACCGTGCGCCGCGCGGTCAACCCGAACGGGTCGGCGAGCAGGCTCGGCCGCACGCTCTCCTCGTCGAGGTCCTCGCCGGCGGGCTCGTCGTCGAGCGGCTCGTCCTCGGGCAGGATCTCCAGGATGTCGTCCTCGTCGGCCTCGTCACCCAGAACATCCGCGCCTTCAGCGCCTTCGGCACCTTCAGCAGTCCGGTCGGCAGCGACACCGGCAGCAGCATCGGCGGCGGCACCGCCACCAGCGACCCCAGCCCCTGCGACACCGGCTTCTGCGACACCGGCCCCTGCGACACCGGCCTCCGCGGCCTCGACGCCCGCGGCAGTCCCCGCCGCGGCGCCCTCGCTGCCGCTGACGGCCTCGCCGGTCGTCCCGGCACCGGTCGCCGCGGCCCGCCTCCTGCGGGTGCTGACCGGCGCCTCAGCCTCACCGGCAGCCGTCTCAGCCCCCTCGGCCTCCCCGGCAGCGGCCTCCGCCTTGCCGGCCTTGGCCGTCGTGGTCCTGCGCGTGCGGCGCCGCGTCGTCGCGGACACCGCTTCGGCCGCCTCCGCGGCCACCGTCTCTTCACCGGCTCCGGCACCCGCCGCGGACTCCTCCACAGCACCGGACACCTCGGCGGCAGGGGCCGCCGCGGCCTCTTCCGTCTCGGCCTTCTTCCGCGTGCGGCGCCGCTTGGCGGGCGCCTCCTCCGCGACCTCGGCCGGCACGTCCGCACCGGCCTCAGCGGCCTCGGCGGGCGTCTCCGCCGCAGCCTCTTCCGTCTCGGCCTTCTTCGTCGTACGCCGCCGCGTCGTCGTGGCGGTGGACCGGGTGCGGGTGGCCCTCTTGGGCTTCTCGGTCACCGCCTCGGCCACGGCGTCGGCCACGGCGGCCTCCACCGGGCTGTCAGCGGGCTGGGCCGCCGTAGCGGCGTCGGCCGGGCTCACGGCGGCTTCGAGCAGCTCGGGCGCCGGCTCCCCGGCGGCCCGCTGCACGGCCTTGCGCTGCACGGCCGTCACCTCGGCCACGGACGGCGCGGCCTGCGCGGCGACGACCGTGACCGGCGCGGAGGCCGGCTCCTCGGGCAGCTCCGGCGGCGGACCCGCGGGGCGGCTGGCGGAGCGGCGACGCTTTGTCACCTCGGGCTGTTCAATTGTCTCCCCGTCAGGGCCAGTGGCCCCGGCGTTGGGCTCGTTGTCGAGCATGCGGGCGCTCTCCCGTCAGCTCCCGGGCGCGTCGCCGCGCCGCGCAGGAGCCCTCGTGTCTCGTTGTCCGCCGGCGCTCCCGTATGGAGCGCGCCGGCGCCAAGTCCTGTCAGCGGTCGTGCTCGGCTCATGCCGGGCACGTCCTTAACCGGCGACGTGCTCACCCGCCGGCCCCGCCTCGCCGCCGCGCGTGGTGTCGCGGTCAAGGTCGAGCGGATCGGCAAGTGCACCGGTGCTCGCGTCGAGCGGCCCCTGCGCCAGCCTGGTCACCTCGGGGGGAACCGGCGGCGCGAAGTCGGCCACAAGGCGCAGCCCTGTGAGCACATCGTCGGGTCGAACGGCAGGCGTCATGTGCCGAACAACCATGCGCAGTATGACACACGGCCCTCCATGCACCTGAGCTGCGGTTCTTTCTGCTCCCTCGGAAACCGTGAGCCCCAGGACCGCCTGCCGCGCGTCGAAGCGGCGGGGACCCTTCTTGGTCAGGCGCTCGACTTCCACCGTGCCTGCCGCGAGGAACTTCTCCACCGCCACCTCGGCGAGCTCGCGATCGGCACCCGGCAGCCGCACCTCCCAGTCGGAGACCTCCAAGCGGTCGGCCAGCCCACCCGGACCCGCCTCCACAACGTCGAGCACATCGAGCCCAGACGGCAACGACTCGTCCAGGTCTTGCCTGACCTGGGCGGGGTCGCACGGCGTGGTAACACCGATCTCGAGGTATTCGGCTTCGCTGGCGACGCCGGTCGGCGCCGCGCCCGCGTAGGAGATCTTCGGGTGGGGCGAGAAGCCCGCGCTGTAGGCCACCGGAATGCCGGCACGGCGGACCGCTCTCTCAACGGCCCGCGAGATGTCGCGGTGGCTGGTGAAGCGCAGGCGGCCGCGCTTGGCGTAACGCACACGCAGGCGTTGCACCGTGGGCGCGGGCGGAGGCCCTTCGGGAACAGGTTTCAGAGCTTGTCGTCCTTCCCTTGTAAGAGTTCCTACGTCTCAGGATAAGCCGCTGCGGCGCGTGAACGTGTACGCCGTGACACGGCTCGCCCACTGAGCGCGCTAGACCACCGTCAGAGGAAGGAGTTTGCGCCCCGTGGGGCCGATCTGGATCTCGGTGCCCATGGTCGGGCAGACCCCGCAGTCGTAGCACGGGGTCCAGCGGCAGTCTTCGACCTCGCCGCCGGAGATGGCCTCCTGCCAGTCCTGCCACAGCCATTCGCGGTCGAGGCCGGCGTCGAGATGGTCCCACGGAAGGACCTCGTTCTCCTCCCGCTCGCGCGTGGTGTACCAGTCGACGTCGATGCCCGCCTTCTCCGCGGCGGCCATCCAGCGCTCGTAGGAGAAGTGCTCGCTCCACCCGTCGAAGCGGCCGCCGTCTTCCCAGACGTTCCTGATGACGGCGCCGACCCTGCGGTCGCCCCGCGACAGCAGGCCCTCCACGATGGACGGCTTGCCGTCGTGGTAGCGGAAGCCGATGGCGCGGCCGTAGTTCTTGTCGCCGCGCAGCGCGTCGCGCAGTGCCTTGAGCCGCCGGTCGACGGTCTCGTGGTCGGCCTGCCCGGCCCACTGGAACGGCGTGTGCGGCTTGGGCACGAAGCCGCCGATGGAGACCGTGCAGCGGATGTCGCGGCTGCCGGTCGCCTCGCGGCCCGCCTGGATGACCTTCTTGGCCAGGTCGGCGATGCCGAGCACGTCTTCGTCCTGCTCGGTGGGCAGGCCGCACATGAAGTAGAGCTTGACCTGGCGCCAGCCCTGCGAGTAGGCGGTGGTGACGGTGCGGATCAGGTCTTCCTCGGTGACCATCTTGTTGATCACCTTGCGCATGCGCTCGGAGCCGCCCTCCGGCGCGAACGTCAGGCCCGAGCGCCTGCCGTTCCTGGAGAACTCGTTGGCCAGGTCGATGTTGAACGCGTCGACCCGGGTGGACGGCAGCGACAGCGAGGTGTTGGTGCCCTCGTAACGGTCGGCCAGGCCCTTGGCGACCTCGCCGATCTCGGAGTGGTCGGCGGACGACAGCGACAGCAGGCCGACCTCGTTGAAGCCGGACTCCTTGATGCCGTTGTCGACCATCGCCCCGATCGTGGAGATGGAGCGCTCGCGCACGGGGCGCGTGATCATGCCGGCCTGGCAGAAGCGGCAGCCGCGCGTGCAGCCGCGGAAGATCTCCACGCTGAACCGCTCGTGCACCGTCTCGGCCAGCGGCACCAGCGGTTTCTTCGGGTAGGGCCACTCGTCGAGATCCATGACGGTGTGCTTGTGAACCCGCCACGGCACGTCGGCCCGGTTGGGTGCGACCCGCTTGATGCGCCCGTCGGCGTGGTATTCGACGTCGTAGAACTTCGGCACGTAGACGCCGCCGGACTCGGCGAGCCGCATCAGCAGCTCGTCACGCCCGCCGGGCCTGCCCTCGGCCTTCCACTCGCGGATGACCTCGGAGATGGCGATGGAGATCTGCTCCCCGTCGCCGAGCACGGCCGCGTCGAGGAAGTCGGCGATGGGCTCGGGGTTGAAGGCCGCGTGGCCGCCCGCGAGCACGATCGGGTCGTCGTCGCCGCGGTCGACGGCCAGCATCGGGATGCCGGCCAGGTCGAGTGCGGTCAGCAGGTTGGTGTAGCCGAGCTCGGTCGAGAACGACACGCCGAGCACGTCGAAGGCGCGCACCGGCCGGTGCGCGTCGACGGTGAACTGCGGGACGCCTTCGGCCCGCATGAGCTCCTCGAGGTCGGGCCAGACCGCGTACGTGCGCTCGGCCAGCGTGCCCGGGAGCTCGTTGAGAATCTCGTAGAGGATGGCCACGCCCTGGTTGGGCAGCCCGACCTCGTAGGCGTCCGGGTACATCAGCGCCCATCGCACGTCCGCCGAGTCCCAGTCCTTGACGGTCGAGTTGAGCTCACCCCCGACATACTGGATGGGCTTCTGCACCTTGGGCAGCAGCGCTTCCAGGCGGTGGAAAATCGACTCGACAGGCATACCGTCAAGGGTAGCGGCGCTCAGACGGTGGCAGGTCCGGGGATGTCTATGTCGTTTCCACTGAGCACCAGGATGTGGTGCCCCTCGTAGCAGGTCAGCTCGACGGCGATGACCCCGCTTTCCAGGTTGTGCACCGCGACGACATGGCTCGCGGGCAGCAGGAAGCGTTCGCCGCACTCATCGCAATAGGCCAAGAACATACTGCTAATTAAACGACTGTCTTCGGATCCTGATGGCCTGCAGCAACCCGATTGCAATGAGATTGGCGAATGTGGCGGTGCCGCCGTACGACACGAACGGCAGCGGCAGGCCCGTGATCGGCATGATCCCGATCGTCATGCCCACGTTGATGAACGTCTGGAACGCGAACCAGCACACGATCATGCCCGCGACGAGCGTCCCGAACCGGTCTTCGCACTGCCGGGCGATCTTCAGCCCGCGCAGCAGCACGACCCCGAGCAGCAACACCACCGTGACCGATCCGAGGAAGCCGAACTCCTCCCCCGCCACCGTGAAGATGAAGTCGGTGTGCTGCTCGGGCACGAACCGCCCGGTCGTCTGCCCGCCGCCGAGCAGCCCCTTGCCGAGCAGCTGCCCCGAGCCGATCGCGATCAGCGACTGCGTGCTGTTGTAGCCCACCCCGCGCGGGTCGACACTCGGGTCGACGAACGCCGTGAACCGCGCCACCTGGTACGGCTCCAGCATCTGAAAGTAGAACACCGCGAACACGCCGGCGCCCGCGACCAGCGTCAGCACCCCGATGAGCCGCTTGCGCACCCCCGCGATGATCAGCCCGGCGGCCGTGATCACCGCCAGCACCAGCGCCGTGCCCAGGTCCGGCTGGAGCATCACCAGCCCCAGCGTGATCGCCGCGGCGAAGAGCACCAGCGTCACGTCGAACGCGCGCGGCCGATCGGTGCCCTCGGCCGGCTGGGCGAGCAGCATCGCGATGATGAGCAGCAGCCCGACCTTGGCGAACTCCGACGGCTGCACGGCGAACCCGCCGCCGAGCAGGATCCACGAGTGCGACCCGTTGATCGTCGCCCCGAGCGGGGTGATCACCAGCGCCAGCCCGACCAGCGACAGCAGGAACACCAGCGGCGCGTACGCCCGCATCGCCCGATGGTCGACCGCGGCCACGATCACGCACAGCACCACGCCGATGGTCTCGTTGAGCAGGTGCTTCTTCACCAGCCCCGTGGAGCCGGGCGCCCACGTGCGGGTGGACGACCACACCAGCAGCGTGCCGATCACGCACAACCCGGCCACCGCGACCAGCATCAGCCCGTCGAGCCGCCGCACGGTGGAGCTCTCGGCGGTGATCCGCCGCAGCAGTGAGGGCCGCCGGACGGCCGCCGTCCGGGCCGTCATCGCCGGCCTCCCGATCGCGTGCTCATCCCCGGATCACCGTTCCGTCAGGGGCGAAGCGCGGCAGACGCGTGGTCAGCCGCCCGCCGGGCACGGCGGGCTTGCGCTTGATGCCGTAGATCCCCTCGTAGATCTCCCGCACGGCGGGCGCGGCCGTCTGCGCGCCCATCCCGCCCTGCGAGACCATCGCGACGACCACGTACTGCGGGTTCTTCGTGGGCGCGAACGAGGCGAACCACGACGTGTCCTGCTTCCCCCACACCTCGGCGGTGCCGGTCTTGCCGCCCACCCGCACCTTGTTCATCGGGAACCCGGCGAAGGCCCCCGCCGCCGTGCCGTCGGCGGCCACCTGGCTCAGCGCGTGCTTGATGTAGAGGCGTTCCTTCTCGCTGAGCGGCAGCTTGCCCACGACGGGCACGGGGATGGTGCGCACCACCTTGCCGTCGGGCCGCACCTGCGCCCACCCGATGCGCGGGCTGCGCACCTTGCCATCGCTGACCAGCGCCATGTACGCCCTGGCGAGCTGCATCGGCGTGACGAGCACGTCGCCCTGCCCGATGGAGAAGTTGGCCGAGTCACCGGGCCGCAGCAGGAACCCCTCGGTGCAGTTCTCCAGTGCCAGCCGCTTGAGGAACTCGGCCCGCGCCCGGTCCTTCTCCTCCGGGTACCCCTTGCGCGACCGCTCGCAGTTGATCGCGCTGGTCTTCTGCCACAGGTCCTTCTTCCAGGCCCGGTCGGGGATGCGCCCCGCGGACTCGCCCGGCAGGTCGACGCCGGTCGGCTTGCCGAACCCGAAGGCCCGCGCCATGTTCGCGAAGATCTCCTTGGGCTTGCGCTTCGGGAAGCGCCCGCCATCCTTCAGGTACTGCTCGTACGCCGCCCGGTAGAAGATCGTGTCGCACGACTTGACCAGCGCCGTGTGCAGCGTGAGCGTGCCCAGCGAGATGCCGCGGAAGTTGTTGAACGCCCGCCCGCCCACGGTGTAGGAGCCTGGGCAGGAGTAGTGGCCGTTGAGCGGGTATCCGGCCCGCAGCATCGCCGACACCGACGAGATCTTGAACGTCGAGCCGGGCGCGAACTGCCCGTTGATCGCCCGCGACACGAGCGGCTTGCCCGACTTCTCCGACAGCAGCCACTGGTAGCCCCGTGCCGAGATGCCGCCCGCCCAGATCTCGGGGTCGTACCCGGGCGCGCTGGCCAGCGCCACCACCCGCCCCGTACGCGCGTCGAGCACCACGGCGGCCCCGCCGTCGGCCGAGGGGGCGGACTTCATCGCCCGGTCGAGCGCCTTCTCGGTCACGGCCTGCACCCGCGAGTCGATGCTGGTCACGAGGTGGTCGCCGGGGATGGGCGTGATCTGCTCCTCGACGCCGAGCGCCTTGCCCATCCGGTCGACCTGCACCCTGCGCAGCCCGGACTTGCCGCGCAGCGCGTCGTCGTAGACGTATTCGAGCCCGTCGCGCCCCGCCAGGTCCACGCCGGAGAAGCTGGCCTTGAGCCCTTCGCGCTGCTCCAGCTCGGCCTCGGTGACCGGCTGCAGGTAGCCGAGCATCTGCGCCCCCGCCCGGCCGCCGGGATACTGCCGGACGGAGTGGATCTCCGCCGTCACCCCGGGAAACTCCTCCTGCCGCTCCAGGATCTGCAGCGCCTCGCGCGTGTCGACCTTCTCGTCCAGCGGCACCGGCTGGTACGGCGAGCCCGTCCAGCACGGCTTGCCCACGCCGGGCCCGCACGGCGTGATGCGCTGCTGCAGGTCGGAGACGGGCCGCCCGAGCACCGCCGACAGCTTACGCAGCACCTTGATGCCGCCGTCCTTCATCCGCGACAGCCTGGTCCTGTCGACGGAGACGACCAGCGCGGTCTTGTTGCGCACCAGCGGCCGGCCCGACGAGTCGAGGATCTGCCCGCGCACGGCCGGCACGATCACGGCGCGGGTCCTGGTCTCGGTGGCCCGCGTGACGAACTCCTGCCCCCGCACGACCTGCACCTGCCACAGCCGCACGGCCAGCACGACGAGCAGCGCCAGCACGAGCACGTGCAACACCAGCAGCCGGGCCCGCATCCTGGTCATATTGCGAATCTCTTCCTGGTGGTCAGCCAGATCACGATCGGCGAGACGAGCAGCGTGTAGACGATCGTGACGGGCACCTGCTCGGTCAGCGTGGCCACCGTCACGCGGGCGTCGCCGATCAGCCCGCCGACGGCCGCCGCCAGCAGCGGCCCGATCAGCACGCACAGCACGACCGTGGTCACCGGCCCGCCCGCGCCCCGCCCGGCGACGTAGCCGACCAGCGCCAGCACGAACGCGTACTGGCCCATCAGATGGGCGGACGGCGGCATGACGTCGACCAGCAGCCCCGCGAAGAACCCGAGCACCGCCCCCGGCGCGGGCCCCCTGACCAGCGCGGCCCCGACCACGGCCAGCAGCACCAGGTCGGGCGCCCCGCCGGCGGGCAGCGGCACCCGGTTGACCAGCATCACCTGCGCCAGCAACGCCAGCACCACGGAAGCGCCCCCGATCACCGCGAGCCCTCCTTGGCCGGCAGCACCGAGTCGCGCGGGTCGCGTTCGGGCGCCTTCACCACCACGCCGACGACGTCGAGCGCCGTCAGATCCGCGTACGGCCTGGCGTAGGCGATGCGGGTCAGCTCGCCGGGCGTGGACTCCACCCGCTCGATCACCCCGATCGGCACCCCCGGCACGTACGGCACCGCGTTCTGGGAGCCGAAGCTGACGATCCGTCCGCCCCTGCTCATCGTGGCCGTGGAGTCGAGCAGCCGGAACTGCACGAGCCGCCCGTGCTCCCCCACCCCGTGCACGACGCCGATCTCCTTGCCGCCTTCGAGCCGCGCCCCCGCGGCGGAGGCGGGATCGCTGATCAGCACCACCGTCGACGTGCGCGCCGAGGCGTGCAGCACCCGGCCGACCAGCCCGTCGCCGTTGAGCACCGTCATCTCCGAGCGCACCCCGTCGCTGGTGCCGATGTCGATCTGCACCGCGTCCTCGAACCCGGGCTGCCCGCGCCTGGCGATCACGTTGCCGGGGACCACCTTGTATCCCCCGGCGCCCGCCAGCCCGACCAGCCGCTCCAGCTCCTTGGCCCGGTCGGCGTCGAGCTTGCCGGCCAGCAACCCGGCGCGCAGCTTGGCGTTCTCCGCCTTCAGAGCCTCGATGCGCTCCCTGGCCGCGGGCGCGGTCAGTATCGCGTGCACGAACGTGCTGACGGGACGCATCACCCCGCCGCCGAACTGCTCCGCCGTGCCGAACAGGTAGGACCCGGCCGCGCGCAGCGGGCGCAGCGGCGAGCTGTCGCCGGTGCGGTGGTCGACGGTCAGGATGACCAGCGCCGCCGTCAGCAGCACTCCCAGGATCAGCCGGGCACGGCGTGAGTCTCTCATCAGTGTCGCGACTCCGGCACCAGGACCTGCTGGAGGGCCTCGAACTCCTCGGCGCACTTGCCGGAGCCGATGGCCACCGAGTCGAGGGCGTTGTCGACCAGGTGGACGGGCATGCCCGTCTCGGCCTTGACCCGCTCGTCGAGCCCCTTGAGCAGGGCTCCGCCGCCGGTGAGCGCGATGCCGCGATCCATGATGTCGCCCGACAGCTCGGGCGGGCACTTGTCGAGCGTGGTCTTGACCGCGTCGACGATCGCGTTGACCGGCTCTTCGGTGGCCCTCCTGATCTCCTCGCTGGACACGATGATCGTCTTGGGCAGCCCGCTGACCAGGTCGCGCCCGCGGACCTCCGCGTGCGCCTCCTCACCGAACGGGCAGGCCGAGCCGATGGCGATCTTGATCTCCTCGGCGGTGCGCTCGCCCAGCATCAGCGAGAACTCCTTCTTGGCGAACGCGATCACCGCCTGGTCGAGCTCGTCGCCGCCGATCCTGATCGACTGGCTCGTGACCACGCCGCCCATCGAGATGATCGCCACCTCGGTGGTGCCGCCGCCGATGTCGACGACCATGTTGCCCGTCGGCTCGTGCACCGGCAGCCCGGCCCCGATGGCGGCGGCCATGGGCTCCTCGACGATGTAGACCTTCCTGGCCCCCGCCTGATAGCCGGCCTCTTTCACCGCCCGCTGCTCAACGCTGGTGATGCCGCTCGGCACGGCGATGATGATGCGCGGCTTGGCGAAATGTCGCCGCCGATGCACCCGTTGAATGAAATAGCGCAACATCCGCTCAGTGACGTCGAAATCCGCGATCACACCGTCCTTGAGCGGACGGACCGCGATGATGTTGCCAGGCGTGCGGCCGATCATCCGCTTGGCTTCGATGCCGACCGCCACGATCTTGCCCGTCGCCGTGTTGATCGCGACGACTGATGGCTCGTTGAGCACGATGCCACGGCCACGCACATAGACCAGCGTGTTGGCGGTGCCCAGGTCGACCGCCATGTCACGGCCGAGGAACGCGAGCTTGCTGCCCATGGGGAACGGAGCCCTCCGTAACGTCGTTCGCGAATGACTACGGATCGAATTCGAATCGTAACGTGACGTACCCACCGATGCGCGCAATGAGCCATCGCGCCCGTCAAAAATCTCCAGCCCGTACCTCAACCGCAATTTTGCCCGGATTGCACCACAACATCCGCTGGACGGCTGGAACGGTCCATCAACCAACTGCGGGAAACACTACGGTAAGCGCCCGACAAAAAATCCCCGCCACCCGTTAGCCCGCGTCCCCGCACCGCATGAGCTCGCCCAGAGCGGGGGCGGCGCGCGCCGGCTCAAGAGCTCCCGGCGCGGCTCCGCAGCCGCCCCACTCCGCCCGCGAGGCGTTCCGCACCGCCACACCACCGCCCGGCCTCGCCCAGAGTGCCATCGGCGCACGCCCCGGCACGAAAATCCACGAGTTCTGGCGCCGGTGGCCGCTGGCCCGCTCCGTCCGCCCCAGCACTACCGGCTCCCCCAAACACAAAACGCGCCTCCGCAGCCGAAGCCCGCGGAGGCGCGTAAAACGCGAAATGCCCCTAGAACCTAAAACCGGTCCGGGAAGAAGATCTTGATCTCGCGGGCCGCCGACTCGGGCGAGTCGGAGCCGTGCACGACGTTCTCGCCGATCTCAAGGGCGTGGTCGCCACGGATCGTGCCGGGAGCCGACTTGACCGGGTCGGTGAGGCCGGCCAGCGCGCGGAACGCCTCGACGGCGCGCGGCCCCTCGAGCACCATGGCGACGAGCGGCCCCGAGGTGATGAACTCGACGAGCTCACCGAAGAACGGCCGCTCGGAGTGCTCGGCGTAGTGCGCCTTGGCGGTGTCGGCGTCGAGGGTGCGCAGGTCCATCGCCACGACCTTGAGGCCCTTGCGCTCCACACGGGCGATCACGTCACCGATGAGGCCGCGCTTAACCCCGTCGGGCTTGATCAGGACAAGAGTGCGCTCGGACACTTGAAGTTCTCCTTCGAACAGAGTGGGGTCGCGACTGCAGGCATCCGGCCTGGCCGCGAGGACGCGTCGCGGGGCACGCGCCCGCGCGTCGCCGTAGCAGGTCCCTCAGCTTACCGTCCCGGCCCCTGCCCTCGTTTCCCCAGCGGAACCCGGCGCCCTACGGGGCCGCGCCGTCTTCGGGCGACTGCCCCTGAGGCGGCACGGCGGGCCCGTCGCCGGGAGCCACCGCGACCTGGTCGAAGGCGCCCCTGGTCGACACGGGCACCACCACGCGCGGGATGGCCCCGGTGGGCCCCTCCTCCTCCTCTTCGTCGTCGTCGTCCCGGCCGGGCGCCGGCACGAGCAGCACGTCGGCGGGCGGCATGGTGGGAATGCCCGCGCAGGGAGGCTCCGACGACGGCACGGGCTCCACCGGCACGGCCCCCGACCCGGAGCGCCGGGCCATCACAGCGGCCAGCACGATGATCGCCACCACGAGGAACCCGCCGATCAGCGCCCACCAGTGCAACGCCCCCACGAAGCTGTCGACCAGCTCCTGAGCCGAGCGCACCCCGTCGAGCATGGCCATCTGCACCCCGGTGCCGAGCAGGAACCCGACGAGCACGCCCGTACAGCCCAGGGAGAGCCCGAACATCGCGGTGCCGACGCCCGCCTCCTGCGTGGCCGCCGTCAGCGCCACCGCCGCCCCCGCCGCGAGCAGGCTGAACGGCACCGCCAGCACCAGCCCGTCGGCCGACGGCACCACGAGCCGCACCGAGCAGAGCCCGACCACCATGGCCAGCAGCCCCATCGGCGCCAACCAGCGCCCGGTCGTCCTCGTGAGCAGCCGCACCGCCACCGACGCCACGACCGCGAGGAGCCCGGCCAGGACGTACGGCACCCACAGGCCGCGCAGCCCTGGACCGCCGAGACCGCCCATCTCCACCAGCGTGACCTGCGCGGCGCTGGGCAGCAGCACGACGCCGACCGCCACCATCGTGTACGCCGGCAGGCGCCCGCCCGCATCCCCCGTCGAGGCCAGCACCAGCAGCCCCACTACCGCCAGCGACGCCAGCAGGATCACCGGCAGCGCCCGCCACCCCTCGGACGCCGTGCTGATCGCCACGGCCGCGACGACCGCCGCGGGCACGGCCGCGAGCAGCAGCCGGCCGCGCTCCAGCAGGTCGGGAACGGGCGTCTCGGGCCGCCCCAGCAGCATCCAGGCGACCAGGTGGAGCGCGGCCAGCCCGAGCGCGACCCCCGTCAGCAACGGGTACGGCTGCAGCGTGACCCGCCAGCTGCTGACCTCGTCGAGCGGCCACAGCGCGAGCGCCTGGGCCGTGAGCAGGCTGAGCCCGAACACGCCCACCCACAGCGCCCGCAGGACCGGCACGCGCTGCCACACGGCCGCCAGCGTGGTGGTGAGGACGAGCCCGGAGCCGGCGCCGCGCAGCACGCGCACCACGCCGACGACGAGCTCGGAGCCCGCGAAGCCGCCCGCCGCGTCGGTCAGCGCCACCAGCGCCAGCCCGGCGACCAGCAGGTGCGCGGCGGGCACGCGGCGCAGCGCCACCGCCGCCAGCGGGACGGCCAGCATGAGCGCCGGCAGCGCGAGCCCGTGCGTGCGCATGAGCCCGGCCTGGTCGAGGCCCGGCGGCAGCAGCCTGGCGACGACGGACAGCGTGTTGGGGATCGCGACGACCGCCAGAGGCAGCGACACCACGACGAGGAGCCCGAGCAACGTGTCGAGCAACCAGGAGAATCCGTGGCGCGCCTGATGCGGCGGCCGCGTGATTGGGGGGACGGCCATGTAGGCCGACTTTAGCGGGAAGTAGCGCCCTCGACACGGCGAGCTACGATAATCGCCGTGATCCACAGCGCGGCGAAGATCGCGCCGAGGAAGAACATGGTGGTCACGAGGAAACCCGTACAGATCGCCAGCACCTGGACGACGCTGCCGAGCACGTACCCGAAAGGCCGCTTGAGCAGGCCGGCGGCGATCACGCAGAGCACGGCGAGCCCGATGCCGACCGTCACGGCCAGCGCGGGCGCCACCTCCCCCACAGTGATCGCCACGGGCGTGACCAGCCCGGCCACGATGGCCTCCATGCCCAGCACGCTGGCGCCGAGCCGGCGCATGCCGGGAGTGACCTCGAAGCTCATCATGTGCCGTCCGCCTTGAGCAGCAGCCGCGCGTCGCCCGCCGTGACGACGGACCCCGTGATCAGCACGCCCGTGCCGCTGAACTCGCCCTCGGCATCGGCGATGCCGATCGCCCGGTCGATGGCGTCGTCGAGCCGCTCCACGACGTGCACGCGCTCCTCGCCGAACAGCGGCAGCGCCAGCGCCGCCAGCTCCTCCGCCGACAGGGACCTGGGCGAGGAGTTGCGGGTCACGACGATCTCTTCGAGGATCGGCTCCAGCAGCTCCAGCAGCGCCTCGACGTCCTTGTCGCGCATCACCGCGACCACGCCGATCACCTTGGCGAAGTCGAACGCCTCGTGCAGCCCCTCCAGGCTCGCCTGCATGCCGCCGGGATTGTGCGCCGCGTCGATCACCACCGTCGGGGTGCGCCGCACGACCTCCATGCGCCCCGGCGAGGACGCCTGGGCGAACGCGGCCCGCACGAGCTCCACGTCGAGCGGATCGTCACCGCCGGTCAGCGCCTCGACGGCGGCCAGCGCGCACACGGCGTTGCTCGCCTGGTGCGCGCCGTAGAGCGGCAGGTAGACCTCGTCGTAGACGCCCTTGAGGCCGCGCAACGTGAGCAGCTGCCCGCCGATCGCCACCTCCCGGCTCAGCACGCCGAACTCCAGCCCCTCGCGGGCGACGACCGCGCCCACGTCGGCCACCCGCCGCATCAGCACCTCGGCGGCGGCGAGCTCCTGCTGGGCGAGGATGGTGGTCGCGCCGGCCTTGATGATGCCCGCCTTCTCGCCGGCGATGCTCGGGATGTCGGGGCCGAGCCGGTCGGTGTGGTCGAGCGAGATGGGCGTGATCACCGAGACGGTGCCGTCGGCGACGTTCGTCGCGTCCCACGACCCGCCCATGCCGGTCTCGATGACCGCCACGTCGACCGGCGTGTCGGCGAACGCCGCGAACGCCATCGCCGTCAGCAGCTCGAAGAACTGGATGCGCCGACCCTGCGTGTCGGCCAGCTCGACATACGGGATCACCTCCTCGTAGACCTGGGCGAACCGCTCCTCGCTCAGCGGCTCGCCGTCCACGGTGATGCGCTCGCGCATCGACACGAGGTGCGGGCTGGTGTAGCGCCCCACCCGCAGGTTGCGCTCCTTGAGCAGCGCCTCGGTCAGCCGCGCCGTGCTCGTCTTGCCGTTGGTGCCGGCGATGTGTACGACCGGGTACGCCCGCTGCGGCGAGCCCAGCAGGTCAAGAAGGGCCGCGATCCGATCGAGCGTCGGCTCGAAATCCCACTCGACGCCACGATCCAGGATCGCGCGTTCTACCGCACGATAATCCACCCTTCAACCCTACTGACCACCGGAAGCGGTCCGTACACCCGGCGCACATATTGCCGGACATATAGAAAAGTAGAGGGTACTCACCCCCGCGGCCACGGTGCCACCTTGGGAAACAGCCCGCCCCGCCCCCCGGCGGGCCGCTCTTGAGGAGGCAATCGTGGAAGGCGAGCACACTCGCGCGGAAAAGCAAGGCGGCATCAGCAGGAAGACGCTGTTCAAAGCGGCTCTCATAGCGACACCGGTCCCCTTACTCGCAGGACAGGTGCCGGCCCTCGCCCGGCAGACGGCCGAGAGCGGCAAGCCGCTCACCCCCACCCCGTACTGCGACGACGGCGACGACCCCACGATCCCGCAGACGGAGGGCCCCTACTTCAAGCCGAACTCCCCACAGCGCACGGTCCTGCCCGGCGCCGGCACCCCGCTGACCGTCAGCGGGTACGTCTTCGGTCTCGCCTGCCAGCCCCTGGCCAACGTGCTCCTGGACTTCTGGCAGGCCGACAACAACGGCGCCTACGACAACGTCACGTACAACTTCCGCGGCCACCAGTACACCAACGCCCAGGGCGCCTTCAAGCTCACGACGATCGTCCCCGGCCTCTACCCCGGCCGCACCCGCCACATCCACGTCAAGGCCCAGGCCCCCGGCCGGCCGATCCTGACGACGCAGCTCTACTTCCCCGGCGAGCCGCGCAACAACACCGACACCATCTTCGACCCCCGCCTCCTCATGACGGTGCGGACGGTGGGGACGGGTAAGGAGGCCACGTTCGACTTCGTGCTCAACGTCCCGGGCGTACCGCCCACGGACCCGCCGACGAGTCCGCCTCCGGGCGGCGGCACCTGGCAGGTTGGGGTGACCTACCAGGCGGGTGACCGGGTCACCTATGGCGGCGCGACCTACCGGTGCCTGCAAGGGCACCAGGCCCAGGCGGGCTGGGAGCCACCCAACGTGCCCGCGCTGTGGCAACGCGCCTGACCCACACGGTCCCCGAACGCAAGAGAGGGCCACCCCGGCTGCTGGGGGTGGCCCTCGTTGCACA
>NZ_JAATEP010000006.1:0-299372 GCF_012034275.1 Nonomuraea composti | reverse complement strand
ACGCGCCCTGCTGCGGCTGCTCGACCGCGCCCGCGAAGGCGCCGGCGGGGCGCTGCTCCTCGTGGGTGCGCCCGGCATCGGCAAGACGGCGCTGCTCGACCTGGCCGCCGCCCACGCCGGCCCCGAGTTCCGCGTGCTGCGGGTTTCCGGGGTCGAGGCGGAGTCGCGGCTGCCGTACGCCGGGCTGCACGGCCTGCTGCGACCGGTCGCCGCGCACGCCTCCGCCCTGCCCGACGCCCAGGCGCGGGCCCTGCTGTCAGTGCTGGAGTCCGGTGCGCTGGAGCCCGGGACGGGCGCCGGCGGGCTCGCGCTGCCCGCGGCGGTGCTCGGCCTGCTGTCGGCGGTGGCCGCCGGGCAGCCGGTGCTGGCCTGCGTGGACGACGTGGACCTGCTGGACGCGGACAGCCGGGACGTGCTGTCGTTCGCCGCCAGGCGGATCGCGGGCGAGCGGGTGGCGCTGCTGTTCACGGCCGGGGAAGGCGAACGGTCGGCGGTGCCGGGGGTCCCCGTGCGCACGCTGGGCGGGCTGGACGGGGCGGCCGTGCGGGAGCTGGCCGATGACGTGGCCCGTGATCCGGCGGTGGGCAAGGTGGCGGAGGATCTGCTCGCCGCGCTGGACCACATCGCCAGGGGCAACCCGCTCGCGCTGGCCGAGCTGATCGGCGCGCTCACCCCCGATCAGCTCGCCGGCCTGGCCGCGCCGCCCGTGGCGCTGCCCAAGGGCGGGCGGTCGTGGCGGGGGCACGCGCGGCGGCTCGCGGCCCTGCCCGGCGAGGCGCAGCGGCTGCTCCTGCTGATCGCCGCCGACCCCGGGCTCGACCTGCCCACGCTGATCCGCGCGGCCCGCCCCTCGTGCGCGCTGACGGTGCTGGAGCCGGCCGAGTGGGCGGGCGTCCTGCAGTCCACCGGCGACCGGTACGACTTCCGCGCCCCGGCCATGCGCGGCGTCGCCTACTACGGCGCGTCCCTCCTGAGGCGGCGCAGCGCCCACCGGCTCCTGGCGGCGCTGCTGGCGGACGAGCGGCCCGAGCCGCCCCGGCTGCGGCTGGCCTGGCACCGGGCGTGCGCCCTCGACGGCCCGCCCGCCGCCCTGGCCGACGACCTCGCCAAGGCCGCGCTCGACGCCCGTCCCGCGTACACGCATCCCGAGCCGTACCTGGCGCTGGAACGCGCGGCCGAGCTCACCGACCCGCACGACCCGGCCAAGGCCGAGCGGCTGGCCGCCGCCGCCCGGTACGCGTGGGTGGCCGGACACCCCCAGGTGGCCCGTTCGCTGCTGGCCCGGCTGCGCAGCCTCAGGGCGCCCGACGAGCTGCGCGCCCACGTCCAACTCCTGCACGGCAGCCTGGAGCTGCTCGGCGGCGAGACCGGCAGCGCCCGCGAGGAGCTGCTCGCGGCGGCGGACTGGCTCCTGGAGAGCCACCGCATGCTGGGGGTGCGCGCGCTGGTGCGGGCCGCCGACGCCAGCTACCGGGCGGGCGACAACCGCGCGTTCATCGCGATCGCCCGGCAGGCCGCCGCCCTGCGGCGGCCGGACGAGACGGTGCCGACGCAGCTCATGTTCGAGTACCTCGCCGGGATGGCCTCCACGTTCAGCGGCTCGCACCAGGAAGCGGCGGCGCCGCTGCGGCGGGTGGTGGAGCTGGCCGAGTCGGTGCGCGACCCGTCCGTGCTGGTGTGGGCATGCGTGGCCAGCATGCTCCTCGGTGAGGACGCGACCGCGCACCGGCTGTCGGCCCGCGCCATCGAGGCGGCCCGCGTGCGCGGCGCGGTCTCGGCCATGCCGCAGCTCCTGGAGTACATGATCTACCCGGAGATCTGGATGGGCCGTTACGCCGCCGTGGCCGCGACCGCCGCCCAGGGACTGCGCCTGGCGCAGGAGACCGGCCAGCTCAACATGGCCGCCCAGCACCTGGCCTGGCTGGCGATCACGGCGGCCGTGGAGGGCGACCAGGAGACGTGCCGGGCGCGCGCCGACGCCGCCATCGACCTGGCCGGCGCGCACGACCTGGGCATCGCGGGCGCGATCGGCAACTGGGCGCTGGCCTACCTGGACCTGGCCGGAGGCCGCCCCGCCGACGCGGCGAACCGGCTGCGGGCCGAGCGCCGCACCAACAACCACGTCGTCATCCGGGTCATGGCCACGCCGCACTTCATCGAGGCGTGCGCGCGTACCGGCGACCACGAGGCGGCCGGGGCCGCGCTGCGCGTCATGGAGCGGTGGGTGGGCAGCACGCGCAGCCCGGACCTGCGGGCGCTGGTGTCCCGTTGCCGCGCGCTGCTGGCCGGGCCCGGCGAGGCGGAGGAGCTGTTCAGGGAGGCGCTCGACCTGCACGGGCAGGGGGTGTACGAGTTCGAGGCGGCACGTACGAGACTCCTGTACGGGAGCGCGCTGCGGCGCGACCGGCGACCCGGCGCGGCCAGGACGCACCTGCACGCGGCGCTGGAGACGTTCGAGCGGTACGGCGCCCGCCTGTGGACCGAGCAGGCCAGGGCCGAGCTGCGCGCCTCCGGCGATTCCGTCCGGCCGGCCTTCGACGCGACGACCGGCCAGCTCACCGCGCAGCAGCTGCAGATCGCCCGCATGGTCGCCGAGGGCGCCACCAACAAGGAGGTGGCCGAGCAGCTGTTCCTGAGCCGCCGCACCGTCGAGCACCACCTCAGGAACATCTTCAGCCGCCTCGGCATCCGCTCCCGCGTCGAACTGGTCAGGCTCATGTCCTGAATTCAGGACCGGTGATTTCACCGATGCACGGCTTACTGCTCATCCGAACAATGGCCACAGAAAGCAGTCACCCCCCGATGAGCAGGGAGTATGACGACGTGCAGCTATCCACCCCCCGGTTCGGCGCGCGAACGTTGACCAAGCTCGCCCTCACCGTCTCACTGGTCGGCGGCGCCCTGATGGCCGCCTCCCCCGCCCAGGCGCAGGGTCCGTACGAGCGCGGCCCCGACCCCACGGACGCCATCCTCGAGGCCAGTCGCGGCCCGTTCTCGACGGCGCAGACCAGCGTCTCCTCGCTGAGCGTCAGCGGCTTCGGCGGCGGCACCATCTATTACCCGACCGACACCAGCCAGGGCACGTTCGGCGCGATCGCGATCTCGCCCGGGTACACGGCCAGGTGGTCGAGCCTGGCGTGGCTCGGCCCGCGCATCGCCTCGCACGGCTTCGTCGTGATCGGCATCGAGACCAACACGATCTACGACCAGCCCGCCAGCCGGGGCCGCCAGCTCCTGGCGGCGCTCGACTACCTGGTCGAGGACAGCTCGGCCACGGTACGCAACCGCATCGACCCGTCGCGGCTCGCCGTCGCCGGGCACTCGATGGGCGGCGGCGGCACCCTGGAGGCGGCCAACGACCGGCCGTCGCTGCAGGCCGCCGTGCCGCTCGCGCCCTGGAACCTGACGAAGTCGTGGACGGGGGTGCGCGTGCCCACGATGATCATCGGTGGCGAGGCCGACACCGTCGCCCCGGTGGCCACGCACTCGGAGCTGTTCTACTCCAGCATCCCGGCCTCCTCGGAGAAGGCGTACCTGGAGCTGAACAACGCCAGCCACTTCTTCCCGCAGACCACCAACACCACGATGGCCAAGTCGATGGTGGCCTGGCTGAAGCGGTTCGTCGACGACGACACCCGCTACGAGCGGTTCCTGTGCCCGCCGCCCAGCGGGCTGTCGATCGAGGAGTACCGCCACACCTGCCCCAGCTCGTGACCACCTGATCCACCGATGGCGGCCGTCTGTCCGCGGCCGCCATCGGCCTTCCTACGCTGTGGCTTGCCATGCCTTGCCCGCGAGGGCGGCGTCGAGGGGCGTGCCGGTCACGTTCGCCGCCCAGTTCGCCATCGTCGTGAACGCCGCCTGCGCGATCACCTCAAGCACCTGCTCCCGCGAGTACCCGGCGGCCAGCATCGCGGCGAGGTCGTCCGCCGCCACCAGCCCGCCGGTGCGCAGGATCGCCCCGGTGAACGCGGACAGCGCGCTGACCTGCTCGCCCTTGCCCTCTCGCAGCGCCTCGATCACCTCGGGCGCCAGGCCCGCCCGCTCGGCGAACGCGGTGTGCGCGGCCACGGACCAGGCGCACCGGTTCGCCACGCTGACCGTGAGCCCGACCACCTCGCGCTCGGCGGGGCTCAGCGCGGACTGCCGCAGCGCCCGCTGCAACTGGTTGAACCCGTCGATCGCGACCGGGGAGGCCGCGAGGTTCCCCGCCAGGTTGGGTACGAACCCCACCCGCTGCCGCAGCTCGTCCAGCGGCTGCCGGGACGCCTCGGGCGCCGATTCGACGGTGTGCACGATGAAGACGGTCATCTCGTCCGACCTCCATGGGAGGGCCAGGAGCACGTCCCCTGGCCGGGCTCCTCACTATCGGCGGCCCCGCGCCGCGTTCCCATTCCCTCCGGGGGAAGTGCGCGCGGGCGCGCGGCGTCGTTCACTGTGAGGGTGAGCACCCCACTCGGTGACCTGCTGCGCCACTGGCGGCGGGTACGGCGGATGAGCCAGCTCGCCCTGGCCCACCACGCGCAGGTCTCGCCGCGCCACCTCAGCTTCGTCGAGAGCGGCCGCTCCACCCCCAGCCGCGAGTGGATCATGGGTTTGGCCGGCGCGCTCCAGATCCCGCTGCGCGAACGCAACGACCTGCTGCTCGCGGCCGGGTACGCCCCCGCCTACCGGGAGACGTCGATCGCCGAGCCGGCGATGGCCACGATCAGGGCGGCCCTGGAGCGCGTCCTGACCCACCACGAGCCGTACCCGGCCGTGGTCATGGACCGCCACTGGAACATCACGCAGGCCAACCACCCCGCCGAGGTCATGTTCCGCTACTTGCGCGCCACCCCGCCCGCGACCGCCTCCGCCAACGTGATCAGGCTCATGTTCGACCCCCGCGAGCTGCGCCCGCACGTCGCCAACTGGGACGAGGTGGCCCCCGCCCTCATCCAGCGCGTGCACCGCGAGGCCGTCGGCGGCCTCCCGGACGCCACCACCCGCGCCCTGCTGGAGGAGATCCTGCCTCCCGACCGGCGCGGGCCCGACCTCAGAGCCCCGCTCCTGCCGGTCGTCCCGGTCACCTTCGCCAAGGACGGCCTGACCGTCAGCTACTTCTCCATGATCACCACCGTCGGCACCCCGCAGGACGTCACGGCCCAGGAGCTGCGCGTGGAGAGCTTCTACCCGGCCGACCCCGAGACGGTGCGGCACCGATGGACCTGATCCACATACTGTGACGTCTGTGAGTATCAAGACATACCCGGCCTCCCCCGCCGATGGGGACACGGTCGGCGAGATCCACGCGGAGTCCTGGAAGGCCGCCTACGCCCGGTTCTACTCCGGGCAGTTCTTCGAGGAGGCCGTGCACGATCGGCGCACCAAATGGGCGCGCAAGCTCGCCGAGGAGCAGGACACCAACACCGCGCTGCTCGCCACGCTCGACGGCCGTCCGCTGGCCTTCTCCTACTTCGGCCCCTCGCCAGAGCATCCCGGCTCCGCCGAGATCTTCGGCTTCTACGGCCATCCGGACGGCTGGGGCAGCGGTATCGCCTCGGCCCTGATGACCGCGACCCTCGACCGCATCCGTGCGGACGGGTTCGGCCACGTCCACCTGTGGACGTTGCGCGACACCCCGCAGTCGCGCCGCTTCTACACCAAGAGCGGCTTCACCGAGTCCGGCACCGTGCGCACGCACGACTACGGCGACGGCAACCCGCTCCCCCAGGTCGAGTACGAGCTGAGGTTCCCGGCCTAGGCGTGCTGCCTGCGCGCCATCTCGTTGATCCAGACAGGCGCGAACGGGGACGTGCAGCCCGGCGACGTCGGGTAGTCCTTGAGCACCTGGAGGCGTTCACCGATGTCGACGGCGCGGGCGCGGTGCTCGGCGTGCTCGATCCCGATCTGCGCCAGGCAGTGGTTCATCGCCCACTGCAGGCGGTCGGGGGCGTCCTTCATCTCGGCCTCGATCACGTCGAGCAGCCTTGGCAGGTCGAGGCCCTCGGGCTGCTTCGCCACCCGCTCGGTCGTCAGCGCCCACCCCGCACTCGCCACCACCGGATCCGGATCGGCGGACCAGGCCACGCGCAGCTCCTCCGCGTGCGGGCTCTTCTTCACCACGTAACTGACCAGCCAGTCGTGCACCTTGGGCGGGCGCGCCTGGCGGATCATGGTGTCCAGCTCGTCCCGCCCGAACGCCTTCGGCCGGCAGATCAGCAGCGCCAGCAACCGCGCCGCGGTGTCGCCGGTCTCCCAGAGCTGCCGGGCCAGCTCCTGCTGGGTCTTCAGGCGCTTGGCGATGGCGCGCAGCTTGCCGAGGTTCACGCCGTGGTCGTCACCGTGCCGCTCGTTCACCTCGCGGATCCTCGGATCCTCCAGCGCGGCCAGCTCAGCCATCACCTCAGCCACCGTCGCTCCGGCCACCGGCTTTCCCGTCACCGTCGCCCCGGCCACCGTCTTCCCAGCCTCCGTCGCCCCGGCCACCTCAGCCTCCCGCCATCCTCGTCCCGGCTGAGAGCCTATGCCGTGCGGCACCCCACCAGCACCGGCACCGAAATTGACGGTGCCGTTCGTTAGTGTCCGGCGCATGGCCGTTCGACCCACCACCTACTGGCGCGAGAACGTCGCCGAGGAGGCCCGTCTGGTCGCCTCGGGCGGGCTCGACCCCGCCGACGCGTACGCCGCGGAGCTGTTCCCCGAGTCCATGCTGCTCGGCACCGACGAGGTCCTGTCCCGTTTCGAGGCCGACCTGGCAGCGCTGTCGGCCCCCTCCGACGAGGAGGTGTTCGCGGTCGTCGAGCGGGCGGTGCTCGCCCTCAACCAGGTGAACGAGCAGCACGGCGAGGCCGCCTACGAGACCGGCGAGCGGGAATACCTGTGCGCCTTCATCGAGGAGTCGATCGTCGAGGCCGGCATCGACGTCGACGCGTTAGCGGCCCGCCACGGCCTGACCCGCCACGAGATCACCGACAAGTGGCGAGAGTGGTGAACGACGTTCGCGCACCTTGAACGCCGTTTAATCAAGCTGAACGCTGATCGTTGTTCGAGTACGGTGTGGAAGTGCCTCTCTCAGACTCCGCCGACGGCTCGGTGTGGCTGCGCCGCGAGCGCCCGCTGCGCGACCGCCAGCTCAGCCGCGCCCACATCGTGAGCGCCGCCGTCCCCGTGCTGGACACCGAGGGGCACCGGGGCCTCTCCATGCGCCGGATCGCCACCGACCTCGGGGTGACGGCCGGCTCTCTCTACTGGTACGTCCGCACCAAGGACGACGTGCTGGAGCTGGCGCTCGACCGGGTGCTCGGCGAGGTGAACGCCGACCCCGACGAGCCCGACTGGCGGCATGGGCTGGCCGCGCTCGCCCGCAACACCCGCGCGATGCTGCTGCGCCACCGGTGGGCGCTGCTGGAGCTGACCGTCCGGCCCAACCTGGGCCCCAACGCCTTCACCCTGGCCGAGACGGGCCTGCACCTCCTGTCCAGGGCCGGCTTCGCCGACGCCGACCTCGACGCCGCCATGGCCACGGTCAACGACCAGGTGGTGGGCGCCGTGATCGCCGAGGTCGCCTGGCGCGACACGCTGACCCGCATGCGGGAGAGCGGCGTGGAGTGGACCGAGCACGCCACCGCCGCCTACCTCCGCGACGTCGCCGCCCGCCACCCGCTCCTGGCCCGCCGAATGGCCGCCGGCAAGGGGGTCGACGTGGAGCGAGACAGCGAACGCCGCTTCGAGTTCGCCCTGAGCTGCCTGCTGGCGGGGTTGGCGGCGACCTGCGACGCGACAACCCCGAGCGAACGCACCCAAGCGGCACCCGCAACCCGCTGACCACCGCCCGCCGATCACAAGGCGGATGACCGACGGAGACCGCTCACCGGCGACCGACGCGGCCGAGCGACCAGCCGACGAAAGCCGCTCACCGGCGGGCGGCCGGGGCCGTTCACCAGCGGCCAGCCGAGGCGGGCGGGCGACCAACGGAGGCCAATCACCGGCGGCCGACGCGCGCGAGCGGGCAGCCGACCGAAGCCCTTCAGCGGCGGCCGTCCGGAGCGAGCGGGCGGCCGACCGAAGCGAGCGGGCGGGCGGCCGACCGAAGCGAGCGGGCGGCCGACCGAAGCCGATCACCCGCGGGCGGCCGGCGCGGGCGGATGGGTGAGGCTGGGCGGGTGCCGAGAGGGGTCTACTCGTCAGGCGGGGGCCGGTGGCCGGTGTCGTTGCCTTTGACGCATCTCAGCACGAGGAACACGGGGAACCTGGCGGCATCCGGACGTTTCGAGGCCCAGTCGGGGGCGGGCTCGGGCTCCGCCATCTCGTCCACCCAGAGGTCGTGGCGGCGCAGGGTGTTGACGTACGTCGAGAGCGTGCGGTGGTTCGCGCCCACCTGGCGGCGCAGCGACGACAGCTCGCCGTCGGCCCGCCACCACCCCTCGTCGTAGTAACGCCCGCCACCGCCCGCCCACGACCCCGACACCCCTGTGCCGCCGGGGAAGCAGGGGTGCAGGATCGAGCACACGAAGACCCCGCCGGGCCGGAGGGCCGCGGCGGTGGTGGCCATGGCGCCCTCCAGGTCGTCGATGTCGGACAGCCCGAAACTGCACACCACGGCATCGAACACCCCGAGCTCCCGCACCGAGCCCGCCCCCGCCGGCGCGGTGGCGTCGGCGTGGAGGTAGCGGATGCCGAGAGGGGATTCGCGTTCGGCCGCCTCCGCCTTCGCGATCAGCGCGGCGGAGAGGTCGGCGCCCACGACCGAGGCGCCGCGCCGGGCGAGTGCCCGGCTGATGCGCCCGTGGCCGCAGGCGAGGTCGAGGACGCGCCGCCCGGCCACCGGCTCGGCCAGGGAGAGCAGGCGGCGCGCGGCTGGGTCGTCGATGTCGTCGGTCCAGCCGGCCGCGTAGAAGTCGGCGATCTCGTCGTACCGGGCGATGCCTGCCATGCCCCGACCCTAGGCGAGCCGGCGGTCGCGGCAGTAGGGCTGTTCATCGAGCGCGGAATCGGCGTCCCGCCAGCCAGAACAGGGCGAGGGCGATCAGCTCGACAACGGCGGCCACGGCGGGCAGCCAGCCGCTGCCGTGCCCGGCGAGCACCAGCCCGCCCACCGCACCCCCGCCGGACACGCCGGCGTAGACGGCGCTGCTGTTGAGCGCGAGCGCCTGCGGCCCGGCCGGGCCGGCCAGGGCGAGCAGGCGGGTCTGGGCGGGCGGCGGAATCCACCACGAGACGCCCGCCCACACGGCCAGGAGGGGCAGCAGCGCCGGCAGCGGCACGGGCCGCAGGAGCAGGCAGGCGCTGAAGACGGCCATCACCGCCGCGAACCCCACGATCCCGGCGATCAGCGCCCGGTCGGGCCCCCACCGGTCGGCGGCCCGCCCGCCGAGCTGCCCGCCGGCGAACCCGGCGACCCCCGCCAGCACGAACACCCATCCCAGCTCGACGGGCCCCGCCCCCGCCAGGTCGTGCAGGAACGGGGCGAGGTAGGTCAGCACCATCATGCTGCCCAGCACGATCGCCACGATCCCGAGCAGCCCGAGCAGCACTTCGGCGCGGGCCAGCGGCGCGAGCCGGTCCCGTACGGGCATGGCGGCGACGGGCGGCGTCTCCGGCAGGGTCGCCAGGAGGGCCACCAGCGCGACCAGCCCCAGCGCCCCGCCGACCCCGAACGTGGCCTGCCAGCCGAACGCGCCGCCCACCCACGTGCCGATGGGCACGCCGAGCGCGAGCGACCCGGTCAGCCCGCCCATCACGAGGGCCAGGTAGCGGCCCTGGCGGCCGTCGGGGGCGAGGGTGGTGGCGATGGCGTACCCGGCGGGCACGACGGCCGCCGCCGCCACCGCGGCCAGCACGCGCAGGCCCATGAGCAGGGCGTACGAGGTGGTGAACGCCGCCGCCCAGTTGGCCGCGACGAACACCGCGAGCGCGCCGGTGAGCAGCCGCCGGCGCGGCCAGGTGGCGGTCACCACGGAGGCGACGGGCGCGGCCAGCGCGAACGCGAGCGAGAAGGCGGTGACGAGCTGCCCGCCCGCCGCCTCGCTGACGCCGAGGTCGGCGGAGACGGCGGGCAGGACGCCGGCGATCACGTAGTCGTCGGTGGCGAAGGTGAACGTGGTGAACACCAGGGCGAGCAGCCAGGCGGGCAGGCGGGCGCGCTGCCGTACGGCGACGGGCATGGGGATCCCCTCGATAAAGGTAACGACTGTTTCCCCGTTAGGGTAACAGTCGTCACCTCAATGACGTCAAAGGGAACTGCGATGGCCAGGACCGCCGACCCGCACCGCCGCGCCGAGCTGCTCGACCAGATCGTCGACTACCTGGCCGACCACGGCCTCTCGACGTTGTCGATGCGGCCGCTGGCCCAGCACCTGGGCAAGTCCACGCGGGTGCTGACCCACCACTTCGCCGACAAGGAGGCCCTGCTGTCGGCCACCATGGAGCGCCTGGACGAGCGGCACCGGGCCTGGCTGCGCTCCCTGCCGGGCTGGTCCGGCGCCGACAGCGTGGGGACGATCATCCGGCGTACCTGGGACTGGCAGGCGCAGGAGGAGAACCTGCCGGTCGCCCGGCTGATCCACGAGATCGAGGGGCTGGCGGCGGCGGGCAAGCTCGCCGGTCACGTGCCCCGGCTGCTGGCGGACCGGTCGGAGTTCGTGGCGGGGCTGCTGCGGGAGCGGGGGGTGCCCGAGACCGACGCCCTGCGGATCTCCACGCTGGCCAACTCGGCGTACACGGGGCTGCAGATCGACTTCCTCACCACCGGCGACCGGGACCGGGTGGAGGCGGCACTGGACCAGCTCTGCGCCCTCGTGGACGAGTGGGTCGCCGCCGCCACCTGAGCGAGCGCCACCTCCTGAGCAGGCGCCACCTCCTGAGCAGGCGCCACCTCCTGAGCAGGCGCCACTGAGCAGGTGCCACTGAGCAGGTGCCACCTGAGCGGGCCCCACCTGAGCGGGCGCCCCGAGGCAAAGTCTCCGTCATGGCGGCGCATGGTTGCGGTCTGACCGCCTCCGCGACCCCGGCGGCCGGTAGGAGGCTGATCCCCGGGTCGAGCAGGCACGAGGCGGGGGTAGGACATGGGCGGCAGGCCCGGGATCGCGGCGCTCATCGCGCTCGCCGCGCTGAGCGGCAGCGGCTGGGCCCCAGCCTCCGCCACCACGCCGAGCATCGGCCGCGCCATGACCCCCGCACCACTCGACGGCCGCGCCGCAGCCTCCGCACCGCTCGACGGCCGGGTTCCAGCCCCAGCGCAGGCCCCAGCCTCGCCGCCGCTCGCCGCGCGGAGCGGTGGCCGGGTCGCGGTCCCCTCGCCGCCGAACCCCGCCCTCCCCTCCCAGCCCGGCCCCGGCTCCCCCACCCGGCCGGGCCCCGACCCGGCTCCGCCGCCGGGCGCCGACCCCGGTCCCGCCGTCCCGCCCTCGCCGGTGGACCCCTCTCCCATCGGCCCGAGCCTGCACCTCACCGGGGACCTCAGCCCCGTGGTGGCCGGCACCGAGTCCCGCTACACGCTGACCGTCACCAACACCGGCGACCAGCCCGCGGACGGCGTCATCATCGCCGCCCTCCTCGACCACAACGCCACCCCCGGCCGCCTCCCCTCCGGCTGCTCGCGTACCGGCCGCACCATAACCTGCGGCGGCCCCGGCCTGACCGTCCCGGCGGGCCGCGGCGTCACGTACGAGCTGCCGATCACCACCGACCCGGCCCTGAGGGACGGCACGACGCTCACCCACCGCGCCCACGTCACCGCCCCCGGCACCTCAGGGGACGAGTCGCAGTCGACCGCACAGTCCATGACCAGGGCGGACGTCGAGCTGGTCAAGACGGCCGCCACCGGGGACGGCACGATCACCTACACGCTGACGGTCACGAACCGCGGCCCGTCACAGGCGACGGACGTCACCGTGCAGGACCCGACCGGGGCGACGATCGCCGCCCGCCCCGCCGAGTGCCCGGGAGACGGCCCCACCCTGTCGTGCCCCATCGGCCTGCTGGCGCCGAACGAGAGCCGGACGCTCACGTTCACGGTCACTCCCAGCACCACGGGCGTGGTGCGGAACTGCGCCACGGTCAGCACCGGCGACCGCGAGGAGCGTACGGCCGACAACCGCTCCTGCGCGGACGCGCTGGTGGAGCCGGCGCCGTCACCGTCCAAGAGCCCCAAGAAGAGCAGGCGGGAGGAGCCTGAGGCGCCGCTCGCCGAGGCGCTGCCGCCCGAGCCCGCCCCGCCCACCGCGCAGACCGGCGCCGCCGCCGACCGGAACGACGTGCCGCCCCCGGCGCACCACCTGAGCCCCGAGCTGCCCCTGACCGGCGCCTCGTTCTGGATGCTGGGCCTCGGCGTCGCGGTGCTGCTCGCGATCGGCCTGCTCGTGCGCTACTTCTCGCGCCGTGACGACCGCCGTGACGACCGCCGCGATGAGCACCGCGCTGAGACCGGGCAGGAGAGCTGACGGGCCTGTCACGGCACCGGCGTGTCGCGGGTCCAGGAGCCCAGGACGAGCAGCGTCTTCGTCCCCGTGACGTCCCCGGCCCGGCGCAGGCGGTCGATGACCTGCTGGAGGTGGCCGAGGTCGCGCACCCGTACGTGGATGAGCGCGTCGGGGTCGCCCGCGATCGTGAACACCGCCTGCACCTCGGGCACGTCGGTGGCGGTGCGGATGATCTCGGCGACGGGCGTGGTGCCGGGGTAGCGCAGCTCGGTGAAGGCCTCGATGCCCCACCCGAGCTTGGCGTAGTCGATCTGCACGGTGAAGCCGGTGATGACGCCGAGCTCCTTGAGCCGGTCGACCCTCCGCTTGACCGCCGCCACCGACAGCCCGATACATTCGGCCATCTCGGAGAACGTCCGGCGCCCGTCCTCCCGCAGGAGCCTCAGCACTCGATGGTCGATCTCGTCCAGCTCAGGCACGGAGCACGCCTCCTTCAGGCGCAAATAACATCATCCACGAAGCCCATGAACTCATATTGTTTGCGTCTTCAGCCCACTTTCTCATCTAATACTTGCGCATGTCATGCCCGCGTTGCTGTGCTGGGAATCACCAAGCGAGCACGTACGACACCCAGGAGGTCCGCGTGAGCGTGAGCGAGACTCCCGCCCCCGTGTCGCTCGACGACAAGTACACCGCGCTCGACGGCCGGGTGCTCATCTCCGGCATCCAGGCCCTGGTCCGCCTGACTCTGGAGCAGCGCCGCCTCGACCAGGCGCGCGGCCTGGACACGCGGGCGTACGTCAGCGGCTACCAGGGCTCGCCGCTGGCGGGCGTGGACCTGGAGATGGGCCGGGCCAAGCGGTTCCTGGACGAGGCCGGCGTGGTGTTCCAGGCCGGACTGAACGAGGAGCTGGCCGCCACGGCGGTGGCCGGCACGCAGCTGCTGGAGCAGGTGCCGGGCCGCCGGCACGACGGCGTGATCGGCTTCTGGTACGGCAAGAACCCCGGCCTCGACCGCGCCGCCGACGCCATCAGGCACGCGAACGTGGCGGGCACGGCCCCGCTGGGCGGCGCGGTCGCCTGGATCGGCGACGACCCCGGCTGCAAGTCCTCGACGTTGCCGAGCTCGTGCGAGCCGATGTGCCAGAGCCTGTCGATGCCGCTGCTGGCGCCTGGCTCGGTGGCGGAGATCATCGAGTTCGGGCTGCACGCGGTGGCGATGTCGCGGGCGAGCGGCCTGTGGGTGGGGCTGAAGATCGTCGCGGACATCGCGGACGCCTCCGCCACCGTCGACCTCGCCCCGCTGCGCGCGGACGTCCCCGTCCCGGCCGGCGGCTCGAAGGGCTCCGCGCCGATCCTGCTCGGCCCGGCCGCCCTGGACGCCGAGCACGACATGCTGACCCGCCGGCTCGACCTGGCCCGCGCCTACGCCCGCGCCCACGGGCTGAACCGGATCATGGCGGGCGCCCGCAACACGGCCCTGGGCGTGATGGCGTCCGGCGCCACGTACGCGGTGGTCGAGCGCGCGCTGGCGGACCTGGGCCTGGACGCCGAGGAGGCGGGGCTGCGGCTGATCAGGATGGGCATGCCGTTCCCCGTCGCGCCCGACGAGCTGGCCGAGCTCACCTCCGGCCTGGACAAGGTGCTGGTCGTCGAGGACAAGGTGCCGTTCCTGGAGGGGCTGCTCAAGCAGTCCCTGTACGGCGGCGCGCACGTCCCGGCCGTCGTGGGCCGCGAGCTGCTCACCGCCCGGGGCACCCTGAGCGCCGAGGACGTCGCCACGGCCATCGCCACCTGCCTCGGCCTCGAAGCGCCGCGGAAGGCGTCCAGGAGGCGCGGCCTGCTGCCGGTGGTCGCGGCGCGCACCCCGTACTTCTGCTCGGGCTGCCCGCACAACACCTCCACCCGCACCTCCGACGACACGCTGGTCGGCGTGGGCATCGGCTGCCACGCGATGATCGCGCTGGACGGGCACGGGCGCGGCACCCAGGTCGGCATCACGCAGATGGGCGGCGAGGGCGCCCAGTGGATCGGGCTGTCGCCGTTCACCGACGACCGGCACTTCGTCCAGAACCTCGGCGACGGCACCTTCCACCACTCCGGCTCCCTCGCGATCAGGGCCGCCGTCGCGGCGGGGGTGCCGATGACGTACAAGCTGCTCTACAACGACGCCGTCGCCATGACCGGCGGCCAGCGCGCCGAGGGCCGCCTCGACGTGCCCGCGCTCGCCCACGAGCTGGCCGTCGAGGGCGTGCGCCGGGTGGTGATCACGACGCCGGAGCCGGAGACGTACCGGGGGGTGCGGCTGGCGCCGATCGCGTCCGTGCGGCACCGCGACGACCTCGCCGAGGTGGAGAAGGAGCTGGCGGCGCTGGGCGGCGTGACCGTGCTCATCCACGACGACCGCTGCGCGGCCGAGGAGCGCAGGCTGCGCAAGCGCGGCAAACTGCCCACTCCCACGCGCAAGGTCGTCATCAACGAGCGCGTCTGCGAGGGCTGCGGCGACTGCGGGGACGTCTCGACGTGCCTGTCCGTCCAGCCGGTCGAGACCGAGTACGGCCGCAAGACCCGCATCCACCAGGCGTCCTGCAACTCCGACGAGAGCTGCCTGAAGGGCGACTGCCCGTCGTTCCTGCTGGTGGAGCCCGGCACGAAGGAGCCCAGGAAGGCGCCGCCGCTGCCCGTCGAGCCGCCCGAGCCCGTCACCGCGCACGGCGACGAGGTGCTGATCAGGATGCCCGGCATCGGCGGCACCGGCGTGGTCACCGTCTCGCAGATCCTCCAGATGGCCGCCCACCTCGACGGCCTGCACGCGGCCGGCCTGGAGCAGACCGGGCTGGCGCAGAAGGGCGGGCCGGTCGTCAGCGACGTGCGGATCGGCAAGTGGGCGCCGAGCGGGTCCGTACGCGCCTCGCGCGGCGGCGCCGACGTGCTCATCGGGTTCGACGTGCTGGGGGCGGCGGCCGACGCCACCCTCGACGTGGCCTCGCCCGAGCGCACGGTCGCCGTCCTGAACACCTCCGTCGTGCCCACCGCCGCCATGGTCACCGGCCGGGTGCCCGTGCCCGGCCACGCCGCCGCCGTCTCCCGGGTCGAGAGCGCCACCCGCGAGCAGGTGTGCGTGGACGCGCACGCGCTGTCGGAGGCGCTGTTCGGCGACCACATGCCGGCGAACCTGCTGCTCCTCGGCGCCGCCTACCAGCACGGCTGCCTGCCCGTCAGCGCCGCCTCGATCGAGCGGGCCATCACGCTCAACCGGGCCGCCGTCGAGCAGAACCTGGCCGCCTTCCGCTGGGGCAGGGCCGCCGTCTCCCACCCGGACGCCGTCCGCGCCGCCCTCCTCGACACCCCGGAGGAGCCCCAGGGCCTCGACGACGTGATCGCCACCCGCGTCGCCGACCTGACCGGCTACCAGAACGCCACCTACGCCCGCACGTACGCCGACGACGTGCGGCACGTACGGACGCTGGCCGTCGAGCGGGCCGGCGAGACGGCCGGCACCGCGATCGCCCTCGCCTACGCGCGCGGCCTGCACAAGCTCATGGCCTACAAGGACGAGTACGAGGTCGCCCGCCTCCACCTCGACCCCGCCGAGAAGGCGCGGCGCGAGCGCGAGTTCGGCACCGACGCGGTCGTGTCCGTGCTGCTGCACCCGCCGGTGCTGCGCGCCATGGGCATGAAGCGCAAGATCAAGGTACGCCGCTCGGCCGGCGTCCTGTTCCGCGGCCTGCGGGCGGCCCGGGTGCTGCGCGGGACCGCGTTCGACGTGTTCGGCCGCGCCGGCGTGCGGCGGGTCGAGCGCGAGCTGATCCCCGAGTACCGCGACCTCGTCCGCACGGCGCTCGACCGGCTCACCCCCGAGACCGCCGCCGTCGTCGAGGAGCTCGCCGGCCTGCCCGAGCTGATCCGCGGGTACGAGGACATCAAGCTCGCCCGGGTGGCCGAGTTCCGCGAACGCGCCAGGAAGGCGCTGGAGAACCTGTAGCTCCACGAACGCGCCAGGAAGGCACTGGAGAGAACCTCTGAGGGAGTGATCGTGACAGTCGACCGCCTGCTGCCCCACCAGGATGCCAAGGACCTCATCGAGCTGACGAGGGAGATCGCCGACAGGGAGCTGGCGCGCCGGGTGGACGAGCACGAGCGCGCGGAGACGTACCCGGAGGGCCTGTTCGCCACCCTGGGCGCGGCCGGGCTGCTCGGCCTGGCCTACCCGGAGGAGTACGGCGGGGGCGGGCAGCCGTACGAGGTGTACCTCCAGGTGCTGGAGGAGCTGGCGATGCGCTGGGCCGCCGTCGCGGTGGCCACCAGCGTGCACACGCTCGCCTGCTTCCCCGTGTACGCGTACGGCACGGACGAGCAGCGCGCCCGCTGGCTGCCCGACATGCTGGCCGGCCACCTCATCGGCGGCTACAGCCTCTCGGAGCCCCAGGCCGGCTCCGACGCCGGCGCCCTGACCTGCAAGGCCGAGCCGGTCGAGACCGGCTGGCGGATCACCGGCAACAAGGCGTGGATCACCCACGGCGGCATCGCCGACTTCTACGCCCTGTTCGCCCGCACCGGCCCCGGCTCCCGCGGCGTCTCCTGCTTCCTCGCCCCCGGCACGGCCGAAGGCCTCACCTTCGGCCGCCCCGAGGAGAAGATGGGCCTGCACGCCATCCCGACGACCAGCGCCCACTGGGACGGCGCCATCCTCGACCGCGACCGCCTGATCGGCGAGGAGGGCCAGGGCCTCCAGATCGCCTTCAGCGCCCTCGACTCGGGCCGCCTCGGCATCGCCGCCTGCGCCACCGGCCTCGCCCAGTCCGCCCTCGACGAGGCCGTCACCTACGCCAAGGAACGCCAGACCTTCGGCAAGAAGATCATCGACCACCAGGGGCTCGGGTTCCTTCTCGCCGACATGGCGGCGGCCGTGGACAGCGCCCGGGCCACCTACCTCGACGCCGCCCGCCGTCGAGATGCCGGGCTTCCGTACAGCCGCCAAGCCAGCGTGGCCAAGCTGGTCGCCACGGATGCGGCCATGAAGGTGACTACCGATGCGGTGCAGGTTTTGGGGGGGTACGGGTATACGCGGGAGTTCAGGGTGGAGCGGTACATGCGCGAGGCCAAGATCATGCAGATCTTCGAGGGCACGAACCAGATCCAGCGGCTGGTGATCAGCCGGCATCTGGCGAAGTAGCCCCTGGCGTGCGGAAACCCCGCTCCCCTGTGCTGGGAGGCGGGGTTTCGTGTGTTGGGATTGGGTTCCTAGTTGATCACTGTTCCGTGCCTATTCCGTGAGAGACCTCGCGTGGACGGAACAGGCGTGCCCCGTTCCGTCGCTGTTCCGTGAGGACAGCACGACCAACGAAAGCTGACGAGAGCCGGCCACAGGTGTAATGCCTGGATCAACCCTCTGATCGCAGGGCTTCCCATGTGTCTGCGTTGGGTGTCGGAGATCATGCAGCCTTCGAGGCCGCCAATCAGATCCAGCGGCTGGTGATCAGCCGTCACCTGGTCAAGGAGCCCTAAGCCTGTCGAGACGTGGCTTCCCCATGTCCGCGGCGCCAAATGGCACTCGATCTGGCACTGTTCCCCTGGACGGCCTGAACCATAGCGGCCTTCCGCTCAGCCAAGCCCCAGCGAGACGTGTCGAAGGGGCGACGGCGTTTGCGCCACCATCCAAAAGTAAAGGGACGCCTATACTCGAAGGGTGCAGGACGAGTGGAGCATCTACGTCACCGACGAGGTCGATGCCTGGATCAGCAGTCTTGATCCGGGCTCGCACAGGCTTGTCATCGATGCGCTCGATCGGCTCGCTGAGAACGGCCCCGCGCTGGGCAGGCCACTCGTGGGCAAGGTGAACGGCTCGCGTATCGCCAACCTGAAGGAACTGCGCCCCCGCTCCACCGGACGTAGCGCACTTCGACTGCTGTTCGTCTTCGACCCAAGACGGGATGCCATCGTCCTTGTCGCCGGAGACAAGATCAAGACGAGTCCTCGAGACCCTAACCGCTGGTACGAGGAGGCCGTACCGCACGCAGAACGGCTGTACGAGAATTACCTGAAAGAGCGCGCAGAAGGGGAGCGGCAGGATCGATGACGACCTTCAAGAAGTGGGACCGCGCCAAGCACGTCGAGCAGGCCGGAGGGGAAGAGGCTCTGGCCGAGACCCGACGGATGGTTGACGAGTTCATTGACGTCTGGCAGCTTGCCCAGCGCCGCAAGAGCGCCGCTCTCACACAGAACGAGGTCGCCGCCATGATGGGGGTGACGAAGGCGCGGGTCTCGCAGATCGAGCGGGGGGAAGTCACCTCGGTCGACGTGGTGGCCCGTTATGTGGAGGCCATCGGCGGGCATCTCGAACTCACCGCCACCTTCCCCGGCGCCACCTACCGGCTACGCGCCAGTGGGATGAGGAAGGCGTGTAAGCGACATTTCAAGTTCATGGGCTCGCATGTGAAGTCGCGCACCACTGACGCTCTATAGCTCTAGGGTCGGCAGGCAGACCATGTCCAGGCTCAGACGCTCCCGGCCGGGCTCAGGTGGGTGGTTCCAGCCAGATGTAGCCGGCCACCGCCACCAACGCGAACAGTGTCAGGCCCGTGGCGTGTAGCGCCTTCTTCCAGCGGGGCAGGTCCGCGGAGCGCGTAGGGGTGAAGACGTGTTCGCGGACCAGGACGGCGTGGCAGGTTCCGCCGAGCCACAAGGTGATCAGCGCGAGTATGGGGATGATGTCCAGCTTGTTGAGGCCGTCCTCGTCGCTCAACGGCACCACCAGGAAGATGCCGCACAGTGCCACATACACGAGGGCCGACAGGGCCAGGGTGAGTGAGCGGCGTCTGACCGCCGCGTACACGAACGCCCAGGGGGTGCCGTAGCCGCAGCTGAGGAGGGGGATGGCGGCCCACAGCCAGCTGCCCCATGTGGTGCCGGAGGAGGTGGGCGGGGTTCCGGCGGCGGTGGGCGGGGTGCCCAAGGCAGTGGGTGCGGGGGCTGGGGCAGTGAGTGATAGGGGAGGCGGTGGGTTCAGGGTGGGGTCGGCGGTCAGGATGCGGGTTTCCAGATCGCGCAGGGCGGGGCCGGGCTCGATGCCCAGTTCCTCGACGAGGACCTCGCGGGCCTCGCGGTAGGCCGCCAGCGCCTCCGCCTGGCGGCCGGAGCGGTACAGGGCGAGCATCAGGCTCCGGCGCAGTCCCTCGCGCAGCGGGTACGTGTCGATCAGGCTGTACAGCTCGGCGATGGCCTGGGCGTTGCGGCCCAGGGCGAGGTCGGCTTCGACGGCCGCTTCCGCGGCGGCCGCGCGTTGTTCCTCCAGGCGCCGGGCGGTCATGGCGATGGGGCCGAGGTGATCGACGTCGGCGAAGGGGGGCTCCTGGGCCAGGGCGAGGGCCTCGCGGAGCAGGGTGCCGGCGCGGGCCGGATCGTCGCAGGCGCGGCCGGCGGTCACCAGGTCCTCGAAGCGATCGGCGTCCAGCTCGCCTGGTTTGACGGTGAGTGCGTAGCCGCGGGGTTCGCGGACGACGCGGGTGCCGTCGCCGAGGAGCTTGCGGAGCTGGGAGACGTAGACGCGGAGGTTGTCGACGGCGGACTTGGGCGGGTCGTCGCCCCAGAGCACGTCGATCAGGCGTTCGCGCGACACCGGTTCGTTCGGATGGCACAGCAGCACCGCGAGCAACAGTCGCGTCTTGCCCGTCGGCACTCGGGTCTCGCTGCCGTCGCGGACGACGCCGAGTGATCCGAAGATCCTGAATTCCATGATGCCCCGCCGTGCGACGCCAGATCTGGAGATCTTATCCGGCCCGGCCGGGCGCGCTGATCGTCCGGCTGCGGGCCGGTGTGACGTGGCTGCTCAGGCGGTGTTTATACGGTGCATGTACGGCCCGCGCAACGTCCCGTCCCTAGGGTGAACCCCGAGCGGCGGGAGCTGCCGCTCACCTGAGAAGCCGGACAGGAGTCACATGAACCTCACCAGGAAGCGATCGCTGGCCTTATCCGCGATCGTGATCCCGATATTCACGCTCATCAGCCCATCCGTTCCGGCTCATGCGGACGCGGGCTCCGCCATCGCCCCCGAATCCTGGGCGCTGGTCACCTCGAAACATCCGCACCGCGCCCACTACGTCCCGTATGAGCCGACCTGGGACGGCGACGACGACGCGGTGGTCGGCCGGACGAACCAGCCGAAGAACATCACGCGCGCGTTCTTCCAGGTGAAGGTCTCCTCGTTGGCGGCGAAGCGGGTGTTCCGCGCGGGCCTGTCCCTGGGCATCCGGGACGGTAGCGACTGCGACACGCAGATCGAGGTCTGGGAGACCACGGCGATCGGCCCGCGTACGACCTGGAAGCGCCAGCCGCGGTGGCTGCGCAAGCTGAGCACGACCACTCCCGAGCTCATCTGCCCTTCGGTCATGGGCATCTCGCACTCCGTCACCCAGGCGGTGCAGGACGCGGCCGCGCGGGGCGACGAGTACCTGACGATCGGCTTGAAGTCGGCGGACGAGAGCGTGGCCGGCCGGCGCCTGTACCGGACCACGTCCGTCAGGGAGAACAGCGGGCCCGCCCTGATCACCCGGTACAACACCGCGCCGGACGTGCCCTCCGAGCTCTCCGTCGGCCACGGCTGCCAGGGCCCGGCCGCCGGCCCTGACGTGGGGACCAGCACACCCTCCCTGCGGGCCACCGCCACCGATCCGGACGATGAGACGAGCGCCGAGGTGCTGAGGGTACGGTTCGAGTGGGCGGACGCGTCGGGCGCCAAGCTCGGCGAATCCGTCAGCCCGGAGAGCTCCAGCCTCTCACCGCACTGCGTGACCGTGCCCGCGGGACAGCTCACCGACGGAGGCAAGTACACCTGGCGGGCACGTACGGAGAACGCGTACCGGACGGAGAACCCCGACGGCACCGGCTGGCTCGAAGGCTGGGACCACAGCTCGTGGACCTCCTGGCAGCCGGAGTTCACCGTCGACACCACCAAGCCCAGCCAGCCCCTGGTCAGCTCGACCGACTTCCCTCAGGGCCAGGTCGGCGGCCGGGTGGGCCTGCCCGGCACCTTCACCTTGTCGCCGAACGGCTCGCCGGACGTCGCCGCCTACTCCTTCTCCTTCAGCACAGGACAGTCCGGGAAGGTCGCGGCCTCCGCCGACGGGTCGGCTGTGCTCACCTACACCCCGACCCTGACCTTCCCTGCCACGCTGACCGTGTCCAGCGTCGACAGGGCGGGCAACCAGGGCCCGGCCACGGCCTACACGTTCCGGCCCGCCCCGGCCGCTCCCCCCACGGTCTCCTCCGCCGTCTATCCCCCGGACGTGCCCGGCGGAGGCGTGGGTGTGCCGGGCGAGTTCGTCTTCGGGGTGAACGGCGTCGACGACGCGACCACGTTCCGCTATCGGCTGGAAAGCTCGCCCGAGCAGAACGTCGCGGTCGGTGAGGACGGCACGGCCACGGTGACGATCACCCCCACCCGGGCAGGCGTCAACCGTCTCACGGTCATCACCCTGAACGCCGCCGGCGTCCGGCTCGGCACGAAGACCTACACCTTCACCGTCGGCGCCGCCTGACGCCAGGCTGGCGGCGACTCGCATCCCTGCGGCGCACCGGCCGGTCTTCCGGACCTGTGCCGCAGGCACGCCGGCCGGTGCGATGCGGTAGAGGCGCAGGACGGGGTCAGGGTCGCCGGGGACGTGGGTCGCGGCCACGGTGACGCCTCCGCCGCCGGCGAGCGGCGCCTTCCACCACTCTGCCTCCGGCGCCGGGACGTGCGCCGCCCCGCGGATGGTCAGGACGGGAGCGCTCCGGCCGTCCAGCGTGCCGCGAAGAATCGCGTGAACCACCGGAGCGCCGGTCGCCTTCATGGTCACGCTCCTGGGAATGAGCATGCTGTGCACGCACAGCGTAGTTCGGGGGCGGGCGTCAGCCGGCTTCCGGGCGGATGATGGAGGGCTGGTCGGTGTTCCAGGTGAGGTGGACGTTGGCGGGCTCGCCGGACGTGAAGCGGATGCTGAGGTCGGCCTCGTAGACGCCGTCGTCGAGGCGGAGCCCCGGGGTCCAGATGTCGCGGTTGCCCACCTCGCTCACCGGGGCCGTGTCGTAGTTCCAGACGGCGGTCTGGCGGCCCTCGGGGGATCTGCGGATGATGTCGAGGGCGATCGAGGCTATTCTCATGTCGCGGAAAGGCGGGCGCTTCATCTCCTCATCCTTGGGGGTCAGGAATTGGGCCCATACCACTCCGCATTTGGGATGAGGATTGTGTACGAGGGTGAAATTCCCAATGATGCCCCAGCTTCTGGCGATATCGGCGCTGGCGGAGATTTGGTGGGTACCGTTCAGGTAGCGGCAGCCGTGGGCGATGGGGTCGATGCCGTCGCCCGGGCGGCCGAGCACCACGACCCAGACCGACAGGGCGGCCAGCGCCGCGAAGGCGCCGCCGGCCAGGGCGAGGCGGGGGCGGGTGCGCCTGAGGTCGCGCAGGAGCGGCCACAGGCCGACGATCACCATGCCGAGCAGCGCCCAGCCGATGATCACCCAGGTCAGGGCCGGTCCGTAGACGTCGAGGCCGAGGCCGGAGACGCCGAAGCTGCTGACCAGGCCCAGGATGGCGGCGAGCACGGTGCCGATCGTCGCCCGGACCGCATTGCCGCGCTTTTTCGCGCCATTCTCAGGAGTTTTCTCTTCTTGTATCGTGCTGCCGCCCGCCATTTCCCTGCCCCTTCTCCCCCGGCTTGGACGGTCCCAGGATTCCATAGGCTGGACGGGGCGAGGAATCGAATTTCGCCGGTGTCTACACGGGAAAGTGATGGTTTATGCGGCTTTTGTCGGGGAAGCTGGTGGAATATTGTGGCGGCGGCTGGGGACGCCGGTGGGTATGGGTCGAACAGTGATCTCTCCGCGGCGGGCCCTCTGCGTCGCCGTGCTCGCCCTCGTCCTCCTCCCGATCACCGCCATCCTCACCACGCCTTCGCCGGCGGCGGCCGAGCCGCACAAACGGTCACAGGCCGAGTCCGCGGCGCTCGCCCGGCGCATGCTGGCCAAGCTCAAGGTGGCCAGGCCGTTATCGCTGCGCGGCTACAGCCGCAAGCGGTTCCTGCCGAAGGAAGGGCGACGCACGAGCAGGTGCAGCACCCGGGAGAAGGTCCTGGCCCGCGACGGGCGGCGGGTGCGCAAGAACGCCCACTGCCACCCGGTCAAGGGCACCTGGTACAGCCCCTACGACGGCAAGGTGCTGAAGAGCGAGAGGTACGTCGACGTCGATCACGTGGTGCCGCTGTCGTACGCGTGGCGGTCGGGGGCCAAGCGGTGGAGCGCGGCCAAGCGGCGCGCCTTCGCCCACGACCTCGTCCGGCCCGAGCTGATCACGGTCAGCCACTCCGCCAACATCGCCAAGGGCGGCCAGGGGCCGCAGAGCTGGCGCCCGAGCCGCCGCGCCCACTGGTGCCGGTACGCGACCTCGTGGATCACCGTGAAGCACCACTACCGGCTCTTCGTGACCCGCAGCGAGCGCACCGCCCTGCTCAACATGCTGCGCGCCTGCTGACCCGGCGCCCTGGCCGCTCAGCCGAGGTCGGCGATCATGCCGGGGAGGACGCGCTCTGCTCGGGCGGCAGTGCCGCCTCCGCGACGGACTAACGAGATTCACGCGCCCGCAGCAGGTCGAGAGCCTGGTCCGCGCGGTGCTGCGCGCGGGCCATGGCATCGACGTCGCCCTCCGCCGCCGCCACGACCTCCAGGTAGGCCAGCCGGTCCCGCGTCTTGTCCGTTTCGTGCTTGTCGAGCAGGTCGGTCAGTACAGCGGCCAGGGTGGTGCCGCGGCCCCGCTCGTCGGCGATGGCGATGAGCCGGTCGCGGACGTTCTTGGGCACCTTGATCGTGGTCATGTCCGCAGTCATACCGGGAGACTAGCCAGTAAGCGGCAGGTGCACCGGCGGGTTCAGCCGGACAGGCGGGCGTTCGACGGGAGGTAGGGCGGGAGGTTGAAGCGGGTGCGGATGGCGCGCTGGACGGTGGCCTTGTCGGCGCGGGCGTCGATCGTCATCACGTATTCCTTCCGCTTGAACAGCTCGATCACCGGGTCGATCTTGCTGTGGTAGTCGGCCAGGCGGCGGGCCAGGGCGTCCGGGGTGTCGTCCGCCCTGGTGACGAGGTCGCCGCCGCAGACGTCGCAGCGGCCCTCCACCTCCGGCCGGTGCGCGATGAGGTTGTAGTCCATGCCGCAGCGGGAGCACAGCCGGCGGGCCAGGACGCGGCGGCGGACCTCGTCGTCGGGCAGGTCGAGGTGGATCACGCCGTCGAGGTCGTAGCTCTCCAGGAAGAACTCCGCCTGGCGGCGGTTGCGGGGGAAGCCGTCGATGATGAAGCCGTAGTTCCAGTCGTGGAGCTGGAGGCGGTCTCTGACGACGGATTCCACCAGGTCGTCGCCCACGAGCTCCCCGGCCGCGACCAGGCGCCGGACCTGGGCGCCGAGCTTGGTGTGGTGTTTGACGTGCCAGCGGAAGATGTCGCCGACGCTGATGTGGACCAGGTCGAGGTCGGCGGCCAGCAGGGCGCTCTGGGTGCCCTTGCCGCTGCCCTGCACTCCCATGATCACGTATTTCCGCATAAGTCATCTCATTTCAGGACGTGAGCCTCACCTGAGCATCGTCACCCTCTATCGAATCAGTGGGGGCGGCCGAGTACGTAGATCTCCCGATGCTTTGCCGGGGCCGCCGAGCTTAGGGTCGGCGGCATAGAGCGCTCCTGGAAGGTGGGTTCATGCCTGCGCTGTCCCTGGTCCTGTCCGCCCTGCTCCTGCTCACCCCCATGACGAGCACCACCACCGGGACGAAACCGGCGGCCGTCCCCGACGTCGTCTACCAGCGGGCCGACTTCTCCTCCGGCACCCCCGAGGGCACCACGGCCGGTGACGGGCTGGCGTTCGGGCAGGCCGCGGGGACGATGACGTACACCGACGCGCTGGGCACCAAGACCTGGGAGTACGCCCGCTGGACCGGCCCCGAGCGGGACATCGGGTTCGGGGCGACCGAGCTGATCGCGTCGTGGACGGCGGACGTGCCGCCGGGGAGCTGGATCCAGGTCGAGGCGCGCGGCAGGAACGCCGAGGGCCTGACCAAGTGGTACTCGCTGGGCCGCTGGTCGTACGCCGAGGGCGACATCCTGCGCACGTCCGTACCGAACCAGGGCGACGCGGACGCGTCGGTGGCCGTGGACACGCTGGTCGCGGCGGCCGGCAAGCCGCTCAGCGGCTACCAGCTCCGCCTGACCCTCTACCGCAGGCCGGGGTCGGAGGTGACGCCGCGCGTGCGCACGTCCGGAGTGATGAGCTCGAACGTGCCCGAGCGCAAGAGCGTGCCCGTCAGCCCCGGCGGCGGCGCGTGGGGCACCGAGCTGGCCGTGCCGCGCCGCTCCCAGAACGTGCACCTCGGCCACTACCCCGAGTGGAACGGCGGCGGCGAGGCCTGGTGCAGCCCCACCTCCACCACGATGGTGCTCGGCTACTGGGACCGGTGGCCCAGCGAGCAGGACACCTCCTGGGTCGACCCCTCCGACCCGAACCCCGAGGTCGACCACGCCGCCCGCTACACCTACGACCACGCCTACGAGGGCACCGGCAACTGGCCGTTCAACACGGCGTACGCGGGGCGGTACGGCGTGGACGGGTTCGTCACCCGGCTGCGCTCGCTGACCGAGCTGGAGCTGCTGATCAAGGCGGGCGTGCCGGTCATCACCTCGCAGTCGTTCAAGAAGGGCGAGCTGCCCGGCGCAGGGTACGGCACCGACGGCCACCTGATGGCCGTCGTGGGCTTCACCTCGACGGGGGACGTGATCGCCAACGACCCGGCGTCCTCCAGCAACGCGGCCGTGCGGCACGTCTATCCGCGCGCCGACTTCGAGAACGTGTGGCTGCGCAGCTCCAGCAGCGGCGGCGTCGCCTACGTCATCCACCCGCCGGACCACCCGCTGCCCCCGACGACCCCGGGCCTGCCGGCGAACTGGTGACGGCCCTCGGCCGGCGGGCTGGTGGCCGTTCCCGGCGAGGGCCGCTACTCCGGGGCCTGGGCGCGCAGCTCCGCCATCCCCTCCCCGGGGCGGCCCCGTTCGGCGGCCAGGACGAGCCCTTCGACGGCGTTGTCCACGTGCGTGGTGTCGGTGCGGTGCCGGCCGCCGCCGATCCACGCGAACCGCCCGCCGCGCACCATGGCGACCAGCTCGGGCAGCACGGTCGTGTCGCCGGCGCCCCAGACGAAGCGGGGCCGGAGCACGACGGTCTCCAGCCCTCCGGCGTCGCGGACGAGCCGTTCGGCGGCGGCTTTGGAGGCGGCGTAGTGGGCGCGCGAGCCGGGCCGCAGCGGCGCGGTCTCGTCCACGCCGACGAGCGGCCGGCCGTCCATCAGGGCGGCCTCCGTGCCGACGTGCACGAGCCTGCGCACTCCCGCCTCGCGGGCGCAGCGCAGGACGTTCGCGGTGCCCTGGACGTCGTCGGCCCAGAAGCGGACGCGGTCGCCGCCGCGGGTGGTGCGGGCGGCGGCGTGGAAGGCCAGCTCGCAGCCGGTCATCGCCTCCCGCAGGCTCGTGGGGTCGCCGATGTCGCCGCGTACGGGTGCCGCGCCCAGCGCTTCGGCGGCGGCGGAGGCGTCGCTGCGTGCCAGGGCCCGTACGGTGTGGCCGTCCTTGATGAGGCGGGTGACGAGGCTCCCGCCCACGAATCCCGATCGCCAGTGACGAACACCACTGTCATGATCTGCCCCTATATGTGGCGATCTCTACCTAGATATTAGGCCGCGCCTTAGCAGAATGCGCCGTATGCGGCCTCGACGGTGCCGCAAGGACCTGCGTAACCTGAACAACGCCGTTTTTCGCCAACCCCCACGCCCGTGGAGCGCCGGATGACCGAGGACGATTCGACGACGCTCGAGAGGACCCGGCTCGTCCGGCCGGCCGGCCGGAACGATCCACCCCTGCTGCTGGCGTCCGAGGGCGCCCGGGTGGTCGTGGCCGGCACCGGCGCGCACCGGCCCTCGTCACGGCTGCCGCAGGTGCCCGCCGTGCCGGCGACCGTCACCGACCTCGGGCAGTGCCTGGTCGACCGGGCGGGCCTGGCCCCGCAGCACCTCACCGTGCTGCTCGACCCCGCCACCCCCGCCAACCTGGGCGAGGCGCTCGAACACGCGGCGCGCGAGGCCACGAGCGTGCTGATGTTCCACTTCGTGGGGCATGCCCTGTTCGCCCCCGACAACGAGCTGCACCTGGCCACGCGGGCCACGGTCGACCTGGGGCAGGGGGCGCCGGGCTTCCAGGCGCTGCCGTACGCGATGGTGCGCCGCATCCTCGGCTCGTCCCGGGCCGAGCATGTCGTCGTCGTGCTCGACTGCTGCTTCACCAGCGGCAACCGGCCGGTGCCCGCCAAGGCGATGGACCAGACGTTCGACGCCTCCTGGCGCGGCGCGTACGTGCTGACCTCGGCCAGCAAGGACGAGAACGCCTGGGCGCTGCCCGGCGTCCGGCACACCGCGCTCAGCGGGGCGCTGCTGCGGCTGCTGAACGACGGCGACCCGGCGGGGCCCGCGGCGTTCACGCTCGACCACGTGCACCACCACCTGGCCCGCGTGCTGCCCGCCGCCGGGTTCCCCCGGCCCAGGAGGCAGGCCGGGGAGGTCAAGGAGCTGCCGCCGCTCACCGTCAACCCGGCCCACCGCGCCACCCGCACGCACGCGGGCCCGCCGATCAGCTCCCCCGGCGACCTGAACAGCCCCTACCGGGGGCTGGCCGCGTACGGGCGCGACCACGCCGAGCTGTTCCTCGGCCGCGAGGAGGCGACCAGATCGCTGGCCGCGCGGGCCCGCCAGGCGCTGCGCTCCGCCGGGCCGCCGGTGGTCATCGGCTCGCAGGCGTTCGAGGCGGGCGGCCCGCTCATCGTCACCGGCCCGTCCGGCTGCGGGAAGACGTCGCTGCTGCACGCCGGCCTGATCCCCGCCGTGCGCGAGGACGCGCGCAGGAGCGTCGTGCTGACCCCCGGCCCGCTGCCGGTGGCCGCGCTGGCCCGCGAGCTGGCCGCGCTGGGCGGCGGCGATCCCGAACGGCTGCGCGCGATCATCGACTCCGACCCCGGCGCGGCCCGGCGGGGGCTGCCCGCGCGCACGCTCGTGGTGGTGGACCAGTTCGAGGAGCTGTTCACCCTGTGCGACGACGAGGCGGCCCGGCGGCGGTTCGTGGAGGCGCTCGTCGAGGTGTCCCGATCGGCGGCCGTGGTGATCGCCGTGCGGGGCGACTTCTTCGCTCGCTGCGCCGCGTACCCCGGCCTGCTGGAGACGATGCGGCGGCCCGAGATCGTCGCCCCCATGACCCCGGCCGAGCTGCGGCGCGCGATCGAGGAGCCGGCCGTCCGCTCCGGGCTCTCGCTGGAGGCCGGGCTGACCGAGCTGATCCTGGAGGACGTCCAGGCGCTGGCGGGCGCCGACGACCTGCTGCCCCTGCTGTCGCACGCGCTGCTGGCCACCTGGCAGCGGCGCTCCGGCGGGGTGCTCACCATGGCGGGCTACCGCGCGGCCGGCGGGGTCGCGCGGGCGGTCGCGCTGAGCGGCGAGGAGACGCTGCGGCGGCTCGGCGCGGAGTCCGAGCCGGTCGTGCGCGGGCTGCTGGTGCCGCTCGTGCACGTGGACCCGCAGGCGGGGGCGCTGCGGCGGCGCGTGCCGGTCTCCCGGCTGAGCTCCGGCGCGGCCTCCGTCGAGGGGCAGGTGCTGGCCGAGCTGGTACGCGCGCGCCTGGTCACCGTGACGGTCACCGACGAGGGCGAGCAGGCGGAGCTGGCCCACGAAGCCCTCGTGCGCACCTGGCCCCGGCTCGGCAACTGGGCCGAGACCGCGCGGGCCGGGCTGCTCGTCCGGCGGCGGCTGGCCGAGGACGCCGAGATGTGGCAGCGGGACGGCCAGGACGCCTCCTACCTCTACACCGACGACCGCCTCGCCACCGCCCAGGCCGCCGTCTCGGCCCTGCCCGGCGCCCCACCCCCAAGTGCGGTCACGTCCGTCGAGAAGGAGTTCCTCGACGCGTCCCGGCGCCGGCAGCAGCGCCGCAAGCAGATCACCCGCGGCGCGATCGCCACCCTGACCCTGCTCTTCCTCGTGGCCGCCACGGGCGCCGTGGTGGCGCTCGTCCAGTCGAGCCGCTTCAGCCACCAGGCGACCGAGGCGGCACTCGAGCGCGACCAGGCGCTGTCCCGCCAGGTGGCCGCGGCCGCCGCCGGCGCCGGTGACAGCTCGCTGGGCTCGCAGCTCGCCCTGGCCGCCTACCGCCTCTCGGCCACCCCCGAGGCGAGGGGCGCCCTGCTCGGCTCGCTCTCCCGCCCGGTCGGCGCCCGCATGACCGGTCACACCGCCCCGGTGGAGCGGGTGGCCTACCGCCCCGACGGCCGCGTGGCCGTGACCGCCTCGGGCGACACCACCGCCCGGCTGTGGAACGTCACCGACGCCCTGCGGCCCAAGAGCGCGGGCGTCGTCAAGGGGCACACGGGAGGCGTGCTCGCCACCGCGTTCAGCAAGAGCGGCAAGGTGCTCGCGACGGGGTCGGCCGACGGCACCGCCCGCCTGTGGGAGGTCTCCGACACCGCCAAGCCCCGCGCGCTGGCCACGCTCAAGGGCCACGAGGAGCAGGTGGGCTCCGTCTCGTTCAGCCCCGACGGCAACGTGCTGGCCACCGCGTCCACCGACGGCACGATGCGGCTGTGGAACGTCACGGACCCGGCCAAGCCCGCGCAGGTCGCGGTCGTCAAGCAGGACGCCGACCCCACGAGGACGGCCTTCTCCCCCGACGGCCGGCTCGTGGCGCTCGGCTCGACCGACGGCACGATCAAGCTCCTCGACGTGCTCACCCCCGCGAAGCCGGCCGTGCTGGCCACGCTCACCTCGGCGGAGGGCGCGGTCAGGAGCGTCACGTTCGCGCCGAACGGCCGCTACCTGGCCTCCTCCTCCGACACCGGCAAGGTGCAGGTCTGGGAGATCACCGCGACGAAGCTGGTCGGCACCGCGAGCGGCCACTCCGGCTCGGTGGACGACGTCGCGTTCAGCCCCGACGGCAACGTCCTGGCCACCGCCTCCGCCGACGGAACGGTCCGGCTGTGGAGCGTCCAGAACCCGCGTGAGCCCGTGCTCACCGCCACCCTGGCCGGGTTCCCCGACGCGGTGACCGGGGTGGCGTTCAGCCCGAACGGCCAGAACCTGCTGACCTCCGCCGCCGACGGCGTCGCCCGGCTGTGGAACGTCTCCAACACCTCCCGCACCGCGCCCTTCGCCCGGCTCGGCGCGCACACCGGGCAGGTCAACGGCATCGCCATCGCCAAGGGCGGCGCCACGCTGGCCACCGCCTCCGACGACGAGACCGTCCGGCTCTGGAACATCTCCGACCCGGCGGTGGCCACGCCCGAGTCCACGCTCAGCGGGCACACGGAGCGGGTCGCGTCGGTGGCGTTCAATCCCGACGGCACCCGCCTGGTCACGGCGTCCGACGACAAGACGGCCAGGATCTGGGACGTCTCCGAGACCGCGACCCCGAAGCTGCTCGGCACGCTGACGGGGCACACGGCCGGCGTGCGGTCGGCCGCGTACGGGCCCGACGGCAAGACGGTCGTGACGACCGGCCGCGACGGCCGGACGCTGCTGTGGAACGTCGCCACCCCGTCCAGCCCCAAGCAGGTCGCCACCGTCGGCGCCGCCGACCGGCGGGTGAGCACGGCCGCCTTCCGTCCCGACGGCCGCGCCCTGGCCGTCGGCTCGGGCACCGGGTCCGTACGGCTGTGGGACCTGTCGAAGCCGGCCGAGCCGCGCTCGCTCGGCACGTTCTCGGCCGGTCCGGGCAGCGTCCTCGACCTGCGGTTCAGCCGCGACGGCAAGACGCTGGCCACGGCGTCGTCCGACGGCGTCGCCCGCCTCTGGAACGTCGCCGCGCCCGCCGCCGTCAAGAAGCTCGCCGACCTGCCGGGACACTCCGCCGCCGTGTCGGCGCTCGCCTTCAGCGCCGACGACCGCACGCTCGTCACGGCCTCCGAGGACGGGAGCGTGCGGGCGTGGAACGTCGTCACGCCCGCCCGTCCCGAGCTGTGGGCCGTGTTCGCGGGCCGGGGCGCGGCCGGTGACGTGGAGCTGGGCCCCGACGGCACCGTGCTGGCCGCCGCCTCCGGCAGCGCCGCCCAGCTCTACGGCCTGAACGTGGAGCAGGCGACGGGCAACGTCTGCGAGGCGTCGGGCACGTCGATCAGCGGCGCCGAGTGGGCCCGGTACGTGCCCGGCCGCCCCTACGCGCCGCCGTGCTCCACCGCCACGGCATCGGCCTCGGGCTCATAGATCGCGTCGTCGAAGACGGCCGCGCAGCCCTCACCGGCCAGGTCCTGCACCCACAGGCCGACGAACGCGCCGGTGAAGCCGAACGCGCGCACCTGGCCGTCGATGATCTCGTCGGCGTGCTCGTCCGACAGGATCGTGGCGTCCAGCTCCACGGGGATGGCGTGGCCGTCGTACGAGAAGCGCAGCACCGGCCCGTCGAGCTCCAGGGCGAGGCGGCTCGCGGTGCCCGGGGCGGTGAAGTGCACGGTGCGGGCGCCCCTGTCGCTGCCGGTCAGGACGACGCCGTCGGTGGTCAGCGCGAGGTGGTACCAGGTGCGGGAGTTGTAGTAGGCGGTGATCCCGGCGGACTGGTGCACGCTGCGGGGCTCGAACGTCACGTTCGCCGCGAACGTGCCCCGCTGGGCGGTCACCCGCTGGGCGACCAGGCTGGGGGCGCGCCGCCCGTACGGTGACTGGCCGCCGCTGACCGTCACCCGCCCGTCCTCGAATCGCACCCAGTCGGGGGATGCCGGCCGGCGCAGCGTGCTCCACACCCCGCCGGCGGCGGGCCAGCGGTGCGGCGGCAGCTCAGGCGCGGACACGTCCACGGCCGGCACTCCCCCGGCCACCCGGGGCCAGCCGTCCACCCACTCGACGCGCTGGATCGCGCTCTCCCTGCCCAGCACGCACCGGCCGCGCGGCGCGTACGGCCGCGCCGCGAGATGCGCCATGTACCACTCACCGCCCTGCGTCCGCACGAGGCAGCCGTGCCCGGCCTTCTGCAGCTCCAGGCCGGGGTCGTGGCGGGAGGTCAGCATCGGTCCGGCCGGGTCGGGCTCGTACGGGCCCTCCAGGGCGCGCGAGCGCAGCACGCTCACGCAGTGCTCGTAACCGGTGCCGCCCTCGGCGACCATCAGGTAGTACCAGCCGTCCACCTTGTAGATGTGCGGCCCCTCCGTGACGCTGCGGTTCTCCAGGATGAGCTTCGGCTCGCCGCCGCCGAGCGGCTGCAGCTCGATGCCGGAGAAGCCGCGCCCGGGGCGCGAGTCGAACACCATGTTCAGCAGGTACGCCGTGCCGTCGTCCTCGTGGAAGAGCGCCGCGTCGAACCCCCGGCCCGGCAGCCGCACCGGGTCCGACCACGGGCCCTCGACGGCGGGCGCGGTGACGAGGTAGTTGGCGACGTCCTTGTAGCCGTGCGCGTACGTGTCCATCACGCTGTAGACCAGGTGGAACAGCCCGTTCGCGTACGTCAGGTCGGGCGCCCACACCCCGCCCGAGTCGGGCACCCCGGACAGGTCGAGCAGCCTGCGCTCGGTCAGGATGCCACCCAGGGAACGCCAGTGCACCAGGTCACGCGAATGGTGCACCAGGACGCCCGGATACCACTCGAACGTCGAGGTGGCGATGTAGTAGTCGTCCCCCACACGCAGGATGGACGGGTCCGGGTGGAAGCCGGGCAGGACGGGGTTACGGATCATCGGATCTCCACGAGATGGGGTCGGCCCGCGGCCAGGTCGAGCCGCGTACGCAGCCCTGAAGCGCGGTGGATCAAGGTGACGGCCTGGTCAGCCGGCGAGCGCAGCACGTCCCAGATCTCCATGTCTGAACCCTGCCAGAGCCATGATCGGCGGCTCACCCCGACCCCCGGCCTCCGCCCGGACTTGGGGGCTCAGGTCACGATGGAGACTGGGTGGCGGCGAGGCGGCGCTGGGCCGAGCGCATCATCGCATGCACGACGACCGGATGCGCCAGACGTACCGGCATGAAGTACACCCTGCCCCGCCACCCCTTCAGCCGCACGGTGGTGGTGACCCGCACCAGCCGCGCGGCGGCGTCCACGGCGACGCCGCAGCGGAAGTCGAGATGCCGGTCATCGGCCACGATGAGCGCCTCCTCCCCCTCCACCCGCGCCACCCGGAAGACGTCCCGAGGAGCCCGCCGGACACCGAGCAGCGGCACGAGAGCCTGCCGCGCCGCCATCGCGGCACCGACCCAGCTCGGCAGCGCCCGCAGGGAGAAGATCTCCTCCGCCCAGACCCGCGGATCCTCGGGGGCGCCGGGAGGCAGCACCCCGATCATCACATCGGCGTAGTCGGGCACCGGGATGTCCTCAAGCGCCGACGACCAGTAGACGGGAGTTCTCATGACGCCTCCATACGCTGCCGTATGGTCCTTACTGTACGCCTCCGTACAGCCCCCACCCCACCCGGGTCCGACCAGCGATGACACCGATCTGCAGCCGACATGAAGCCGCCTCTTGATGGTGTGGCCTGGTCACCACGATCGACCGCAGAACGGGGAGAACAGGATGCGGACCAGGAGAGCACTCACGATCGCCGCCACCGGCACGGCCCTCGCCCTCGGCGCCCTGGCAGGCGCCGCCGCCACGACCACCGCCCTGCCCGCGACGACGGGCCAGCACGAGAACACGACCCCCGCCGGCCACTGGGAGGGCGGCATCGCCCCGGCCGGCCATTATGACGGCGGCATCGCCCCCGCGGGCCACGTCGACGGCGGAGTCGCCCCCGCAGGCCAGCACGACAACGTCATTCCCGCCGGCCATCACGAGGGCAACATCGCCCCGGCCGGCCACGACTGGGTGGGATGAGCGCCGCGCGGCCGGGTGCGACGACACCCGCACCCGGCCGCACGGCGAGAAAGTTCAGCAAACTTCATATCTAGACGTAGGCATACAGCTACCATACGAGTCATGCCGTCACTCAACGACGCACTCGTCCAGATGTTCAGCGACAACCCGCGCTTGGCCGTGGGGCTCCTGCGCGACATCGTCAAGGTGGACCTGCCCGACACTCCTGCGATCCAGCAGGAGGAGCGCACGTTCAACACCCGGATCTCCGACGACATCGAAGCCGACCTCGTCTTCACCCTGGGGCCGGCACAATGCCCGCAGCACGTCATCGTCGTGGAGATCCAGCAGGGCAGGGGTAAGAGCGTCGTACAACTCGCCCGCTACGCGGCCGCCGCCTGGCTGCTGCTGCGCTGCGACGTCACGGTCCTGGTCGTCTGCCCCAACCAGCCGGACGCCGACCATTACGGGCAGCCGATCGACTCGGGGCTGACCGGCTACCACTTCCAGGCCCGCACGGTGGGCCCGGACGACATCCCCGCCATCATCGACCCGCAGGAAGCCACCGCCGACCTGCCCCTCGCCGTCCTGTCGGTCATGGCTCAGGGCCGCGACTGCAAGGTGCTCAAAGCCTTCACCGAAGCGCTCAGCAGCCGCCCTGATAGTGACGCTACGAAGTACTATGAATACGCATACAGCATGTCCGGGCCCGAGGTCCGGAAGCTCTTGGAGGAGATCATGGCGTCCACCACGTGGCCGGTCTACAGCCCCTTCGCCCGCGAGCACTTCGGACGCGGAGTCAAGGAAGGCACGGCCAAGGGCAAGGCGCAGGAGGCTGCCGAGGCGGTGCTGCTCGTGCTCGATGCGCGCGGCGTCGCCATCACAGAGGCCACCCAAACCTGCATCACCACCTGCACAGACGTCGACCAGCTCCACACGTGGCTCACTCGCGCAGCCACCGCGCACTCGCCAGAAGACCTGTTCCACTACCCCGACGACCAGGACTAGGGAGCGCCATCGGGTCTTCGGCATTACCGAAAACGATCTGTACTTCCGGTCAGCTCCCGTGTGATCACCGTTTCCGTTCTGCCCAGCTTGACGGAAAGGCAGGATCGGCATGAGGGACCTGGCAGCCCGATTACCGTCCCGGCGCCTGCGCCACCTCGCGCTGATCGCGGTGCTGGCGTTCGGCGCGCCCCTCATCGCAACGGCGGCCTGGACGTCGGGACAGGCGGGTCACGGGCTCATGCTGCGCCTGTCACGCCGCTCCCCCGTCGTGGGGTGAGCGGCGGGTCAGGCCGCAGGGGTGTCGGTCAGCGGGTCAGGCGGAGGACACCCCAGTGGCTGGTGTCGAGGTAGCTGCGGGACGTCGCGTCGTTCCACGTCACCGCACTCGTACGGGCCGCTCCGGTCGCGTCGTTGACCTGGACGTCGAAGCCCAGCAACGTGCCTTCCCCGAGGGTGATGGTGGGCAGGTCGATGGCCGCCTCCACCACGTACCCGCCGGGCACCGGGGCGGCCGCCGCCCGGATGTGGTCCTTCACGCCTGCCGCGTCGAACGTGCCGCCCACCGTGATGCGGCCGGTGAAGCTCACCCGGTACTGGCCGTCGTCGTCCGTGTAGCCCTTGGTCTTGCCGTTGCCGGGGTCGACGAAGATCTCGACGGAGTCCTGTTCCCATGGGTTGGCGGACTGCTCGCTCAGGGTGGGGTCGGTGACCTGGGCGAGGACGTACAGGGTGGGGCCGGACCAGAGGGCGCGGACCCTCGCGGTGGCGCCCGTGGTGCCCTGGATCCTGGTGGCGGTGCGTACTTCGGGGGCGCCGGTCCAGGTGCGGTCCACGGCGCCGTCCAGGACGGGGGGCGTGGGGCGGTGCGGGGCGGTGGTGTGCTTGACGGCGGGGGCGGGGGTGATCCGGCCGGTCCAGGTGGTCTCGGCGGTCCGGTCTCGTACGGTGAGCTGGACGTCGGTGCCGCCGGCGAGCAGGGCCTCGACGCGGTAGCCGGTGGCGGTGGGGCGGACGCCGGGCGAGGTGCGGGTGAGGGTGCGGGAGCGGCCGTCCACGGTGAAGGTGACGCGGTCGTCCTTGTTCACGGTGCGGTCGGTCACCTCCGCGAGCACGTACAAACCGGAGGTCGTGCCGGGGCGCGCGAGAGAGCTGGTCGTGGCGGCGTGCGCGGGAGAGCCGGTCGTGGCCGTGCGGGCCTGGAAGCCGGCCGAGACGTCGCCGACGCGGGCGAGGGGTGCGTCGGGCAGCAGGTCCCATTCGGGGTCGCGCTTGCCGTCGACCTTGATGACGCCGGCGGGCGCCTCCAGCTTGCGGACGAGCGGGTCCAGCTTGGACGGGTCCACGACGCCCCAGTACGCGGGCTTGGCCTGGAGGTCGTCGTCGAAGAGCAGGGGTGCGTTGAGCCGCGTGATGGGCCAGGAGCGCAGCCAGCTGACGTCGTCCGATTCGCCCCACACGGTGACGGAGCCGAGCCGGGCGGCCTGCCGCCTGAAGACGTCGAACAGCTCCTTGTAGCGGTACCCCTGCTGGAGGAGCAGCTCGGGCGGGATCGTGTCGTAGGTGGAGACGAAGTCGGTGTAGATGCTCACGTCGAGTTCGGTGACCTGCTGGTCGAGGCCGAGGCCAGCGAAGCGCTCGATGGTGGCTTCGACGTCGGCGGCGGGCGGGTGCTCGATGTTGAGGTGGAGCTGGTGCCCGACGCCGTCGATGGGCACGCCTTCGTCCTTGAGCTGCTTGACGAGCTTGTAGAGGGCTTCGCGTTTGCGCGGGAGCTCGGTGTTGTAGTCGTTGATGAACAGCTTGGCGGCGGGGTCGGCCTCGTGGGCGGTGCGGAAGGCGGTGCGGATGAAGTCGAGCCCGGCGATCTCGTACCACTTGGAGCGGCGCAGCCCGTCGGGCTGGTTCTCGTCGACGACCTCGTTGACGACGTCCCAGACGGCGATCCTGCCCTTGTAGCGGGTGACGAGCGTGCGGACGTGCCGTTCGAGGCGTTGCAGCAGCACGTCCTTGGTGGCGTTCTCGAAGACCCAGTCGGGGGTCTGGCTGTGCCAGGCGAGGGTGTGGCCGCGGATGGTCATGCCGTGCTCGGTGGCCCAGTCGACCAGGTAGTCGCCGTCGGTGAAGGTGAACTCGCCTTCCCGGGGCTCGGTGGCGTCCCATTTGAGCTCGTTGCCGGGGGTGACGCCGTTGAAGTGCTTGGCGAGGAGCTGCCCGTGGACGCCGAGCGTGTCGGGGCGGGTGAAGGCGGAGCCCATCGTGAACGGCACCTCGTCCTTGAGCGAGGGCAGCCCGGTCTGGATGGGTTCGGGCTCGACGTAGGTGAGGGTGAAGTCGTCGAGGTGGAAGGGGAAGGTGCCGGTGTCGGACTCGATGTAGACGCTGAGGAAGTCGACGTCGTACGCGAGCGTGTACGCCCCCGATAGCTGCACCCATTGCCCGGCGGGCACGTCCTTGGGCGCGACGACGCGCTCGTAGCTGGGGGTGCCGCCGGTGTGGCGTTCGATGGACAGGCCGAGCTTGCCGGCGGCGGTGTCGGGGCCGAGCCGGACCCAGACGGACAGGGCGTACTTGTCGCCCTTGCCCATGCGGCCGAGGACGTTCAGGGCGGGGCCGTCCCAGGAGGCGGAGCGGCCGGTGACGGTGAGGGCGTGGGCGCCGGTGTGCGCGGTCGTCCCGGTCTCCAGGACGGCGGCGGCGCGCGGTGACCAGTCCTGGGCGGTGCCGTCCTCGAAGTCGCTGGTGATCGGCTCGCGGGTGGGGTCGCCGAGCGGGGTCACGACGATGTCGTCGAGGTGGTACTGGGAGGTGGCGTCGGAGCTCTCGACGTAGAGCTGCACGCCGGTGGACTCGGCGGTGAACAGGTAGCTGCCCGACAGCCGCACCCACCCGCCGTCGGTGACGGTGGCCGCCGCGACCCGCTCGTACGTGGTCTCGCCGCCGGTCGGGGTGCGCTGCACGGTCATCGCGATCGTGCTCGCGGGCTGGCCGGCGGCCAGGCGGGCGTACGCGGTGACGGTGTAGCCGACGCCCCTGGCGAAGGGGGCGGTGATGGCGGCGCCGTGCCAGGTGGCGGTCCTGCCGGTGACGGCGAGGCCGCCGCTGCCGGTGCGGGCGGCGTCCGGGGTGACGGTGACGGAGACGCCGTCGCCGCGCGGCCCCCATCCCTGGGTGGTGCCGTCCTCGAAGTCGTACGAGAGGTCTGACGAGAGGCCGGACGGGAGGCCGGTCGCGTGGGCCGGGAGCACCGGCACGAGGCATGAGAAGGCGGCGGCCACCAGGGCTAAGAGGGTGCGCACAGTGCTCCTACGGCATCCGGACTGAAACTTTCAGGAAAACGCCGATAAATATCAGGCGGACTGTAGAGGCGAGGCTAAGGCGGGTCAACAACCCCGAAGCAGGCTGCAATCGCTTGTTGCAGGAAAGGTGCAGTTTCACTGCAGGTCATTGACGAAGTGAGGGGTTTGGGCGAACGTTTCATGCAACCGATTGCCGCACTCCCCGTCGAGGTTGCGCAGATGCGACTTCTGTTACTCCCCCCAGTGATCGCCCTCGCGGTGGTCGCGACCATGACTCCGGCCGCCACGGCGGCGACCCGCAGCACGATCGTCGTGGCCGCCGACGGCTCGGGCGACCACGCGACCGTGCAGGACGCGGTGAACGCCGTGCCCTCCGGCAACACCCGCCCGGTCACCATCCTGGTCCGCAAGGGCACGTACAAGCAGCAGGTGGTCATCCCCGCCGACAAGCCGCACATCACGCTGGCCGGCGACACCCGCGACCCGCGCGAGGTGGTGCTGACGTTCGACGCCTCGGCGGCCACGCCGAAGCCGGACGGGTCCGGCACCTACGGCACCTCGGGCAGCGCCTCGTACGTGATCAGCGCCCCCGACTTCACCGCCCGCAACCTCACGTTCGAGAACTCCTACGACGAGGCCGCGCACGGCAACAGCCAGGCCGTCGCGGTCCGGACGACCGGCGACCGGCAGGTGTACGACAACGTCAGGTTCCTCGGCAACCAGGACACCCTGTACGCCAACACCGGCTCCGCCACCACTTTCGCCCGGCAGTACTTTCATGACTGCTACGTCGAGGGCGACGTCGACTTCATCTTCGGCCGCGCCACGGCCGTGTTCGACCGCTGCGTGATCAAATCCCTGAACCGGGGCAGCACGGACAACAACGGCTACGTCACCGCGGCCAGCACCGAGATCACGAACCCGTACGGCTTCCTGATCTACCGCAGCCACCTCGTCAGCGACGCGCCCGCCCGCACCTTCCACCTGGGCCGCCCGTGGCCGGCCGGCGGCTCCGCGACGGCGCGCGGCCAGGTGCTGGTGCGGGAGTCGTGGCTGGGCCAGCAGGTCAAGGACGCGCCCTGGACCGACATGTCGGGCCTGAGCTGGCGCGCGGCCCGCCTGTCGGAATACCGCAACCACGGCCCCGGCGCGACCGTCGACGACGACCGCCCGCAGCTCACCGCGGAGCAGGCCAGGGCGTACACGCCGGAGAGGTACCTGGCGGGCGTCGACGGCTGGAACCCGCTGCGCCGCCCCTCTCCCACCAGGCCCGAGCCAGGGCGCCAGGTGCTGCCGCGCGACGACGGCTGGGCGGCCGCCACGACCGGCACCACGGGCGGCTCGGCCGCCCGCCCCGAGAACGTGCACGTCGTCTCCACCAGGGCGGAGCTGCTGGCCTCGCTGGGCGGCCCCGCCGACAACACCCCGAGGATCATCTACGTCAAGGGCGCCATCGACGCCGACACCGACGCCTCAGGCAACCCGCTGACCTGCGACGACTACGCCGTGAACGGCTACAGCCGGCCCGCCTACCTGGCCGCCTACGACCCGGCCGTCTGGGGCAGGACGAGCGTGCCCTCAGGGCCGCTGGAGGAGGCGCGCAAGGCGTCGTACGCGAAGATGGCCGAGCACGTCACGGTCACCATCGGCTCCAACGTCACGCTCATGGGCCTCGGCGGGGACGCCGCGCTGAAGAGCTTCGGCCTGCGCATCAGCAACGCCGACAACGTCATCGTGCGCAACCTGACCATCACCGACACCTCCGACTGCTTCCCGCAGTGGGACCCGACCGACGGCGCCGAGGGCAACTGGAACGCCTCCTTCGACAACATGGAGGTCTCCGGCTCCACCCACGTGTGGCTGGACCACAACACGCTCAACGACGGCGACAACCCCGATTCGGGCCAGCCGCTCTACTTCGGCCGGCCGTACCAGGTGCACGACGGGCTGCTCGACGTCGTGCGCGGCTCTGACTACGTGACGCTCTCCTGGAACCACCTCAGCGGCCACGACAAGGTGACGCTCATCGGCAACACCGACAACCCGGCCCGGTACGGCGAGCAGGACAAGCTCAAGGTCACCCTGCACCACAACTACTTCGAGGCGCTCGGCCAGCGCGCGCCCCGGGTGCGCTTCGGGCAGGTGCACGTCTACAACAACTACTACCGGGGCGGCGACGGGCACGGCTACAGCATCGGGGTCGGCGTCGGCTCCAAGGTGTACGCCGAGAGCAACGCCTTCGACGGGATCGACGCGGCCAAGGTGCTGACGGTGTTCGGCGGCACGGCGATCACGGTCGAGGACAACCTCGTGGACGGGGTGGTCACCGACGTGGTGGCCGCGTACAACGAGGCCAACGGCACGGCGCTCGGCACGGACGCGGGCTGGACGCCCACGCTGGTGCCTCGCGTGCATCCGGCGAAGGCGCTGAAGCGCCTCGTCCCGGCGGGCGCGGGCGCGGGCCGCCTGCGCTGAATCGACCCGGTCGTGCGCAGGACGACCGCGATGACCCCGGCGGCGGGCGGCCCTCGCGCCGGCGGCCCCACCAGGGCCGCCCGCCCCGGTCAACGCCGCGGCCCGGCACCTTCGGGCCCGGCGATCGTCAGATGACGAACCCGTCGTGGTTGACGATGTAGAGCACGCCTCCCGTGACCATCAGCACCGCGCCGACCACGATGGCGGCCCAGCCGCCCACCCACGCCGCGATCATCAGCCCTACGCAGGCAATGACAATCCCGGCAAGCCTATAGATTTGGGCATTTCTACTCACATAAAGAGCTTTGCCGTCCGAAGGTGGGTGTATCCCACCCAGCTTGGGCACTCTTTCCTGACCCCGCCCTCGCCTAACCTCGAAGGTATGGACACCGACAACCTGCTCGGCCAGTTCCTGCGGGCCCGCCGCGAGCGGCTCCAGCCGGAGGACCTCGGCATGCCCGCCGGCACCCGCCGGCGGGTGCGGGGCCTGCGCCGCGAGGAGGTCGCCCGGCTCGCCGGCGTCAGCACGGACTACTACGTCCGCCTGGAGCAGGGCCGCGAGCGCCACCCGTCCGCCCAGGTGGTCGACGCGCTGGCCCGCGCGCTGGAGCTGGAGGAGGACGCGGCCACGCACCTGCACCAGCTCTCCCGCCCCGCCCCCGCCAGGCGGCGCCCGCGCCCCCGGCGCGAGCAGGTCGGCCCCGGCCTGGTCCGCCTGATGGCGGCCTGGCCGCACACCCCCGCCATCGTCCTCGGCCGGTGCATGACCGTGCTGGCCGCCAACCCGCTCGGCAAGGCGCTCTACGACGGCCACGCCTACAGCGACGACCTGGTCAGGCTGGTGTTCCTCGACCCCGACGCCCGCGCCTTCTTCCCCGACTGGGACCGGGTGGCCGTCAACACCGTCGGCGGGCTGCGCTCGGCCGCCGGCGACGACTACGACGACCCCCGGCTCGTCGAGGTCGTCGGGGAGCTGTCGCTCAAGAGCGAGCCCTTCCGCCGACTGTGGGCCCGCCATGACGTCCGCCAGAAGACCCACGAGACCAAGCGTTTCCACCACCCGCTGGTGGGCCCGCTGACCCTGCACTACGAGTCGCTGACCGTGAACGGCGCACCCGGCCAGCAGCTCGTCGTCTACCAGGCCGACCCCGGCAGCCCGTCGGAAGAGGCGCTGTCCCTGCTGGGCAGCCTCACGGCCTGACCTCACCCATCCATCGGGCGCGGAGCACCCCGCGCCATCCCGGCATGCCCGGATCCGGAGGGACATGACGTCCATCCGGTTCATCCCGTTCGAGGAGCAGATCACCATGGAACAGAAAGTCGTCCTGATCACCGGCGCGAGCAGCGGCATCGGCCGGGCCGCCGCGCTGCGCCTGGCCCGCGAGGGCCACCAGGTGGTGCTCGGCGCCCGCCGCGAGGACCGCCTCGCCGAGACCGCCGCGGCCATCGAGGCCGCCGGCGGCAAGGCCGACGCGCGGCGGCTCGACGTGACCGACCGCGCGGACGTGGCCGCGTTCGTGGACGGCGCCGCCGAGCGGCACGGCCGCGTGGACGTCCTCGTCGGCAACGCGGGCGTGATGCCGCTGTCGCGGCTGGACGCGCTGCTGGTCGAGGAGTGGGACCGGATGATCGACGTGAACGTGCGCGGCCTGCTGTACGGGATCGCCGCCGCGCTGCCGCACTTCCAGCGGCAGGGCGCGGGGCACTTCGTCACCGTGGCCTCCATCGCCGCCTACCGGGTGTCGCCGGCGGCGGCGGTCTACTGCGGCACGAAGTACGCCGCCTGGGCGATCACCGAGGGGCTGCGCCAGGAGCTCGACCCGAGCATCCGCGTCACCACCGTCTCCCCCGGCGTCGTGGAGTCGGAGCTGGCCGAGAGCATCACCGACCCGGGCGCGCGGGAGGCGATGCGGACGTACCGGGCGGAGTCGATCCCGGCCGACAGCATCGCGCAGGCGATCTCGTACGCGATCGGTCAGCCGGCCGACGTGGACGTGAACGAGCTGGTCATCCGCCCGGCCCGGCAGCGGTAGGGCTCAGCCGAGCCCGTTGTGCAGGCCCTCGCCCTCCGGTTCGAGCGCGTAGTTGATGCCCGCGTCGATGTCGCTGTCGAACCCGGTGCGGAAGGCCACCTCGTAGGCGTTGTCGCCGAGCAGGTCGCGGGCCTGCTCCTCGCAGGTGCGCCGGGCCGTCACCAGGGCCGGCACGCCGGCCTGCGCCTGACCGTGGGTGCTCCAGATCCGCTGCGCCAGGCCGAGCAGCCGGGCCGCGCGGTGTGCCCGCCCGGCCGCGCCCGCCGCGAGGGCGAGCAGGTCGACGGTGCGGCCCATGCCGAAGCTGTCGTGCAGCCGCCGCTTGGTGCGCAGGGCCGCCTGCCCGTAGGCGACGGCCAGGTCGAGGCGTCCGGCGCTCAGCTCGGCCTGGCCGCGCAGGAAGTCGCCGTGGGCGCGCATCGACAGCTCCCCGCACCGCTCGCACAACGCGCGGGCGTCCTCCAGCACGGCGACGGCCTCGTCGATGCGGCCGTCGGCGGTCAGGGCGTGCGCGCGGCAGTAGAGGCCGGTCAGCTTGGCGATGGTGAGCGGCTCGTCGTCGAAGCGGCTCTGGTAGGCGGTCTCCGACTCGGCCATGGCCTGGATCAGGTTGCCGCGGATCACCCCGGCCATCGCGCGCAGCGCGCCCGTGCAGCTCTCCGCGTAGGGGTCGCCGGGCTCGGCGGCCAGCTCGATCTGGGCGGCCCTGATCTCGGCGGCGCCGGCGTCGCCCTGCGTGGCCGCCAGGTGGCCGTCGGCCCACAGGGCCTGCACCAGCTCGGGGCCTGGCCGGGTGTCGAGGTCGAGGGCCTGCTGGAGGTAGTGGCGGCCCTCCTTGGCGTAGCCGCAGCCGTACCAGAAGAAGCCGAGCAGGCCGGCCAGGCGCAGCGCGGGCAGGCGGTCCTTGGCGGCGAGCGAGACCTCCAGGGCGGCGCGGAGGTTGTCGTGCTCGCCGATCATGCGGTCGTACCAGGAGATCTGGCCGGGACCGAGCCAGCCGGCGGCGCCGCGGACGGCCAGGGACAGGAAGTGGTCGCGGTGGCGGCGCTGGAAGCGCTCCGCCTCGCCGAGGTGGCGCAGCCGGTCCGCGCCGTACTCGCGCAGCGTGTCGAGCATGCGGTAGCGCTCGCCGGCACCGGTCGGCAGCCAGGTCAGGATGGACCCGCCGGCCAGCGCGTCGAGCAGCAGCCCGATGTCGGCCTCCGGCAGCCGCTCGTCGGCGCACACCTCGCGGACCGCCTCGGCGTCGAAGTCGCCGGCGAACACCGACAGCCGCGCCCAGAGCAGCCGCTCGGCGGGCTCGCACAGCTCGTGGCTCCATCCGATGGCGGTCCGCAGCGCCTCGTGCCACGGCGCACCCGAGACCTCCTCCGGGTCGCCGTCCGGCGCGGAGAAGCGGTCGTCGAGCCGGTCGGCCAGCTCGGGGACGGACAGCTCACGCAGCCGCGCCGCCGCCAGCTCGATGGCCAGCGGGATGCCCTCCAGCCGCCGGCACAGCCGGTTGACCGCCTCCTGGTCCTGGCCGGCGAGGTCGAAGTCGGGCACGGCCTCGGCGGCGCGCTCGGCCAGCAGCGCCACCGCGTCGCCGCAGGCGGGCCCCGCGGCTCCGGCGGGCGGCACCGGCAGCGGGTCGACCAGGTACACCAGCTCGCCCGGCACCTCCAGCGGGCGGCGGCTGGTGGCCAGCACGCGCAGCCCCGGCACGGCTTCGAGGAGCGTGGTGACCGTACGTGAGCAGGGGCCGGTCAGGTGCTCGCAGGCGTCGAGGACGAGCAGCACCTCGCGGCCGGAGAGGTGCTCGGCCAGCACCTCGACCATGGGGCGGGTGGTCTGGTCGGTGAGCCGGAGCGCGGCGGCGATGGCGTGCGGCAGCAGGGAGCCGTCGACCGGCGGCGACAGCTCCACCAGCCAGGCGCCGCCGCCGAACTCGGGCCGCAGGACGGCGGCGGCACGCAGGGCCAGGCGGGACTTGCCGACGCCGCCCACGCCGGTGAGGGTCACCAGCCTGGATCGGCGGCAGGCGCGGCGGATCTGGTCGAGCTCGCCACGACGGCCGACGAGGCTGGTCGGCTCCGCCGGGAGGTTCCCTGCCTGCCACTTACCTGCCATCGCGATCGCCACCCATCGGCTTCAGTTGTGACAGCAGCTTGCCTGATTCCACCGCGCTCCGTCACTAAAAGTAAGAAAGTAACTACGCCTGATGCACGTGATGGTGCTCCCGTGGAGAGGGTGACGTCAAGGTGGCGGTCAGGGCGCGCCCGTGCCCGGGCGCGCCCCTTTCCGGCTCAGCCGCCGTAGGCCTTGACCTCCAGCAGGCCCACTGAGCTGGTGCCGGTCCCGGTGAGCAGCACCCGCAGGCGGGTGGTGCTCGTGGCGGTAAAGGTGACGGAGTTGTAGGCGTTCTTGTTCAGCGGGTACGCCGACGCGCCGGGCACGTCCACGTACGCGCTGCCGTTCCAGTACTGCAGCTTCCACGACGCCGGCATGTCGATGCCCTCGTCGTCGTCGAAGAAGTACACCTCGGCCTTGTTGAGGGTGCGGGCCGACGGCCAGGTCAGGTCCACCCACTGCTGCCCGGTCTCCGGCCAGCAGCCCCAGCGGGGGTTGACGGTGTCGTTGGAGGAGGGCGGGTCGATGCCGTCGTTGACGGCGGCCACGCTCTCCCAGGAGGAGGTGTAGGACGCGGTGGCCGTCGCCGACGTCGCCAGGTTCGGCGGCGGCTGGACGCCGCCCCGGTTGTGCACCTTGATCTCGGTCAGGCCGGTCCTGGCGCCGGAGGCGGCCGTGGCCAGCACCCGCACCCGCTGGGCGGTGACGGCGGGGAACTGCACCACGTTGTAGTTGGCGCGCGGCGTGGCCGGGGTCTTGGCCTGGGAGGGCACGCTGACCCAGGCGCTGCCGTCGTGGTACTGGACGTTGTAGGAGGCAGGGGCCCGGTAGGTGGTGCTCGCCGGGCGGCTGTCCTTGAAGTAGAGCCGCACCTCGTTGAGGGTGCGGGCGGTGCCGAAGTTGAGCTCGTACCAGTCCTGCCCGGCGGTGGTGCCGCCCCAGAACGGCTCGTTGACGGGGTAGCCGTCCACGGCGCCGGCCGTGGAGGTGCCGGAGGCGGTGGTGGAGGCCGTGGCGGTGGCGCCGGCGGCGAGGTTGGTGAGGGTGGCGGTCAGGTCCACGCCGGCCTTGGCCAGCATGTCCACCATCCGGGCGCTGTTCTGGACGACCTGGGTGGGCGCCTGCATGCCGGGGACGGCGACGTGGTGGGTGACGGTGCCGGAGGTGGTGACGGCGCCGGTGGCCGGGTCCCACGTGAACGGCACCAGCGACGACACGGTGGCGGCGCGGCTGCCGTTGACGAAGATGGAGTAGCCCTCGGGCACGCCGGGGTAGCGGACCACGCCGTCGGCGGGGTCGTCCCAGACGATGGTCAGGTCGGCGTTGCGGTAGCGCAGGTTGTTGACCGTGAAGTGGCTCCAGCCGATGTTGATCGGCGACAGCTCCACCTTGGCGTCGTTGCGCGGCCGCAACCCGGCGACGTCCTCGATGACGGTCCAGTTGCTGGAGCCCAGGATGTTGTGGTGGATCCAGGAGCGGTAGGTGATCGAGGAGCCGTTCCAGTCGGCCCAGAACTCGTTGGCGTCGGGCCACTGCGTGTTGCCGTCGATGTACTGCGCCCAGGCGTTCCAGTACAGCAGCTTCTTGTACCAGGTGGCGTCGATCCACTCGTTCGGGTAGTTGCGCAGCACCGACGACAGCAGGCGGAACTGCACGGTGGAGTTGATGGTGGAGAAGTTGTTGCTGCCGGTGCCGGAGGCCGCCTTGTCGGCCTGGTTGGCGGTGTAGAAGGGGAAGATCGGGTACTGGGCCGGGTCGTCGAACAGGCGCAGCGCCTGCTTGTAGGTGGCGGTGTTCGGCACCGCGCCGACGGCGAACGGGTAGTAGTTGTTGATCTCCTTCCACGGCACCCACTCGTTGGTGGACTTCAGCCGGTGCTCGAAGAGCTGCCGGCCCGGGTTCCACAGCACGCCGACGATGGCGTTGCCGATCTGGGTGGCCAGGGTGCGCAGCTCGGTGGCCTTGGCCTGGTTGCCGACGGCCTCGTACGCCTGCGCGGCGGCCAGCGCGCCGCTGTACTGGTAGGCGGCCTCGGCCCGGTCCATGCGGCCCGGCTTCCAGTGGAAGGACACGGCGTCGGCGTCGTTGCCGGTCAGGGCGCCCCAGTCGTACTCGATGAGCTTGTTGTTGTCGGTGTCGTAGTAGGCGAGCTGGCCCTTGACGTCCTGCTCGGCGTAGCGGGCCAGGTTCGCGGCGATGGCCGGCTGGCCGCCGTGGATCTGGTAGCTCTTCCAGGCCGCCTCGCCGATGTACTGGGTGTAGCTGTTCGACCAGTTCTCCGGGTCGCCCGGGTTGTCGAGGAAGCGGCCGTTCTTGGAGGTCTGGCCGACGCTCAGCCAGTCGCCGTAGGCGTAGATCGGGTCGCGCAGGTACTTCAGGTCGTCGATGTGCATGGGCTGGGTCAGCGCGATCGCGTTGTTGTAGCCGAGGGCGCCCTCGACGGAGGTGGGGAACTGGAAGGTCTGCCCCGGGATGTCGGCGTCGAGGTGGTTGAAGCGCATCAGCCACCAGCGGTAGTAGATGTTCTTCTTGATGGCCGGCTCGGGCACGTCGATGTACGGCACGTTCTCGGCCCACCAGTGGTTGTACGCCCGCACGTGCGTGGCGAACGCGGTGGCGGCCGAGTAGCCGGCGTAGGCGTCGTACTCGGTGCGGGAGGCCGGCAGCTCGTTGGCGACGAAGCCCATGACGACCTTGACCGTCACCGTGGCGCCGGCGGCGATGGTGAGCGAGCGGTTGAGGCCGCCGCTGGAGACCGCGCAGCCGTCGCACGTGAGCCTGGGGTAGAGGGTGGTGAGGTTGTTGTAGGCGTTGACCTGGCCGGTCAGCTCGCTGCCGCTGCCGCTGGTCGCGTACGGCGAGGTGGCCCGCAGGGTCAGCGTGGCCGAGGCGGAGCCGCCGTTGGTGATGGCCAGGTTGGCCACGGCCACGTTGTTGCCGGTGATGAACTTCGTCTGGTCGACGGTGATCGAGCCGCTGGTGTGGCGGCTCTTCCAGTGGCTGGGCACCTGCCGCCGGGAGGCGACCTGTTCGGTGAACGTGCCGGGGCTGAGGGAGACGGTGAAGGCGTTGTTGTCGCTGATGCTCTCCCAGTAGGCGACCTGCCCGGCGAAGCCGAGCGTGCCCGGGGTGTGCGTCTTCATGAACAGCGCCCGGCCGCGCGTCATGAGCCAGGTGCCCGCCGGGTCGTTGCCGGTGCGGGCCAGCAGGCGGTCCATCCAGAAGTCGGTGCCGGAGCTCTCGGCGTCGTACATGGCCTGCATGTAGTTGCCGGTCGTGTACGTTCCCGGCGGGGCGGGCACGGCCGGGCCCGTGAAGGTGGGGTAGCCGATGGTCTGGTCGGCGTGGGCGGCGGCCGGCACCGACACCAGGCCCAGGACGAGTAACAGGGCTGACAGTGCGCGCCTCATGCGAAGGCCCTCCATTCGAGCACGCCGGTCGAGTAGCCGGATCGAGAGGTGATGTTCAGGCGCAGGCGGGTGGTGCTGACAGGGGTGAACGTGGTGGCGTTGAAGGCGTTGGCGGCCACGCCGCAGCCGGAGGCGCCGGGCACGTTGACGTAGGCGCTGCCGTTCCAATACTGGAGCTGGCAAGAGGCCGGCAGGTCGATGCCCTGGTCGTCGTCGAACCAGTACACCTCGGACCTGGAGATCGTCTGGGCGGCAGGCCACTGGTACTCGATCCACTCGGTGCCCTGGTGGTTCCAGTTGCCGTAGGCGCCGTGGCTGCGGTCCTGCGAGTTCGCCGGGGTATGGCCGTCCTTGATCGCGCCGAGGGTCTCCCACGGCGAGACGTACGAGGTGGCGGCCGTGGCGCTCGCGGCCAGGTTGCCGGGGGTCGTGGGGCCGCCGGTCTGCACGACCTTCCGCATGGTGCCGTCGGCGTTGAAGGACAGCTTGTCGATGGTCACCGAGCGGCGGAAGTCGCCGCCGCCGGGGCTGGAGGCGTTGTGGTAGACCATGTACCACTGGCCCTTGAACTCGATGATCGCCGGATGGTTCGTGGTCGAGGTCACCTGGTCGAGCACGACGCCCCGGTGCGTCCACGGGCCGAGCGGGCTGCTCGCGGTGGCGTAGCGGACGCACGCGTAGCCGGGCGCCGAGCAGGCCGAGTCGTTGGCCGCGTACGCGAGGTAGTAGACGCCGTTCCGCTTGAACATCCAGGGCGCCTCCCAGAAGTTCGACACGCCGCTCGGGGTGATGACCGAGCCGTTGATCGAGGTCATGTTCGGGTTGAGGCGGGCCGCGCGCAGGCCGTAGTAGGAGCCCCAGTACATGTAGACCTGGCCGTCGTCGTCGGTGAAGACGGTGGGGTCGATGTTCAGCGGCGAGGAGTTGGGCGTGCTGTCACTGACCAGCGGGCCGCCCTTGGCGTCGGTGAACGGGCCGAGCGGGCTGTCGCCGACGGCCACGCCGATGTCCATCCAGCCGGCGCCGTTGCCGTTGACCGGGACGTACCAGTAGTAGCGGCCGTCGGCGCCGCGCTCGACCTCGCCGGCCCAGGCGTCCGCGCCCGCCCAGGAGAAGTTCGAGATCGACAGCTTGGCGCCCTGGTCGGTGAACGTGGCGGCGTCGGTGGAGGTGAAGACGTGCCAGTCGCGCATGACGAAGTTGGTGCCGCCGGGCGGGGCCTCGTCGTGGCCGGTGTAGAGGTACAGGGTGTCGCCCACGACCAGCGCGGCCGGGTCGGCCGTGTAGATCGCGGTGGTGATCGGCGCGCCCGCGAGTGCGGGCCGGGCCTGGGTGAGGAGGAGCAGGAGTGCCGCGGCGACGGCCGCCGCCCATCGTCGTCTCATGTGTCGGGCCCCTAAATGATGTGAGCGCTAACAGTGAGGGATCGAGACCGCCTAAAAGGTTTTCGGGAAAGTAGACCGGCCCGATGAGGGCTGTCAATCGTCGCCTGCAACTCGGTGCATCGGCGGTGACGTGCGGGGATGCGGATCAGGGGCCGCTGATCAGCCAACGGGTTGCTCGGTCACATTTCCGTATCGACCGAAAAGGCTTTCGATCGCTGGTCATCTTCACAGGTTCGGACATCCGCCCAGGTCAGGGCACAGACACGCGCTCCAGCCTGCGGGAAAAATCCCCCTGATCGTGAGATGTTCCGAGAAGTAGCTCCTGACCGTTGAGGAACTTCCGTGGGACACGATCACGAGGGCCGGCGGGTCAGCCGGCGAAAACTGATCACCGGGATCGGCTCACTCGGCCTCGGTGGCCTGCTGGCCGCCGGCGAGCCCGGCCTCCAGGCCACCGTCGCCGACACCGCCGCCGACACCGTCTCCGATCCGGACACGTACGCCAAGGCAGACGCGTTGTTCGCCAGGGCCAGGATGTGCTCGCTGGCGCCCAGCGCGCAGCAGGGCCCGTACTACTTCGAGACGCGCGCGCTGCGCAGCGACATCCGCGAGGACCGCGCCGGCGTGCGGCTGCGGCTGGCCGTCAAGGTGCAGGACGGCGGGACGTGCCGGCCGCTGCCCGGCTCCGTGGTGGAGATCTGGCACTGCGACGCGGCGGGCCTGTACTCCGGGGCCGAGACGGAGTCACGCGAGGCGCTGAGCGGCAGCGACAAGATCAAGATCGATCCCGGCGAGAAGTTCAGCGACATGAGGCCCTCGGACGGACGGCGCTACCTGCGCGGCGCCCAGGTGGCCGACGCCGACGGCATCGTCCGGTTCACCACCATCTGGCCGGGCTGGTATCCGGGCCGTACCGTGCACATCCACGTGATGGTGGTCGTGCACGGCAGCCGGGCCCTGTGCACGGAGGTGATGTTCGACGAGGCGATCAACCGGCGGGTGCTGGCGCTGCCGCCGTACCAGGGGCACGCGAAGCCGCGCGACACGTTCAACGGCAACGACCCCATCTACAAGGAGCGCATGCTCGCGCACGTCACCCCGGACGGCGACGGATACCTCGCCGTGATCGTGCTGTCCGCCGACCCCGACGAGCGGCACTAGATAGATCTTCTGTTCCTCATGAGAACTTCATCCTCGGCAAAGGCACGGGTAAGAGGCCGCGGCCTACGGTGTGGTCCCCAGCAATTCGGGACACACCGGAGGATTCTCTGTGGCACACGACCACGAAGGCCAGCGGGTCAGCCGCCGGCGCCTGTTCGCGGGCATCAGCTCGATCGGCCTCGGCACCCTGGTGGCGGCCTGCTCCGGCTCGGGCACCTCGGCCGTCACCACCTCGACCGGCACGACCGTGACGCCGCAGGCCACCACGGCCACGACCGGCGACCTGGCCGCGCTGTTCGAGGGCGCCGGCACGTGCCGGCTGACCGCCACGACCACGCAGGGCCCGTACTACTTCGACGCCGACAAGGTCCGCGGCGACATCCGCGAGGACCGGCAGGGCGTGCGGCTGCGCGTCGCGATCAAGCTGCAGGACAGCGAGACGTGCGAGCCGCTGAAGAACGCGGTGGTCGAGATCTGGCACTGCGACGCGGCCGGGCTCTACTCCGGGGCCGAGTCGCTGTCGAAGGGCGGGGGCGGCAACCCGCCAGGCCGGCCCACCGGCGCCCCGCCGAGCGGCGGACCCGGCGGCGGTGCGGACGACAGGTCGATGGACCTGACGCCCACCGACGACCAGCGGTACCTGCGGGGCGCGCAGGTCACCAACGCCGAAGGCATCGTCGAGTTCACCACCATCTGGCCGGGCTGGTACCGGGGGCGCACGATCCACATCCACGCCATGGTGCACGTCAGCAACGAGCGCGTGCTGACCACGCAGCTGATGTTCGACGAGAAGCTCAACAGCGTGGTCATGGCCAAGGCGCCCTATTCGGCGCACACCGGGCGCGACACGTTCAACGACGGCGACAGCATCTACCAGGACGGCATGCTGATGAAGGTCAGCCAGGACGGTGATGGTTACGTGGGCGCCATCGTCTTCTCCGCCGACTCTGACAAGGACGGCCGTTAGACAGGCCGACTCTGACAAGGACGGCCGTTAGACACGCCGACTCTGACAAGGACGGCCGTTAGACCCTGCGGGCCACGTGCAGGAGGTACTCCTTCCTGTCGAGCGGGTTGTGGCCGATGCGCGGGCGCTCCGGGATCGGGCCGCGTACGGGCTCGTACCGGTCGAAGGCGCACTCCAGCACGCCCTCGCCCCGCGTCAGCCCGGGCAGCCGCTGCTCCAGCTCGTGCACCCTGGCCGCCGGGATCCGCCCTTCCACCACCGACGAGTGGCGGGCGCGCGGGACCGCGCCGAGCCCGGCCAGCACGGGCAGCACCGCGCCCAGCGTGTCGGGCGGCAGCTCCAGGCGGAAGCGGTGCAGCGGCTCGTACACGATCGTGCCCGCCCGCCGCAGCGCCGTCATCAGCACCAGCGGCACCAGGTTGCGGAAGTCGCCCGCCGTGCTCGACATGCTCTTGTCGAACGTGCCGTGCGCGTGGCTCTGCCTGGCCCAGTAGCCCGAGCGGGTCAGCGTGACCACGCAGTCGTGCACCTCCCAGCCGTGCAGGCCCTGCTTGAGCGTCTCGTGCACGGTCTCCTCGATCGTGCGCATGAACGCGTACGGCAGCGAGCCCATCTCCACCTCCAGCCCGAACCGCACCCCGCCGCCGGGCGGGCCCGGCTCGACCCGCAGGCCGACGGTGGCGAGGAACGGGTTGGGGTCCACGGCGATCACCTCGACGGCCTCGCCGGTGCCGGCGGGGCGCTCGACGCAGATCGTGGTGGTCTCGCGGAAGGTGACGTCGAGGCCGTAGTCGGTGGCGAGGGTGGCCTCGATGACCTCTTTCTGGACCTCGCCGTACAGGGAGACCGACACCTCCTGGCGCAGGTCGTCCTGCCGCAGGTCGATCAGCGGGTCCTGCTCGGCGAGCTGGGTGAGCGCGAGCAGCAGCGCGCCCCTGTCGGCCGGGCGGCGCGGGACCACGACGGTCTCCAGGGTGGGCGGCGCGAACTGCGGCTCCGCCCTGGGGGACGGGCCGCCGGCCGTACCGCGGTCGAGCGGGTCGCCGATGCGGACGTCGGCCAGGCCCCACAGGCGGGCGATGCGGCCCGCCGGCACCTCCTGGGCGCGCACCGACGTGCCGCCGTCGAAGACGCCGATCGCCGTGACCTTGCCCGCCCGGCCGGGCCCGAAGCTCAGCCGGTCGCGGACGCGCAGCGTGCCGCCGAACACGCGCGCGTACGCCACCTTCTCCCCCGCCGGCCCCCGCTCGACCTTGAAGACGGTGCCCGACAGCGGCCCCTCCGGGTCGCCCTGGGCGGCGGGCAGCAGCTCCTCGACGCCCGCCATCAGCGCCTCCACCCCGGCGCCCGTGATGGCCGAGCCGAAGAACACCGGATGCGCCACGGCCCGCCCCGTCTGGGCGGCCAGCTCGGCGCGCAGCCGCGGGTAGGTGAGCGACGCCTCGTCGGCCACGTACGCGGCCAGCAGCCGGTCGTCGTGCGAGGCGAGCACGTCCAGCAGGCTCACGGCGAACCCGGGCCGGTCGCCGAACGGCGTGAAGGCGGCGGCGGGCGTGCCGAGGCCGTCGACGTCGCCCATGGCGACCACTCCGGGCGACAGCTTGGCCGCGAGCTCCCGCAGCACCCCGTCGTATCGGGCGCCCCGGCGGTCGATCTTGTTGACGAAGATCAGCGTGGGCAGGCCGAGCCGGCGCAGCGTGCGCATGAGCACGCGGGTCTGCGCCTGCACCCCCTCCACGGCGGAGACCACCAGGACGGCCCCGTCGAGCACGTGCAGCACCCGCTCGACCTCGGCGATGAAGTCGGGGTGGCCGGGCGTGTCGATCAGGTTGACCGTGGTGCCGCCGATCGGGAAGGAGACGACGGCGGATTTGATCGTGATGCCGCGCCGGCGTTCGAGCGCGAGCGTGTCGGTGCGGGTGGTGCCCGCGTCGACGCTGCCGACCTCGTCGATCACTCCGGCCGCGTGCAGCAGCCGCTCGGTCAGGCTGGTCTTGCCGGCGTCCACATGGGCCAAGATTCCCAGGTTGAGCATGCGCAACTGACGTCATGTCCTCTGATCGGTCCGACTCCTTCTGTCTCGTGGGACACGACAGTTGCCCGCATCTTCCGCTCCTCCCGCTCGTCCGGACTGGTGGCCAGAACACCAGAGCGGCTCCCGCCGCAGCAACCCATTTACGCGCCGCTAAGGTGATACACCGTTCACGACGAGAGGGAGATCCGGTGAACGGTAGCGGTGGACCAGCCGTCCCCGAAGTGGTGGAGACCCCTGGCCGGACGGCGCCGCCGGCCAACGGCGTGCTGCGGTGGCTGCTGAAGCACCGGGTGCAGCCCGTCGGCCCCGAGACGGCCGAGGGGCACGCCCCGCCGCAGGCGTGGTGGAAGGTCATGTGCCTGACCGGCGTCGACTACTTCTCGACGCTGGCTTACCTGCCCGCCATCGCGGCGACGGCGGCCGGGGCGCTGTCGCCGCTGGCGACGATGCTGATCGTGGCGCTGACGCTGCTGGGCATGCTGCCGATGTACCGGCGGGTGGCCAAGGAGTCGCCGCACGGGCAGGGGTCGGTGGCGATGCTGGAGCGGCTGCTGCCGTTCTGGCGGGGCAAGCTGTTCGTGCTGGTGCTGCTCGGGTTCGTGGCCACGTCGTGGATCATCACGATCACGCTGTCGGCGGCCGACGCCTCCGTGCACGTCGTGGAGAACCCGTTCTTCCCGGCCTTCCTGCACGGCCACGAGGTCATCCTGACCGTGCTCCTGCTGCTGGTGCTCGGCGGGGTGTTCCTGCTCGGCTTCACCGAGGCGGTCGGCGTGGCCATCCCGCTGGTGGCGATCTTCCTCGGGCTGAACGCCGTGGTCGTCGCCGTGGGGCTCACCGACGTCCTCTCCTCCCCCGGCGCGCTCAGCGCGTGGACGGACGCCCTGGTCGAGGGGCGCGGCGGCCTCGGCGGCGTCATCGGGCCGGCGATCCTCGCCTTCCCGCTGCTCGTGCTCGGCCTGTCCGGGTTCGAGACGGGCGTCAGCATGATGCCGCTGGTCGAGGCCAGGGGCGCGACCGCGGAGGAGCGGCTCGGCGCCCGCATCCGCAACACGCGCAAGCTCCTCACCTCGGCCGCGCTCATCATGAGCGTCTACCTGATCGCCACCAGCTTCGTGACGACCGTGCTCATCCCGGCCGCCGAGTTCCGGCCCGGCGGCCAGGCGAACGGCAGGGCGCTGGCGTACCTGGCGCACGAGCGGCTCGGCGAGGCGTTCGGCACCGTCTACGACATCAGCACCATCCTCATCCTGTGGTTCGCCGGCGCCTCCGCGATGGCCGGCCTGATCAACATCGTGCCCCGCTACCTGCCCGGCTACGGCATGGCCCCCGACTGGGGCCGCGCCGTGCGCCCCGTGGTGATGGTCTACACGCTCGTCTGCGTCGCCCTGACGATCGCGTTCGACGCCGACGTGGACGCCCAGGCCGGCGCGTACGCCACCGGCATCCTGGCGATGATGGTCTCCGGCGCGGTCGCGGTGACGATCTCCGCCGTCCGCAAGCGGCAGCGCGGGGCCATCGCCGGGTTCACCGTGCTGACGCTCGTCCTGCTGTACGCGCTGGTCGAGAACATCAGGGAGAAGCCCGACGGCATCACCATCTCCGCCCTGTTCATCCTCGGCATCATCGTCATCTCCCTGATCTCCCGGGTCACCCGGACTACGGAGCTGCGGGCCGACCGGATCGAGTTCGACGAGGCCGCGCGGCGGTTCGTGGCCGACTCCCTCGCCTACGACGGCCAGCTCAACCTCATCGCCAACCGCCGCCAGCGCGGCGACAAGGCCGAGTACGAGGCCAAGGAGGCCGAGCAGCGCGGCATGAACCCGGTGCCGGGCCGCGCCGACGTGCTGTTCCTGGAGATCGACGTCATCGACCCGTCGGAGTTCAGCAACGTGCTGCGGGTGCACGGCGTGGAGGTGGACGGGCACCGCGTGCTGCGCGCGGAGAGCCCCGCCGCGCCGAACGCCATCGCCGCCATCCTGCTCGCCCTGCGCGACGCCACCGAGGTGCGGCCGCACTGCTACTTCGAGTGGGCGGAGGGCGCGCCGCTGATGCACATGTTCCGCTACCTCATCCTCGGACGGGGCGACACGGCTCCGGTCGTACGCGAGATCGTCCGCGCCGCCGAGCCCGACCCGGCCCGCCGCCCCGGCATCCACGTGGGCGGCTGATCACAACCCTTCGTACGCCCGTCGCACGGCGTCGCTGACGACGGCGTAGCAGTCGCAGGCCCGCGCGCGCAGCGCCGCGCGGTCCTCGATCACGATCGTGCCGCGGCTGTAGGAGATGCACCCTTCGGCCTGCAGCTCGGCCGCGACCTCGCTGACCGAGGCTCGCCGCACGCCCAGCATCTGGGCCAGGAACTCCTGGGTCAGGTCGAAGGTGCCGGCGTGCATGCGGTCGGCGGTCATCAGCAGCCAGCGAGCGCAGCGCTGGCGGATGTTGTGCATGCGGTTGCACGCGGCGTTGCGGGCGAGCTGCGTGAACATGGCATGCGTGTAACGCTGCATGGCGAGCTGCAGCCGGCCGTCGAGCACGGACACGTCGTGCCGGAACCGCTCGGCGCTCATCCTCAGCGCCCGCCCGGCGATCTGCACGGAGGCCCGCTCGGCGGGCGGCCCCGCCCCGAGGAACACCGGCAGCCCCACCATGCCCTCGTGGCCGACCGTGGCCACCTCCACCACGGTGCCGCCGCCGAGGTCGGCGACCAGCGACACGACCCCGACGATGGGGAAGTAGACGTGGTCGATGCTGCCGCCCGGCTCGTAGAGCACCGTTCTGAGCTTCAGGTCGACCGGGGTCAGGTGCCCGGCGAGCCCGCGCTGCTCCGGTTGGGGGAGCGCGCCGAGGATGAGGTTGCGGCGCATCTCGTCCGCTGTCGGCTCCATCAGGGTCACCTCCAGGACCATCCTCACCTCCGGCGTCCGCACCTCCCGCGTCCGCACGCCGGCTTGCTCACCTCCGGCATCCTCGCATCCGGCGGGGGCTCAGCCCGCGTAGGCGGGGCGGGGTGTCACGACGCGCGCCCATGGCGGGAGCGCCACGCGCATCATGCCGGCCGCGCCCGGCACCATCACCAGGGCGGTCAGCGCGTCGGCCAGCACCTCCAGCGGCAGCACGAAGTCGACGCAGCCGGTGGCGATGGCCGCCGAGGGCATCTGGAAGCCCAGCTCGCCGCAGGTGGCCTCGTCCTGGGCGAGCACGCGCCCGCCCGCGCCCTTGACGTTGCGCACGCCCTTGGCGCCGTCGTCGAGCCGCCCGGTCAGCACGGCCGCGAGCACCCGTGGCCCGAACGCCCTGGCCGCCGAGGCGAACAGCTCGTCGGCCATCCGGTGCCCCTCGGCCTGCCGCAGCGACGGCCGCCCGCGGTCGTCGAAGACCGCGCGGGTGCGCCCGGGCACCACGTGGACCGTGCCGGGGCGCAGCGGCCGCCCCGAGACCAGCGGCACGACGGGCAGCGCGCAGCGCCGCTCCAGCACCGCGACGAGCCGCTCCTCGGTGTCGGCCGGCCGGTGCTGCACCAGCACCACGGGCGCGGGGAACGCGGCGGGCAGGCGGGCGAGCAGCTTCCCGTACGCCTGGACCCCACCGAGCGAGGCCGCCAGGCACACCACGTCGAACGGCCCCCGGGAGGACTGCTCACTATGTACGCCACCGGACACAACTCCACCATACGGTACGCCGCCGTACATAGGGGCATGCTAGGGTTTGGACGATCGCCCAAGTCGAATGCCCAAGAGGAGAATATGGCCAACGTCTCCGCCGAACGCGGCAGGTCCACCCGCCAGCGGCTGCTCGACGCGGCCGTCGCCCTCGTCCCCGAGGTCGGCTGGAGCGGCGTCTCGACCCGGCTCGTCGCCGAGCGGGCCGGGGTGGCGCCCGGCGTGGTGCACTACCACTTCGCCTCGGTCACGGACCTGCTCGCCGCGGCCGGTCTCGGCTTCACCGAAGCCCTGCTCGGCCGGCTGGCCACGGAGCTGTGCGCGCGGCCCGACATCGGGGAGGCGGTCGAGTGGCTGCTCGGCGAGCTGTCGCGCTACAGCGGCGTCGACCCGGCCTCGCTGCTGGTGGTCGAGATGTTCCTGGCCGCCACGCGGCTGCCGGAGCTGCGCGAGCGGCTCGGCGAGCAGGTCGGCCGGTTCCGCGCCACGGTGGCGTCCTGGCTGGTCGAGCGCGGTTATCAGGGAGATCCGGCCGTGGCGGCGGCGCTGCTGGCGGCGTCGATCGACGGGATCATGCTGCACCGCGCCCTCGACCCCGCCCTCTGCCCGGCCGCGCTGGGCGGGCCGCTGCGGGCCATGCTCGGGAAGGGAGCACCATCGTGAGGACCGTGATCTGCGGCGCCGGCATCGCCGGCCTGACGCTCGCCTGGCACCTCGAACGCGCCGGATGGGAGGTGGAGCTGGTCGAGCGGGCGCCCGCGTTCCGCGACGGCGGATACATGATCGACTTCTACGGTCCCGGCTACCAGGTCGCCGAGCGCATGGGGCTGCGGCCCCGGCTGCTGCGCGACCGCTACCGGGTCGGCGAGCTGAGCTACGTCGGCCGCGACGGGCGCCGCACCAACCGGCTGAAGCTGGGCTCCGCGCTGGACGAGGTCTACAGCCTGCTGCGCGGCGACCTCGCGCGGGCCGTGGCCGACGACGTGCGCGCGCCCGTCACGTACGGCACCACCGTCGAGAGCGCCGAGCAGCACCCCGGCGGCGTCACCGTGCGGCTGAGCGACGGCACCACCCGCGAGGCGGACCTGCTCGTCGGCGCCGACGGAGCCCGCTCCCGGGTGCGGGAGCTGGCCTTCGGCGAGGTGCCGCAGCGCTACCTCGGGCACCAGGCGACGGCCTTCGTCCTGGCGGAGGCGGAGCTGAGCCGCCGGATCGGCGGCAGCGTCCAGATGCTCACCGAGCCCGGCCTGATGGCCGGCGCCTACGCCCTGCGCGGCGACCGGCTCGCCCTGCTGTTCCTGCGCCGCGAGCCGGACCCCGCCCTGCCCGCCGACCCCGTCGCCGCCCTGCGCCGCCACTTCGGCGGGCTCGGCTGGATCCTGCCCGAGGTGCTGGAGCGGGCCCCCGGGCCCGGCGGGCTCTACCACGACCTCGTGACGCAGGTGGAGCTGGAGCGCTGGCACAGCGGGCGGATCGTGCTGCTGGGCGACGCCTGCCAGGCGGTGTCGCTGTTCGCCGGGCACGGGGCGAGCATGGCCATGGCGGCGGCGTGGGTGCTGGCCGACGAGCTGACCGCCCCCGGCGATCCGGCCGCCGCGTTCGCCCGCTACCAGGCGCGGATGGCGCCGGTGATCGCCGAGGTGCAGGCGTTCGGGCGGCGGGCCGTACGGTGGATGGCCCCGCCGAACCGGTGGCGCATCCTCACCCGCGACCTGTTCCTCCGCCTGGCCGCCCTGCCCGGCGGCGAGCGCCTGTTCGTCAACGCGCTCAGCCCGGGCGGCCACACCCTCATCAGCGCCCGCCCGGACTGATCGGACAGGCGGTGGGCGCCGTACGTGAGGCCGCCCCGGCGCGGCTCCAAGCCCGTACGGCGCCCGGCGGGCGCTACCGGCGGCGCCGGCGGCCCGGCCCGCTCACGCCGCGGAGTCCTCCTCTTCCTCGATGTCGTCCCCGCCTTCGCCGTGGTCCAGCGTCTGCTTGGCGGCCCTGAACCGGGCGCAACGCGCCTCCAGCTCCCGTTCGTCTTCCAGGATCCACTGTTCGATCATGGTCAACGAAGTGATCACAGGCCGCCCGGCGCGCGGGCCGACTTGACGCAGACTTTTCACCCCAGCAACTCGACCGTGCCCCGCTCGCCGTCCACCCTGATCCGGTCGCCGTCATGGATCCGCATGGTCGCGTTTCCGGTGCCGACGACGGCGGGGATGCCCAGCTCGCGGGCCACGATGGAGGCGTGCGAGAGGGGCGCCCCCATGTCGGTCACGACGGCGGCGGCGCGCGGGAACATCGGGGTCCAGCCCACGTTCGTGAGCGTGGTGACGAGGATCTCGCCGGGCCTGAGCCGCTCGCCCTCCTCGGGCCCCGCGATCACCCGGGCGGCGCCCTCCACCACGCCGGGGGCGCCGGGGAAGCCGGTGACGGTGTCGCTCACCGGCGCGGTGGCACCGCGCGCGTCGTACAGGTCGGCCCGCCGGTCGGGGTCGGCGGCCCAGCGCACGGGGTCGAAGCGGCCGACGATCAGCGCCGGGTAGGGCGGCAGCGCGGCGTAGTGCTCGTAGGTGGCCCGCCGCACCGGCGCCTTCTCCAGCACCGACCGGTCGCCGCGCAGGAGCGCGAGCAGCTCGGGCAGGTGGAGGAAGAACACGTCGGCACCGGCCCCGGTCAGCTCCCCGGCCCGCAGGGTGAACGCGCGCAGCACCCAGAACGCCCGGATGTTCTCCGATCGGGCGCTCTCCCGGTCGCGCACGACGGCGTTCCACCGCCGCACCCGCTCGCGCATCGCCGCCTCCTTGCCGGGGTAGCGCTGCGCGAAGCGCGCCCACGCCTCCTCCCTGGCCTTGGCCTGCCGCTCCAGCAGCTCCTCGGTGCCGGCCCGCAGGTCGCGCAGCCCGGCGAGCTGGGCGTCGATCCACGCCGGGTCCTCCCCCGGCCGGGCGATCGACACCTCGAACTCGTGCGGGCCGCGATGCCCGTACCGGCGGGCGAACTCCTCGCGGGTGATCTCGCCCCTGGCCAGCCTGGACAGGCCCATCATCGGCCCCATGCTGGCCAGCTCGCCGTCGGCGTTAACGCCGGTCAGCATCGCCTCGGCAGCCACCTCGCCCATCATCTTGCGCAGCCGGTCGCGGGTGAAGACGAGCGTGGCGCCGCCCTGGCGGCCGGCGGCCTCCAGCATCTGGGAGGAGGTGACCAGGTGCGGCGCGATCTCCCGTTCCCACAGCTCGGCCAGCGCGGCCGGCGTCGCGGTCGCGGCGACGCGCTCGCGCAGCTCCTCGCACCGCCTCGGGGAGTCGGCCAGGAACGCGCGCATGTGCTTGAGGTGGCGGGCGACGCGGCGGCGCAGGCGGATCGCCATGGGGACCGCCTTCCTGATCAGCTCCCAGCGCGACACCGGCACCAGCGGCACCTCCAGGCCGGGCGGTATCTTGCCGAAGACCTGGTCGACCACGCCGAGCCGGCTCTTCATGCCCATGGCGGCGGCGATGGAGTGCAGGACGCTCAGGTTCATGTAGAAGCGCCCGCCGATGTTGCCCACCAGGTCGAGGCCGGGCAGCGCCGAGGCGGACATGGCCTCCTGGATGAAGATCCGCACGTATGACCAGGTGATCGGGGTCATCACGTCGGGGATTGCCTCACCCAGGTTGCCGCCGGTCCACAGGTACTCGCCCTTGAGGCTGTCGTTCCACTCCTCCAGGCGCGGCTTGAGACCGGTGATCGGGCGCGCCTGCACGATGGCGAACGTGCCCGCGCGCCTGGTCCACTCCACGTCCATCGGCGTGCCGTACAGGGCCTGGACGCGGGCGCCGAGGTCGGCCAGCTCCAGGGCCTGGGCGTCGTCGAGCACGGGCGCGGCGCGCAGCTCGGCGGGCACCGGCCGCTCCTCCGTGCCGCCGCCGACGCGCACGGTCATGACGGCCTTGTCGCCGGTGCGCGTCTCGATCACCTTGCCGCCGGACACCTTGATCGTGTCGGGGGTGACCTGGCCGCCGACGACCGACTCGCCGAGGCCCCACGAGGCGTTGATGACGGTCTGGTCCCGGTCGCCGGTCAGCGGGTCGGTGGTGAACATGACGCCCGCCGCGTCGGCGTCGACCAGCTCCTGCACGACCACGGCCAGCGCCACGTCGTCGTGCGGCACGCCGTTCTGGTCGCGGTAGGCGATCGCGCGCGGGTTCCACAGCGAGGCCCAGCAGCGCCTGACGGCGTCGAGCAGGGCGTCGCCCCTGATGTTGAGGTAGGTGTCCTGCTGCCCGGCGAACGACATGTCGGGCAGGTCCTCGGCGGTGGCGGACGAGCGCACCGCCACGGGCACGTCGTCGCCGAGCGCCGCGTACGCCCGCAGGATCTCCTCCGCCAGGCCGGCCGGCAGCTCGCGGGCGGCGAACAGCGGCGGGATCCGGGCGGGATCCTCGGCGGCGGCGCGCAGGATCTCGTCGTGGCAGCCGGCCACGAACGCGCGATAGGCCCCGGTCGTGACGTGGAACCCGCCGGGCACGGGCAGCCCGGCCCTGGCCATCCTGGCCAGGGAGGCGCCCTTGCCGCCCACGGTCGCGAGGTCGGCCGCATTGTCGTCGAGAGGAAGTACGGCCCTCACTGCACACGCTCCTTAGAGCCCGAGGGAGGTCTCCAGCTTGCGCCGGGCGATCTCCACAGAGGCGTCGAGAAATTCGAGGGTGGCCCGCGCGGCCGCCTCGGCGTCGGCCGGAGGCAGCGGGCGGCCGGTGGCCAGGGTGCGCTCGATGGTGTCGGCGACCAGCTCCGCGACGCGCTCGTCGGACGGCCTGGTGTCGTCGGGCAGCGACTCCCGCAGGAACAGGAACCCGTAGACGATCGAGCCGACCGTGACCAGGTGGTCGCCGGGGTCTTCGCGGACGGCGCCACGCTTGACCAGCTCGGCCACGTACGGCTCGAAGGCCGCCTCCGTCAGCGCCCAGCGCGTGCTGGTGCGCCTCTGGCGGGTCAGCTTGCCCAGCACCTGGGAGTCGCCCGTGAGCACCGCCTGGAGCAGCGGGCGCCGCAGCAGCGCCCGCGCGAACTCGCCGAACAGCTCGCTCAGCGTGGCCGGCGCCCGGTCGCGGACCTCGGTCATCATGAGCAGCCGCTCGCGGCGCAGCAACGCGGCGAAGATGTCGTCGCGCGTCTTCCAGTGCAGGTAGATCGTGCCCTTGGCGACGCCGGCGCGCTGGGCGATGTCGTCGATCGTGGTCTTGTCGTAGCCCCAGCGCAGCACCAGCTCGGCGACGGCGTCGAGGATGCGGTGCGCCCGCTCGATCTGGCGCGCCGGATCCCGTGGCGGCCGTCCTGCCCTGGCCATGCGTCTCACCCCATTTGTTTGACCAGATGAGATTATCTGGTCAATTTATTAACCGCAAGTTCACCCTGGAGGGGGCGAACCCGCGTTTCAGGCGATCTTGGCCAGCAGCGTCTCGGCCTCCGGGGCGAACGCGGGATCGCCCGTCCCGGCGGCCGTCGCCAGCAACCGGCGGGCCAGCTCCAGGTCGCCGCGCTCGTACCGGATCTCGCCGAGCCTGAAGGCGGCCTCGGCCACCAGCTCCGGCCGCTCCGTCAGCTCCAGCATCAGCTCGTAGTACCGCAGCGCCCCGTCGCGGTCGCCCAGCCAGTAGCACAGCTCGCCGAGATGCGCCGCCGCCATGCCCGACTCCGGGTCGCCCGCGTCGATCACGCGCTGGTACCAGGTGAGCGCCTCCGGGAAGTTCCTGTCCTGCTTGGCCAGCGCGCCCAGGTACATCGCGGCCAGCGCGCCGACGTGCCCCTCGCCCTCCTCGACCGCCCTGCGGTACCAGGCGCGCGCCCGCTCCGCGTCCTCCTCGTGGTACGTCTGCCCCAGCGCGATCATGGCCCGGGCCGCGAGGTCGCCGTCGTCCGCCTCCAGCACCCGCAGGTACACCTGCCGGCCCTCCTCCACGTGGCCGGCGCCCACGAGCGTCTGCGCGTACACGCTGAGCGTCGTCGGCTCGCCGCTCTCGGCCGCCGCCCGCAGCGTGCGCAGCGACGTCTCCGTGTCGCCCTGGCGCTCCTGCAGCATGCCCAGCAGGCCGCCGAACACGCCCGGCACCGGGCTGTCGGCGTCGCCCGCGCGCCGCTCCGCCAGGTCGTAGAACGCCTCGGCGTCACCCGCCGAGTCCAGCAGCTCCAGCAGCCTGCCGCCCGCGACGAAGCGCACGTCGGCGTCCTCGTGCTCGTTCAGCCGCTCGTACGTGGCCCGCGCCGCCGCCGTCTCCCCCAGCTCCGCCAGCCGCCCCGCCGCCTCGATCTCGGTGTACGGGTCGGACCCGGCCAGCTCGAAGTACCGCCGCACCGCGTCCGGGTCCGTGCACCGGGCGCCGAGGTCGCGTGCCTGGGCGGCGGCGTGCTCGCCCATCAGCCCCAGGACCTCCAGCGCCGGCCCGTGCTCGCCCCGGTCGCACAGCTCCTGCGCGATGCCGTGCAGGGCGTCCAGGGCGGTCCCGGCCATGGCGGTGCCGAGCGCGGCGGCGAACGACCGGGCCGCGGCCAGCGGCCGGCCGTCCTCGTACCGCCAGACGCCGAGTTGCACGCTCGCCTTCGCCGCCACCCACGCCACGCCCGAGCCGGCCGCCAGGTCCAGCTCCCGCTCCGCCCCCGCCGCGTCGCCCAGCTCGCGCAGGGCCGCCGCCAGGTCCAGCCGCAGGGACGCCGACAGCTCGCGATGCCCGGCCCCGATGCCCTTGGCGTACATGCCGGCCGCCTCCCGCAGCTCGCCCCGCGCGGCCAGGGCGCCGCCCCACGCCCAGTAGCCCACCGCCACGGTCTCCGGGTCGCCGCTGCCCACCGCGTGCTCCGCCTCCTCGATCGCGGCGGCGTGCTCCTTCTCGCCGAGCAGGTGGACGAGCAGCCGGCGCAGGCATTCGAGGTCGCCCGCCGCGGCCGACTCGGCCAGCAGCCGCCGCGCCTCGGCGGCGTCGCCGCGCTCGGCGAGCAGGTCGGCGGCGAGGACGGCCGTCGCGGGCAGCCCGGCCCTGGCCGCCTCCACCGCCCCATCGAGGTCGCCGCGGCGGTGCCGGACCACCGCGATGTTGCGCCAGGCCGCGCCCGCCGTGGCCGGGTGGCCGGTGGCGAGCAGGAAGCACAGCTCGGAGCGGCAGTTGTCGCCGTCCTCCGCCAGGCGCGCGCCGAGGTCGATCGCCGCCCCGGCGGCCGGCTCCGGGTCGCCCTCCTCGATGACCAGGCGGTAGAACGCGCTCGCCTTGGGGGCACCGGCCAGGATCTCGTCCAGTGCCCGCGCCCGCTCGTCCTGGCCGAGGGCGGGCAGCAGGCGGCGCACCTCCCGTACGTCCTCGTCGTGCAGCGCGAGCAACAGCGCGGCCAGCGGCTCCGACCCCGTCCGGCCGGTCAGTGCCGCCAGCGCGCCCGGCCGGTCGCCCTCCGCCAGCAGCACCCACGGCAGTTCCTCGGGGGTGGCGCGGCCGAGCAGGTGGCGGGCCACGGCGGCGGCGTGCTCGTCGTCCTCCTGCGCGGCGGCCCGCTCCAGCGCGAAGTGACCGGTCTCGGCGTCGCCGGCCGCCAGCAGGCAGCGGCCCGCCTCCAGCATGATCGCCGGCTCCGTGTCCGGGTCGAGCGCGGCGGCCCGCTCGTACGCCGCCCGCGCGCCCGCCAGGTCGCCGGTCTCCGCCAGCAGGCTGCCGAGCAGGCACTCCGACGCCCCGGACACCTCACCATGCGCCTCCCGCACGACGGCCAGCGCCGCCTGGGAGTCCCCCTGCTCGCGCAACATCCGCGCCAGATGCCACGCGGCCGCCCCGCCCAGCAGCGCATCCGCTCCGCCCACGCGCTCCTCGGCCTTCGTCGTGCCGAAGGCGTCGGCCAGGACGTCGCGGGCCTCGGTCACGCGGCCGCACGCCACCAGCGAGCCGGCCATCATCAGCGCCACCTTGTCGTCGGGGTCGGGCACCCGTTCCAGCGCCTGCACCGCCTGCGCGTGCTCGCCGAGCTCGCGCAGGATCTCGGCGGCCGAGCGCAGCGCCACCCCGTTCAGGTCGTCGTCCTCGCCCAGCGCCCCCAGGAACGCCTCGACCGCCCCGCGCCGGTCGCCCGCGTCGCCGCGCAGCGCGCCGAGCAGGCAGCCGGCCTGCTGGCGCTGGGCGGGATGGCCGGCGGCGGCCACCAGCGCGAGCGCCCCGTCGGCGGCCTCCACCACGCCGGTGTGCTGCCAGGCGTTCGCGCACTCGATGGCGAGCAGCCCGGCCATCGCCCCCGCCTCCCCCTCGGGGAACGCCCGCGCCGCCGCCTCGAAGTCGCGGTCGAGCAGCAGCCGCCCGAACGCGCACAGCTCGTCGCCGCCCAGCTCGAACGCGGCCCGCGCCCCCGCCACGTCGTCGAGCCTGATCCGGTTGAACGCCAGCGGCAGCGCGGCCCGCTCCGGCTCCCCGTCGGCGATCACCCGCTCGTGCAGCCGGCAGGCGGCGAGCAGGTCGCCCTGCCGCTCGTAAACGCCGGTCAGCCCGGCCGCCGCCTCGAACCGCAGCCCCCGGTGCCCGGCCGCGAACGCCGCCTCGTACGCGGCCCGCGCCTCCCCCGGGTCCTCCTCGGCGACCAGCTCGCCCAGCGCCCACCCCACCCAGGGGGCCAGATCCGGATGCCCGTCGGCGAGGGCGTCCCGCAGCAGCCCGGCCGCGCGGGCCCGGTCGGGCAGGACGTCCTTGCAGATCATCGCCGTGTACGACAGCGCCAGCGGGTCTCCGCTGCCGGCCGCCGACAGGAACATCTCGGAGACGTCGGACAGGTCGTACCCGATGGAGGCCAGCACCTGCGCGAACACGGCGGTGCCGATGGCGGACACGGCGGGGTCGGGGTGCCGTGCGGCCTCCTCGTAGCGGGCCAGCCCCTCCTCCCTGCCGAGCCGCTGGTGGTCGAGCATCGCGGCGAGCACGGGGTGCGGCCCGTCGCCGGGGGCGCGCAGCAGGTGCAGCAGGAACGCCGCGTTGAAGCCCTGGAGCACGTCGTCGCCCTCGGCCACGTACGACAGCAGCTCGTCGGCCTGCTCCCGGTCCCCCTCGCCCAGCTCCAGCTTGGCCAGCACGACCATGGCGCGCAGCGACTGGGCGGGCGCGCCGGAGTCGGCGGCCCTGCGCAGCAGCCGCCTGGCCGTGGCCAGCTCGCCGGCCCGCAGAGCCTCCATGCCGTCGTCGGTGTCCTGGAGCGCCTGCTCCTCGACGGGGTCGGCCAGGGGCTGCTGCCTGGCGGCGTGGTCGAGCAGGAGGGTGGCCTTGAACGCGGTGTCCTGGTCGTCGTGGCCGGCGGCGGTCCGCAGCAGCTCGACGATCTCGGCACGAATCTCGGCGCTGGTCTCGGCACCGGTCCCGGGGCTGGTCCCGGCGCCGGTCCTGGGGCTGGTCCCGGGGCTGGTCTCGGGGTGCTGGTCGAGGAGCAGGCCGAGCAGGGTGACGCAGGCGGAGGCCCACGTGTCGTCGCCGGACTCCAGCACGGCGCGCGCCGACGCCAGCGCCTCAGCGGCCTCGCCGGCCTCGGCGTGCATCTGGGCGAGGCAGGCGTGGGCCTGGGCGGCGTACTCGCGGTGGCCGCTGGCGATCACGCGGTGGAAGATGGCCTTGGTCTCCTCGTCGTCGCCGAGCTGCGCGGTCACCTTGGCCAGCTCGACGAGCGAGGGCAGCCGGATGTCCGGCCTGGGGTCCTCGGCGGCCACCCGGTACGCGGCGGCGGACTCGGCGTACTCGCCCAGGTCCACCAGCACCGCCCCGAGCAGCTTGTGCGCCATGGCCCGGTGCTCGGGCGAGCCGACCGCGATGGCGTGCTCGCACGCCTCGCGGGCGGCGTCGAAGTCGCCCTCCTCGGCGTGGATCTGGTAGAGCCGGAACGCCGACAACGCCACGATCTCCGGGTCGCCGCAGGTCAGCAGCGCGCGGTAGTCGTCCTCGTCCTCCGCCTCGGCATAGAGGTCGCGGGCGGAGGCCGGGTCCTGGTGGAACTCGGGCAGCTCCAGCCGGGCGGCCAGCTCGGCGACGGCGGGACTGTGGCACCGGCGGGCCCGCTCCAGCGACTCCTGCGCGCCCTGGGCGTCGCCGAGCTGGGTCAGCACCAGCACGAGCGCCGTGTCGGCCAGCGCGGCCACCTCGAAGTCGGCGCCGTCGGAGGCGATCATCAGCACGCGGTGCGCCGCCGCCCATTCCTCGGCGGTGACCAGCATCATCCCCATGGCGATGGCCGAGCGCTGCCCGAACACCGGGTCGCCCGACTGGATCACCGACCGGTGCGCCGCCTCGGCGCCCTCCAGGTCGCCCTGCTCGTGCAGCAGCCCGGCCAGCAGGTGGGAGGCCTCCGGGTCTCCCGTGGCCGCGATCTGCCTGAACAGCGCGGCGGCCCGGTCCAGGTCTCCCGCTTTCCAATGGTCCATGGCCGCGTCGAGCTGTTCGGACGCCATCGCTCACCCCAATGTCACTCAACAATGTGAAAAAGCTACAGATCTGCCACTCACGTGACAGCGCATTCCGAGATCTTGGGGGTCCGGCCGCCCGGAAGCGCCGGAGCGCCGTAGCGTAGGGGCCATGGGCAAGGCGTTCTGGATCGATCAGGAGTTCGACAGAGACCGTGACGGGCGCTATGCCGTACACGTGCGCAAGAACCTCGACGAGTTCGAGTGGGGCGACATCGCGCCCGTCCGGTTCGCCTGCACGGCGTGGGAGCTGGCCACGCCGCCGTCGCTGGCCCCCGGCTTCGTCCGGTGGGACCGGCGCATCCTGGAGGCGAGCTGCCACCGCAACACCTGGGACGGCACCCTCTACGCGCGGGTCAGGATCGTCTCCCCGCTGCCGGAGGAGCTGCGCCGCTCGCGCGCCTGGTGGCGCGACCGCGGCTGGCTGGGCTGGCAGGAGACCTTCGGCCAGTACGTCGAGCCGACCCATCAGGACCTCGCCCGGCTGCCGTTCCTGCGGGCCTCGCTGCTGGTGGAGGCGCCGCTGCCGCTCGACGACCTGCCGCCCGAGCCGGAGGGGCCGCACATGGAGGTCGAGCAGAGCGCGCACCGCGCGGTGACCGTGCTGGCCCGCGAGCTGAACGCGCTGGTGTCACCCGTGCTCGACCAGCTCGGCGGCACAGCGGGCTAGAAGCCCCGCACCCCTACGACGGGCCCGCGCCACGGCCGGTCAGAAGCCCTTCGTCCCGTCGATCAGCTCGCGCAGGATGTCGAGGTGGCCGTTGTGGCGGGCGGTCTCCTCGGTCATGTGGCCGATGACCCACCTCAGCGTGAGGTGGTTGCCCTGGCTGTCGGTGCCCTTCGAGCGCTGGTCCAGCGGGATGCCCTCGATGAGCTCGTCCACCTTGCGGCACTGCGCCTGGTAGTCCTCCAGGACCCGGGCCAGTGGGTCGCCCAGCGTCGCGGTGAAGTCGGCGTCGGGGTCCTCCTCCGTCCACGGGGCCCGGTCGGGCCCGCCGAGGAACATCACCTCGAACCAGTAGTGCTCGTTCCAGCGCAGATGGCTCACCACGCCGGAGATCGTCATCAGCGGTGAGGTCGCCAGCGGCGCCCGCCTCGCGTCCTCGTCGCTCAAGCCCTCGCATTTCGCCACGACGGTGGCGCGCGCGTAGTCGTGGAAGGTGGTCAGCGTGCTGCGCTCGTCCCAGGAGGTGGGGGTGTCGGTTCTCCGCATCGGACCAGCATGCCTGATTCTCCTGTGGGTAGCAGGGGCCCATGAGGATGGCGTTCGTCGTGCTGATGCTGGCTCTGACTACTGTCGGTTGCGCCGTGGACACGGCCTCGCCCGCACGCGCGGCCGAGCGCTTCCACGCGGCGCTCGCCGCGCACCAGGAGGAGGCGGCGTGCGCGATGCTCGCCCGCAAGACCGCCGACAAGCTGCCCGACCCCGGCCAGAGCTGCGCCGAGGCGCTGCGCGAGCTGCGGTTCGGGCCGGGCGGCCAGGTGACGTCCGTGGCCGTGTGGGGCGAGGACGCCCAGGTACGGCTGGCCGGCGACACGCTCTTCCTGCACCGCTTCACCGACGGCTGGCGGATCAGGGCCGCGGGCTGCGAGCCGATGGGCGACCTGCCGTACGACTGTGAGGTGGACGACTGATGCGGGTGATGTTCACGCTGACCATGCTGGTGATCGTGGTCGGCCTGGCCTGGTTCTTCGCCATGGGGTGGTCGAAACTGTGAGGTGGCTCAAGGAGAACTCGCTGTCACTGGCCTTCCTGATCATGTTCCTGCTGGCGGTGGGCGGGCAGGCCGTGGCCGGGATGATGCAGTTCAACGACCAGCAGGCGGCCGAGGGGTCCGAGCCGGTCTCGCTGCTGCAGTACGTGACCTCGTCGTCGTTCGCGGTGGACGTGGCGGAGAACTGGCAGTCGGAGTACCTGCAGTTCTTCCTGTTCATCGTGCTCACCGTCTGGCTCGTGCAGAAGGGCTCGCCCGAGTCGAAGGAGCTGGACAAGGCCGGGGCCGAGTCCGACGAGGACCAGCAGATCGGCCCCTACGCCGACGCGGACTCGCCCGCCTGGGCCAAGGTCAAGGGCATCAGGCTGTGGCTGTTCAGCAATTCGCTCGGGCTGGTGATGGGGGCCATCTTCGTGCTGTCGTGGCTGGCGCAGTCGGTGGCGGGGCAGGCGGCGTACAACGCGGAACGGCTCGGCGACCTGCGGGATCCGGTCTCGTGGGGCGCGTACGTCACCTCGCCCGAGTTCTGGAACCGCAGCCTGCAGAACTGGCAGTCGGAGCTGCTGGCGGTGCTGTCGATGGTGGTGCTGGCGATCTACCTGCGCCAGCGGGGCTCACCCGAGTCGAAGCCCGTGGGCGCGGCCCACTCGTCGACGGGGGTCGAGGGCTGAGTCGCCGGCAACTGGCGGGAAGGGCCGGCCGGGGGCGAGGGCCGGCTCTCCGATCGGCGGGAAGGGCCGGCCGGTGACGACCGCGACGACGCGGGTGCCGGGTGCGAAGGCGCCCCGGTCGGCGAGGTCGAGGATGCCGTGCAGCATCTTCGCCACGTAGATCCGCTCCACGCCGTGCCGGGCGGCGAAGGCGTCGAGTGCGGGGGTCGTCCTGGCGTACCCGCCGAAGTGGTGGTCGAGGTCGATCGACCAGTTGTCCCACGTCCGCCCGTACGCCTCCCGCTGCAGCCTGGCCACCTCCCCCTCCAGGAACCCGGCCCCCTTCAGCACCGCGAACCCGAGCGCCCGCTTCCCCGGGGGCAGCCCCGCCGAGATCCCGGCCAGCGTGCCGCCGGTGCCCACGGGGCAGCAGATGACGTCGAAGTCGTGCCCGATCTCGGCGGGCAGCTCCGCGCAGCCGCGGACGGCCGCCGCGTTGCTGCCGCCCTCGGGCAGGATCACCACGTCGCTCCCCCAGCGCGCCCGCAGCGACGCCAGCACCTCTTCGGTGTGCTTGCGCCGGTAGGTGGAGCGGTCGAGGTAGGTGAGGGTCATGCCGCGGGCCGCCGCGCGGGCCAGGGTGGGGTTGAGCGGAAGGTGCTCCTCGCCCCGGATCACCCCGATCGTCTCGGCGCCGTGCCGCGCCCCCGCCTCGGCCACGGCCCTGATGAGGTTGGAGTGGGCGCCGCCGAACGCCAGCACCCGGCGGCCGGTCTGCTCGGGCCCCAGGTTGTACTTGAGCTTGCGCGGCTTGTTGTCGTCGTGCACCAGGAACACCCGGACCTGACCGAGCCGCGGATCCAGGAGCTCGTCCATGGCGCTAGTCTACGGTCGGGCCTTTGTTGAGGAGTGTTTGGTTATGCGCGTTGTTGAAGCTTTTCGTGCCGCCTATGGCGCGTCCCCGCAGACCGTCTGGCGGGCTCCCGGCAGGGTCAACCTGATCGGCGAGCACACCGACTACAACGACGGCTTCGTCCTGCCGTTCGCGGTGCCGTGGGGCGTCACGGCGGCCCTGACGCCGCGCGACGACGACACGATCCGCCTCCTCTCCCTCCAGTCCGGCTCCGGCGAGCCGGTCACCATCCCGACGCACGCCGACGCCCAGGGCTGGACCCGCTACGTCGTCGGCGTCCTCGACATGCTCGGCGACAAGGTGCGCGGCGCCGACATCGCGATCGACGGCGACGTCCCGCAGGGCGCCGGCCTCAGCTCCAGCGCCGCGCTGGAGGTGTCCGTCGCCTCCGCGCTCAACGACGTGCACGCCCTCGGCATGACGCCGATGGAGCTGGCCCTGCTCAGCCAGAAGGCCGAGAACGACTTCGTCGGCATGCCCTGCGGCATCATGGACCAGGCCGCCTCCGCCCTCTGCGAGGAGGGCAAGGCGCTCTTCCTCGACTGCCGCTCCCTCGGCTCCCGTACGATCCCGCTCGATCTGGCCTCCCACGGCCTGAGCATGCTCATCATCGACACGCAGGTCCACCACGAGCACGCCGGCGGCGAGTACGCCAAGCGCCGCGCCGAGTGCGAGTCCGCGGCCCGCAAGCTCGGCGTCGCCGCGCTGCGCGACGTCACGGACCTGGCCGGCGCGCTCGCCCAGCTCCAGGGCGACGAGCGCAAGCGCGTGGAGCACATCGTGACGGAGAACCACCGCGTCGAAGCCCTCGTCGGCCTGCTGCGCGCGGGCGCCGTCACCGAGATCGGCGCCCTGCTCAACGCCTCCCACCTGTCACTGCGCGACCTGTACGAGGTCTCCTCGCCCGAGCTCGACGTGGCCGTGGAGGCGAGCATCAGGGGCGGGGCCCGCGGCGCCCGCATGACCGGCGGCGGCTTCGGCGGCTCGGCGATCGCGCTGGTGCCGCTGGAGCGCCTGGAGAGCGTCAAGGAGTCGGTGTCGGACGCCTACGCCGAGCGCGGCTTCAAGGCCCCCCGCTTCCTGCCCGCCACCCCGGCCCAGGGCGCCCACCGCCTCGCCTGAGGAGCCTCAAGGAAAGGGCAGGAGGTCCGGCGGGCGGCGGCGCGTCAGGCCAGGGGCGGGAAGTTCGGCGGGCGGCGCTCCAGGAAGCTGGCGACGCCCTCCGCGAAGTCCGGCCGCCCGAAGGAGGCGAGCATCTCCTGCGTGGCGGTCTTGGCGGCCTCCTCCAGCGTGGCGTCCCAGTCGTGCCACACCTGCCGCTTGATGATCGCCATGGACGCCGGCGAGCTGTGGGAGGCCAGCTCGGCGGCGTACTCCTGCGCCTCGCGCAGCAGCGACTCGCCCGGCACCGCCCGGTTGGCCAGCCCCATCTCGTACGCCTCCCGCCCCGTGAACACCCGCCCCGACAGCAGGACGTCCATGGCCCGCTGCTGGCCCATGACGCGCGGCAGCACCCAGGAGAGCCCGTACTCGGCGATCAGCCCGCGGCGCGCGAACGCCGTGGTCCACTTGGCCTCCTCGGCCGTGAAGACGAGGTCGCAGACGAGCGCGTGCACCATGCCCAGGCCCGCGCAGGCCCCGTTGACAGCGGCGATGATCGGCTTGCCGATGGTCGTGGGGAACGTGTTGGGCCGGGGGTCGGGCACCTCGTCGTACGAGCCGGTCTGGAGGGCGTTCAGCGTCTTGAAGTCGGCCCCCGAGCAGAAGCCCTTGCCGGCGCCCGTGACCACGATGGCCCGCACTGCGGGGTTCTGCTCGGCCTCGGCCAGCAGGTCGAAGTAGCGCCGCCCCATGGCGCCGGTCCACGCGTTGAGCGTGTCGGGCCGGTTGAAGGTCAGGGTGAGCACGCCCTGGTCGTCGAGCGTCGAGAGTACGAGGTCCACCATGCCCCCAACAGAACCATGTTCTAGGCGGGGAAGGCAAGGATGAGGGCATGGAACGGGACCTGTCCTGGGACGGCTGTCACAACGTGCGCGATCTCGGCGGCCTGCGCGCCGCCGGCGGGAGGCGGACCCGGTGGGGGGCGGTGGTGCGCTCCGACACGCCCGACCGGCTCACCCCCAAGGGCTGGGAGGCGGCGGCGGCCCACGGCGTACGGACCATCATCGACCTGCGCGACCCCGGCGAGCACCACGCGTTGCCCGGCCTGCGCCCGCCCGGCATGACCGTGGTCAGCGTGCCGCTCGACCGCCGCGGTGACCCCGACCCTGTCCGCGAGCGGGACGGCGGCACGCCGCTGTACCTGGGCCCGTTCATGGAGCGCCGGCCCGACGCCTGCGTGCTGCCGCTGCGCGCCATCGCGCGGGCACGGCCCGGCGGCGTCCTCGTGCACTGCGTGGCCGGGCGCGACCGTACGGGCCTGGTCGCCATCCTGCTGCTCGCGCTGGCCGGGGTGGCGCCCGAGGACATCGTGGCCGACTACGAGCTGTCGGCGACCCGCCTCAGCCCCTTGTACGCGCTGCTGGGCGAGGTCGACGACGGCCTGCGCGTGCAGGCCCGCATGACCGCCGCCGGGAAGACCACCGCCGAGGTCGTCACGGCGCTCCTGGCGGGGCTCGACGTGGAGGCGTACCTGACGGCGGCCGGGCTGACCCCGGCCGAGCTGACCGCCCTGCGCGACCGCCTCACGGAGCCGGACGACGACACCCCCCGGTGAGCCCTTCAGCGGTGGTGGACGAAGGCCGGGGTGAGCACGCTCGTGTCGTAGTAGCGGTGGAAGACGGGCGTGGCGCTGCCCGACAGCGGCGGCACGATCCACGACCAGTCCGCCGGGCACACCCGCCCCGCCTTCTCCTCCTTCGACAGGTGGGTCAGGAAGCGCCGCGACTCGGTGTGGTGGTCCGTCATCGTGACCCCCGCCCGCTCGAACGAGTACAGCACCGCCACGTTCAGCTCCACCAGCGCGTGGTCGCGCCACAGGGTGCGCTCGGTGGAGGTGTCCAGGCCGAGCCGCCGCGCCACCACCGGCAGCTGGTCGTACCGGTCGGCGTCGGCGAGGTTGCGGGCGCCGATCTCGGTGCCCATGTACCAGCCGTTGAAGGGCGCGCACGGGTAGCAGATGCCGCCGATCTCCAGGCACATGTCCGAGATGGCCGGTACGGCGTGCCAGCGCAGTCCCAGCTCCTCGAACCACCCGTAGTCGGGATGCGCCAGCGGCACCTCCAGCACCGCGTCCCCCGGCACGTGGCACAGGAGGGGGTCGCCGAGGGGCGGCTGGATGATCAGCGGCAGCACGTCGAACCGGCCGCCCCTGCCGCGCCAGCCCAGCGCCCTGGCGGTCTCCGTGAGCGCGACGTTGCGCGGATCCCCCACGACGCCGTCGGAGGTGCGGTAGCCAGCGTACCGGATGAGCTGGTCGTTCAGGAGCCGGGGCCCGCGCCGGGCGGGCAGGTCGGGAGGCAGGACGGTGACGGTGGGCCTGATCTTGCCGTTGCCCGTGGCCTCCCGCAGGTGGGCCACGCACTCGAGGGCGACCCCCTCGGCCGTGCACACCTGCCTGCGGTCGCGCACCTTCAGCGAGCGCCAGTACAGCCGGCCGATGCACCGGTTGCTGTTGCGCCAGGCCACCCTGGCTCCGAACTCCAGCTCCTCGTACGTGTGCGTGTAGGTCCCGTAGCGGGCCACGTCCCTGGAGACGTCGCGCAGGCGGGCGTTGAGACCGCGCACGGAGGGGTTCTCGGCGTGGAAGAGCCTGATGAAGCGTTCGGCCTCCCTGAGGTCGGTGGTGCGCTCCAGCACCGCCTGGGCGGCGAGCACGTCGAAGGGGCGAAGGTTCCTGATCCAGGTACGCACGCGGCAACCAGCACTTCTCCGTCGTCGGATCGCCCCGCCGATTCCGGGTCGGCGGCACGTCCTGGTGGCAGCGCCCTCTCCTCGCCGCCGACATGACTTCCCGCGGCTCCGGCCCTTCGGACCGGCGTTCCCATTTTCCGTACCACGACCCGCTTTGTCCGCCGATCCCGGAAAAGCGTCACCATCGCGTCACACACGGTCGCGCCCCCGGGGACTCCCCGGGGACGCGGCCATGACTCCTACCTCTCCCAGACGCAGGTGAGGTGGACGACGACCCGGCTGTGATGCCGGTGCTTGCCCGCGAGCTTCCGCTTCACCACCCCGGGAGGCAGCTTCTCGGCCGGGACGCTGATGGACAGCCGGTCCTCCGGCACGACCGCCACACCGTCCTCGACGACGGTCTCCTCAGGCTCGATGTACCTCTCGTCGACCAGTTCGGCCACCTTGGCCCTGGAGAGCGTCACGGCCTTGCCGTCACTCATCCAGCACGTCAGCCTGCGACCCTGGAACCCGCCCTCGCCGTGCCCCTTCACCACGACGTCGCCGGACCTCCCGTGCACCCGCACCGGCCCGTCGTCGGCCAGCGCCGACCCCGCCATGACCCCGAGCCCGAGCACGGCGGACGTGACGACGACCGCGAGGCGTCGCTTCAACATGGGAACTCCCTCCCCGAGACGATTCGACAGCCCCGAGGGTCGCTCCCCGCCCCTGAACCCAACCTGAAGAGCGCCGAAGCCCCCCTCAGGTACGCGCCGTCATGCCGTCAGACGCAACAGGCACCGGTGACGGCGGCCACCAGCAGGACATGGGCGCGGCCGATCATGGCCAGAGCGTGTTCACCACCTGATACAGCAGGCCGACGCCGACCGCCATCGCTCCCACGACCAGCCCCGCGAATGACCTGCTCCGGTTGGACACGGTGGAGGTCGCGGGCTTTCCGCGCAGCCCAGGCCATGCCAGCAACATCGCGACGCCCCCAGAAGCCACCGTCGTCCAGATCGGCGCTTCCAGGGCCATGATGACCGGGTTGCCGACGAATAGGGCCAGACACGCGACAACCAGAGACAGGACACCCAAACGATCCGACCATCGCGTCATGGTGAGCGAGTGTAGATCGCTCATCTCCATGGACGAATTCCTCGCCACCGATCCACTCCTGGCGCCCGGAACGACTCAGGCCCTCCCACCTGTGATCGGTGAGAGGGCCTGAGCGAGGAGCTCCCGCGATAGGACTCGAACCAGGCTCTTGTTGTTCTGGTCGATTCAAAGGGGTTCAGAGGTACTGGTGGTCGATCAACCGAGTCCAGTCGGGTTCAGACTCGTTCACCCGACATGGCTCCCTACTTGGCTCCCCTGTGGCTCTCGCGCCAATCACGGCTGCTGAGTGGGAGGGTCCTTGTCGTTGCTGCTGGATGGCAATGCTGGGGGTTCGTGGCGGTGGCGAACCAGGGCGCTGAAGATCTTCCAAGCCGCGTCCAAAGGGGCAGCGGGATAGCTGCGTAGTGCTGCCTCGGTGTGGGGGTCCCAGTGCCAGGATTGTGGTGGAAGCGGAGGCCGGGCCCTGCTGCCAGCCTGCGAATGGTGTTCCTCCAGTGCCATCAAGCTCCCGCGATGGGGCTCCGAATCAGACTGGCGAATGAACCTGTCTGAGCTGTTGGCTCGTGCAAGAATCCGACAGGCATGAGAGGGGAGCGGAGGAGGTGGCATGGGATGTTGGATGTGCTGGCTAGCATAGGGGACACGATAAGTGGAGTTGGTGCCATTCTTGCAGTACTGGCAGCACTTTACGTCTCCAATAAAACTCGCCAAGACGTTCAAAGAGATAGAGATATACAGATTCTTCCAGTTCTCGCATTTCAGCCTGGAGGGATACCATTACCGTTGCATGAGCGCAACTTCGGCCATCGAATCGGCGGAATGAATCCGACCTATGTAGAGAGCGCCTTCCAGCGAATACCTGCGGATGCGAAGATTCTTGACCTAGGAAAGAAAAAGGGCGACAATAACGTCACGCAAGGCGATTACGGAGAACTATTCAATTACGGCCACGGTCCCGCATTTGATGTGAGGGTCACGTGGCAAGCTGAGGTGTTAGAAATAAGCACAGACAGTTTCCCCATAACAAAGGAGCAACGCTCTTCCCCGCGATTCGCAGAAGGATCAAATAGATTGCCAAGTGTCCCGCGACACATTCCTCCGGGGGCGAAGGGCCAACTCACAAGACTTCCCACCTTCTATATCCTTGACCTGCAAAGGGTCATTGATTCCATAGAATGTAGAGTCGTTATTCGCTACAAGGACATGCTTGGACGTCCGCTGGAAACTGTCCAGAACGCACGAATTTCGTCATTTCGCAGCGCCGATGAACCTTACTGTATTGTAACGTTCAGCGATGTGATTGGCCTTCCCGAACCACTCAATTCAGGAAGACGACCATCCGCATCCGCTGAAAGAATTTCCTGGATTAACAGACTTTTATCAAAGAGGCAGACAAGTACCGAATAGATCAGCCAGTCGCCTATGCCCCTCCTGGCCTGCCCGTCTGCCGTCGTCCCACCTGCAGAGGTAGCGGGCCAGCCGCGGGGCTGCCCCGCCGCGCGCCCGGTGTCAGTGCCCGTGATGGAGCGTAGGCGGCCCCGCGGCTGGTCTGCTAGGGCTTGCTCTGGAACGGCGGCAGGCGGGCAGGCCCTTTCCAGCCCAGCCCCATACGGCGGCTCGTTTGCGATCTCGGCTGCCCGGAGCCGGAGTGCCCCCGCCGGAGGCATGTTCTAACCCCGGCCCCGTTGCCGGCGACCGGGTGCGCTGATGAACTCGGCCCCGTAACCGGAGTAGTGCGCTTCCTCTTGCGGCCCTGTCCTTCGTCCGCGCCAGCCGACCGGCGTTGTGCGGGTCGGGGCATGGGAGCCCAAGCGGGAGTGCCCCGGCCCGTGCCGCGTCGGCGGCGCGTGCGGCCCGGTCAGGGCCGCTTTAAGTATGTGAAGAAAGTTCTCACATGTCACACGACTATGTCCATGCTCCGGAGGCAGGAACGGAATGCCGTGCCAAGGTGGTCGAGGACGGCTCGGCCTTTCTCGGCGGTAGCCAGCGAGGGGCGGCCGATGACACCCGATTTGGTGTAAGCCTCCATACCGACCGTAAGAAGATCCTTGCGATTATCTGCAAGATGGTCAACCGTGGCGTAACCGTCCAACACCAGCTCAGGATTAGACGCCAGGAGAATGGAAACCTCTAGTTCACCTGCATGCATGTCGTCGTGTGTACTGGTTGCCATGTTGGCCGCAGCTCGTGCCGTCTTCCAGTCGGTGTTCGTCGGGAAAAGAGCCATGCATCGTTCGGAAACGGTAGCTTCTTGGACAATGTTGGAAAGGACGTAATTGCCGCCATGAGCATTGAGCAGCACTAGCTTGTTGATGCCTGATGCTCGCAAGGACTCCTGAATATCAACAACGAGCGCGAAGAGGGTTCTAGCCGAGATGCTTACAGTTCCAGGCCAAGCCTTGTGCTCGTGGGAGCAGGAGATAGTAATTGGTGGCAGATGGCGTACGGGATAGAGCTGAGCGATCTCGCGGGCGATGATCGAAGCGATGGCCGCGTCAGTGGCTAGGGGAAGATATGGGCCGTGTTGTTCGAAGCTGCCAATGGGCAGGATGGCCACTTGCGCATTGCGCTCATGCTCATCCTTGGTTGTCTGAGTTGGCAGCAAATGATTCACAGAGTCTCCTTTTGTGGAGTGGTGTCCCCTACGTGATGCGGTGTGTGAGCTGGGCTAAGTCCTTCATCAAGTCTCGCACGGGAGGAAGTTTGGCGACAGGTGCGAGGCGACCAGCTAGGGCTTCGAGCTGTGTTCGGATACGTGAAGAACCGGTTCTCATCGCGATGGAGAGGGCTTCCGTCCCAGCTTGAAGGGCTCGCTCGATCTCGCCTTGAGCTGCGGCAGCGGTGGCCAGCCGGGCAAGACACAGACCTTTGTCGCGTACTTGGGTCGCTTCGGGCCACTGCGTAAGGCTGTGTTCGAAGACTGACACGGCTGCGTCCGGGTTGCCGAGAAGCACCCATGACATCCCGGCTTCCATCTCGATGTAGGACGGAGTGCAGTAGCGGGCTCTGTCTGGTGCGACCTGGTTCAGCCCGTCAGCGGCATGCTGGATGGCTTGAGCTGTGGCGGATTCGAACTCGCGAGGTTCGGCGAGAAGAGCGTGTGCGTTGGCCAGCTGCCGGAGAGAGACTGCACGAAGCCGTGGTGTCAGGTCGGGTGAGGCGTTGAGCGCGGCGTTGGCCAGACCTAGACCTTGCCCGGGTTGGCCGGCCTCGGTGGCGATGTTGCTTTTCCGCATGAGGACGTAGGCCAAGAGTTGCGGGTCGGCGAGTTCCTGGGCGTAGTCGAGTGCTTGGTTAGTCCAACGCATCGCGCACTCAGGGTCGCCAGAATCCTGGTACAGCCAGCCACAGAATTCGGCGAATTGAGCAGCGATTCTGAGTATCCGATGGCGATCGGCTCCACGTGTTGACTGTACTAGACGGTCTATCAGCGGAAGTTGGGCTTGAACGGTCGGCACCAAGTAGAGCGGGCCAAGAAGGGCGTCTGCGCGAGTGTGCTCAGCCAAGATATTTGTCAGGTAGGTGATCACCTCAGGGGAAGCTGCGCCTGGCAGGGCTGGAGGCAGCGTGGTTGGTGCTGCCATGATGACTTCGGTTTGTGCAGTGAACCCGAGGTCGGTATCCGAAGCGCGGTAGAGCTCGCAGAATATCTGTCGGTAGCTCTCCGGGACGTCTCGACGGTTGTTCTCAAACATGGAGAACAAGGTGCGCAAGCTGGAACGGGACGGGATGTCGATCTCCAGCCTGCGGCCAATCTGCTCGAACCGGACGATGGCTTGCTCCTGAGACCAGCCATGTTGCTTCCGTGCCTGCTTGAGCAAGTTCGGAATACCCATCGCACCTCGCAATGGTCCGGATTACCGTTGTCAACCCAGTGCACCCATGATGCCCCATATTTGCGCTGATCGCGCGGGGTTAACAACTTCCGTTAAGTTATGTTGGGTTTTGTCAGTCTGTCGGATCCTGATCGATAACAGTTCTATGGAGCTCACAGGGAGTTCGCACTACAAGGGGTGCGGCCCTCAATTCGGAGGTGAGCTCGTGAAGCTCCTCATCGACGTCACCGGCAAGTCGTTCATGGTGACGAAGGAAGCGGTCGAGAAGGCCGACCAGAACGGGCGTCAGAAGTCCGAGCGGGAGACCGGCCGACCGATGTGGGTCACGCAGGTCATGGCGCTGGACGAGACGGGCGGCGAGATGATCAACGTCACCACGGCCGGGGAAAGGCCCACGGTGAGCGTTGGTTCCCAGGTCGCCCTGTTCAAGCTGGAGGCTCTGCCTTGGGCGACCAACGGTCGCAACGGCGTCGCCTTCCGCGCGGCTGACATCAAGCCCGCTGGTGCTCCGGCCAGCAAGTAGACCGCACTCCTCATCTGCGCCAAGCAATAACGGCGTGAACGGTGAGCCCATGCAGGTTTTCACCTGCTGTACAAACGCGATCAACTCCAACACGGTCCACCACAACCCTGTATCTCCGATCAACGACCAGGGAGGTCGTCATGGGGATCAACATCGCTGGCAAGGACATCGTTTGTCCCGAGTGTCACCAATGGGACAGCTTCCAGATCACGTTCATGGACTCGCGCGGCGGAGAAGTCACCTGCCTCATCTGCGGTACCGACTTCTACTTCACTCCGAACTAGCCGCGCATCACAGGCTCTGCCCATGGCCTGATCACATCGTCATCCGGAGGGCTTCTACCACCTCTCCGGCCTGATCGCTCAGTCGTCTGAGATCGGCTCTGGCATTCGAGTAAGGGCCGATCTCGACGTCAACGCCTGGGATAACGCAAGCGGGACCGTATCGCCTACCACAACGCACGGCCCCGCTCCCAACCCCCGCCTCGCCAGGAGGAGGAGAGTCATGCCTCAGCGTACCTTCGGGTCGCCCAACAAGAACAGAGGCGGCTACGGCCGTCGTGGTAGCGCCGTCACGATCATTCAGACCAACGTGCACTACAGCTACCTGCGCACAGCAAAGATCACCTTCTATGTGGTGCTGATCGTCGTCGCCCTCGTCACCGCCGTGATCTCGGCGGAGTACCTGCACGGCATCCTCGTTGTGCCGTTCTCCCTCGCCGTCGGTACCGTCATCGGCGGTCTGGTCGCCTGCGTCATCGCGATCTGGCCTGTCCTGCGTGCCATCTGGTGGTGGCTACCAGAGATCACGTTCGTTCTGCTGCTTGTCGGCGGCTGGGCGTACCTGCAAGAGCAGACCAACCCGATCATCACCGGCGTCATCTACGCCAGCATCATCGCCCCCATTAGCCTAATCCCGGTGCTGCGCCGCAGCACGCTGGCGCTGGCCTGGTGCGTCATCGTCCGGCACCGCCTGCGCGCCTGCTTCACTTCCTTCCTTCCCACTGACCGGCACGGTCACCTACCGTTCATCGGTCTGGCCATCCCCACCCCGGTCGGGGAACGCGTCCGCGTCTGGCTCCGCCCCGGACTGTCCGCAGACGAGGTCGAGAAGCAGCTCGGCAAGATCGCCGTAGCCTGCTGGGCCGCCTCCGTCACAGTGACCAAGGCCCGTAAGACCAACGCCGCCTCCATTTACCTGGACATCAAACGGCGTGAAGTCCTCGGCGGCATGGTCGGCTCTCCTCTCACCGAGGACCTACCGACCGCCGAAGTGCCGGCCATCACCCCGCCGGTTGCTGCCGTTCCGGCTCAGCTCGATCTGGCTGACGTGCCGGACATTGACGACACCGAAACCACGGAGCGTCCGGCCAAGAAGAACGGCCGATCCCCGGCCGCAGGCGGCACCTTCGCCCCGACGGCCCCGGATAACCCCGACCTCGACTGGGTCTGACGCGCGTCGTCCGCTACCGGGAGAACTCCTGTTCACCTCTCCCGGTAGCACCTCTCGCATTCGTCTCAGAGACACGTAAGAGGTGTGACGCTGCCATGAATGTGGCGCTTCCCGAACTCCCGATCACGATCCCGGTAGCGCCGTCCCTGTCCATGTTCGATCCGGTGTTCATCGGAATCGATGAATTCAGCAACCCGGTCTACCTCGACCTGGTGTACCACAACCTCTTGGACGCCGGAGAACCTGGCGGCGGCAAGTCCGTACTGATTCAAAATCTCGTCGGGCACGCCTTCATGTGCCACGACTTCACCCCGGTCCTGCTGGACCCCAAGTGGGTCGAACTGGGGATGTGGATGGACGCCGCCGAAGCGGCTGGAGGCGTGTTCGTCGGCCCCGACATCGACAAGGGCCTACACGTCCTGCGACGCCTGCAAAAGGTGATGGATCGACGCTACGTCTGGCTGCTGGCCAACGGTCGTCGCAAGTTCCTGCCGCGTGACCACATCAAGGTCATCGGTGTCTTCATCGACGAACTCGCCTACTACACCGCCACCATCGGCACGCCCGAGCAGCAAAAAGAGTTCATCGCTCTGGTACGTGACCTGGTGGCCCGAGGCCGGGCCTGCGCCATGCCGGTCATCGCCGCCACCCAGCGGCCCAGCGTTGACATCATCCCAACGTCGCTGCGCGACCTGTTCGGCTACCGGGCAGCCTTTCGCTGCACCACCCCCAACAGCTCCGACATCATCCTCGGCCACGGCTGGGCCTCGGCCGGATACAACGCCCAGGCCATCAGCCCGGACACCCCGGGCGTGTTCTACCTCATCGCCGAAGGCGGCATCCCGCACCTGGCCAAAGCCGCGTACCTCAGCGACGCGCAGATCCACCAGCTCGTTGATTACGTCACCTGGATCCGCCGAACCGGCGATCCAGCATCCCTACCCCTGGCTGCCTGAACGGAGAGCCACCATGTCCCACGACCCTGACACGGTCCCGGCCTTGAGTGAGGTGCCCTGGCCCGACCAGCCACCCCACAACCCGGAGGTCCGCGCCGTGTGCTGCCCCGAGTGCGGCAACACGGACTTCATCGAAACGTTCATCTCCACCGACCAGGGCTTTGAGAACGCCCTGCAATGCGACCACTGCGGAGAGGTCGTTTCCGTCTCTCACAACCTCCACCGGAGGCCACGATGATCCGCAAGGCATATCACGCCAACGGCAGCCCCGACCTGCGCAACTGGACAGTCCAATGCGACAACAGCTGCCCCAACACTGTCCCCATCCTCAACGCGACACCGTCCGGCTGGGTCATCGGCAGACGTGAGAACGGCCGGTGCTACTGCCCCGCGTGCGCCTACCTGTTCGCCGCGCGCTTGATCTCCTGGGCTCTGGTTTGCCCGGTCTGCGGCTCCCCGCAACTCACCATCGGCACCGACAGCAACGGCACCGCCGAATTCGCTCTGTGCGACGGAGAATGCCGCACCACCTACCTGGCCGACGACGGCTGGCACTGCGCCTGCTGCGGTGACCTGATCATCCCGCCGCCCGACGGCACCAACTGAACAGACGCGAGGGCCGGACCTCTCGCCAAAGATCTCCGGCCCCCGCTTTCAGCTCACTCCTGCGACCAAGCAAAGGAGCAGAACTGTCATGCACTCTATGCCCGCGTCGGCTGCCCGAATACCGCAGCTCGAACAGCTCAACGCCACTCCTGGCACCCGGGTTGTCTTCTACGACCCCACCGGCAGCCAGCACGGCCTGCCCACCTACCCGTGGAAGTGGGCCCCCAAGCACCTGAAGACCCGACGCCAGCTCACCGCCCTCGGCCTGCGCCCCGGCGGACAAGCCCCCGTCGCCCAGATCTTGTGGCGCAAGGGTGGCCGCGTCGCCTATCTCTACGACGTCACCCGCGCGCTGCCCAAGCGCAAGCCCACCGGCAAGCAGCTGGCCGCGCTCGACAAGGCCATGCGTGCACGTCGCGCCAAGCGGAGCGCATCATGAGTCGCCCGGTCGAAAATCCTGACTACGCCGCCTTCCTCAAGCGCATCATCCGCGCCTACAGCAAGCGCATCGCCGAAGGAGACATCGAAGCCCTCGCGGACTTGTCCGGCATCGTCGCCGAGCTGGACCACGCCATCGCCCAAGCCGTCCTCCAGCTACGTGCGCAGCACGGCTACTCCTGGGCCGACATCTCCCGGCCTCTCGGCATCACCCGTCAAGCCGCCCAACAACGCTGGGGCGGTGACAGCTCATGACCGTCACCGGAACCGTCTACCTGCTGCACTTCGACCGCCCGTACAAACATGCCCGCCACTACATCGGCTGGACCTCCGGAGACCTCACCCATCGACTCCGGCAGCACCGCAACGGCACCGGCGCCCGACTCCTGCAAGTCATCGCCGCCGAAGGCATCGGATTCGCCGTCGCCCGCCTCTGGGACGGCGGACGCAACCTCGAACGCTCTCTCAAGAACCGGGGCGGAGCCTCACGAGCCTGCCCTCTGTGTGGAGTCCGGCCGCGCGTCACCGGATGGGAGCCGATGATGCCGGCAGACCTTCCCATGCCGCACGCGAGCACCTTCATAGACGCCACCTGCGCCTGCAACCGCATCATCACCGTCGCCGCAAACCTGCTTACCACAGCCACGTTCACTTGCCGCGACTGCGGTCAACCCGTCGTTCCCCTCACCCAGAACGGCCAAGGAGACCACCATGCCGCAACCGTGTAGCCGCACCGAACGTATGGAAACAGCCATCCAGCTCGTCATCCTGCTCCTCGTCGGCCTCATGGCCGGAGCAGCCTCCTTCACCCACGTCCACGACTGGACCATGGCCAACAGCCCCGAAGGAACCAGCGACTGGTTCGGCTGGGCCAACGCCATCATCTCCGAACTCACCCCCACCGCCTCCGGCCTGGAAGTCCGGCGCCGCAAGCGCCATGGCCAACCCATCGCCTATCCCATGGCCGTCCTCATCGCCTCGGCCCTGCTGTCCGTCGCAGCACAGATCGCCGTCGCCAAACCACATCCCACTGGCTGGTTGATCGCCGCGATACCGGCCCTGGCCTTCCTCGCCCTCACCAAACTCGTGCTCTCACGCACCCCCACCGCTCAGGCGACATCCGAACAGGTCACCGCGCCGAAACCCACCCCGGAAATCCCACCTCAATCTGCGGAAACGTCCCCCGGCAACGAGCACCAGGACGACATGCCCACCAACCGCGACCTCCAAGAGCGCACCCCGGCCTTGCCGGTCCTGCAGCTATCCACCCCCGCCTTGGAAGGACAGCACTAACCCATGACCCTCCAGCTCGACAGCGCTTCGACGCTGGCTCTCACCCCCGGAACCGCTTCCCCGGTCCCGGGCGTGGGGGCGAGCACCGAAAGCCTCTCGCACGACCCCTTCCGGCACGAAGTCCGCCAGCACCTCCGCACGGCCCTGGAACGCGCGACGCGTCCCGACTACACCGCCTGGCTCAGCCACGTCGAATCAGCCGCAGCTTGCACGCAACCCGTCCGGCTCCACGGCAACCTGGCCACCGTTGACCTCCGTACCGGAGAAATCCTCACCGTCCGGCACACGTCCACGCTGCCGGACGGCGTCGTCTACAAAGCCTGCGGCAACCGACGCCACACCGTCTGCCCTGCCTGCGCCAGCACCTACCAACACGACGCCTACCACCTGATCCGTGCCGGACTGGCAGGAGGCAAGACCGTCCCCGACACCGTCCGCACCCACCCGGCGGTGTTCGCCACCCTCACCGCGCCCTCCTTCGGCCCTGTCCACACCCGCGACGTACGCCACTGCGCCTGCCGCGACAAAACCCACTGCACCTGTCGCCCCGCCCCCTGCCACGCTCGCCGCGACAACCCGACCTGCCCCCACGGAACCCCGCTGGCTTGCTGGCAACGGCACCCCCCGGGCGACGAACAACTCGGCCGGCCTCTCTGCCCCGACTGCTACGACTACGCCCACCACGTCGTCTGGAACCACCACTCCGGAGAACTCTGGCGACGCACCAAGCAACACGCCGAACGACAGCTCAACCAGCTCGCCCGGCGGCGCGGCCTGCCCCGCATCCGGCTCGCCCACGGCAAAGCCGCCGAATACCAAGCCCGAGGAGCCGTCCACTTCCACATCCTGCTCCGCCTGGACGGCTACGACCCCGGCATGCCTGATGCCATCCTCCCGCCCCCGCACGGCATCACCACCGACGACATCATCACCGCCGTCACCCTGGCCGCCACCACGATCACCTACACCACCCCCGCTCACCCCGACCAGCACGACGGCTGGCACATCACCTGGGGTGAACAACTCGAAGTCCGGCCCATCACCTTGTCCGCCTCCGGAGACGCGCTCGACGACCAGGCCGTAGCCGCCTACCTCGCCAAGTACTCCACCAAGGGCACCGAAGCCACCGGCCACACCTCCCGGCGGCTCACCACCGACACCATCGACCTGTACGCCAACCCCACCGGCACCCATCCTGAACGACTGATCGCCACCGCATGGAGACTCGGCCATCCTCCCGAATGGAGAGGATTACGCAGGTGGGCGCATATGCTCGGCTTCGGCGGACACTTCCTCACCAAGACCCGCCGCTACTCCATCACCTTCGGCGCCATCCGCGAAGAACGAGCCGCCTACAGACGCGCACACGCCCTCAACGACCGCCACCCAGGGACAGAGGGACACCCCGGCGCAACGCGATTCCAGCGTCAACCAGACCTTGACACCAAAACCGAGGAAACCACCCTCGTCATCGGATTCCTCACCTACGCAGGCACCGGCTGGCACACGACCGGTGACCAGCTCCTCGCCAACACGGCAGCGGCCCAAGCCCGCGAACGCACCCGAGCAGGACGCGAAGAACTCGCCCACCAACAGGCATGCAGTTCGTCCACACCGCTCGCCGCCTGACCAACCCTCAGAACGCGAACGGAGTCACCACCATGTCCACCTCTGATCAACGCCTCACCGGGACGGCGGTCGTGCCGTTGCTCTACAAGCCCGAGGAGGTCGCCGTCCAGCTTCGGATCAGCCGGACGAAGGTCTACGCCTTGCTTCGGAGCGGAGACCTTCGCTCGGTGAAGATCGACGGCTGCCGTCGTATTCCGGTCGCAGCGCTCTTCGAGTACGTCGCGCACCTCGAAGGACGGGCAGCATGAGCAAGGAGGACCTCGATTACTCGCTCTACTTCGACGCCAGCAAGAACGCCTGGGTCGCCGCCGTGTCTCTCGGTTTCGACGGAGCAGGCCGCCGCGTCCGTCGCAAGGTGTCTGCGGTGTTACCCCGCAAGTGGCAAGATCGCCCGGTCGACGATCAGCGGGCCCAAGCCGTCAAACTGCTGGCGCCCAAGGTCAAGAAGCTTCGCGAGGAAGCCGAGAAAGGCATCAAGACCAAAGCCAACTACCGGGTCAGCGACGCCGTGGACGACTTCCTCGCCCACGGGCTCAAAGGTCGTAGTCTCGGCACCATCACGCACGCCCGGTCGATGGCAGAGAACCAGATCAAACCGAAGATCGGCAACTACCGGCTCAGGGACCTCCGCGCCGAGCACGTCGATCTTTGGCTCGACGAACTGGCCGAGATCCTCGCCACCAAAACGATCGTCCAGGTGCACAACCTGCTGACTCGCGCCATCCGCATGGCCGAGAAACGCGAACTCGTGGGCCGTAACGTCTCGGCCCTGTGCGAGACCCCACACGGCCAACAGGGACGTCCTAGCACCTCTCTCACGCTCGACCAGGCCGTCATGCTGCTCCGGGCTTGCGAGGGAGAGAAGTTCGGCGCATACGTCATCACGGCGCTTCTCACCGGCATCCGGCCGGAGGAGGCACGCAAGCTCTTGTGGGAGGTTGTAGACCTCAAGGGGAAGCCGCCGTCCATCTCGGTTCTGCGCGCCGATCGGGTCGGTGGAGACACCAAGACCAAGAAGTCGCGTCGTGCGCTCGCCCTGCCGGCCATCGTGGTCGAGGAGCTCAAGCGGCATAAAGTCCGCCAGAACGCTCAACGACTGGCGGCCGGTGAGGCATGGCAGGAATACGGCCTCGTCTTCACCCGTGACGACGGGACCATGCTCGATCCCATGCGGGTCCTGCGCGGCTTACGGGTGATCACCAAGAAGGCGGGCATCGGGAACCGCTGGAAGGTACGGGAGCTCCGTCACTCCTTCGTCTCGATTCTGAGCGACGGGGACGTCTCGGTGGAACGCATCGCCGATCTCGTCGGGCACTCGACGCCCAACACGACGCAGACCGTCTACCGGCACCAGATCAGACCCGTGATCGTCCACGGCGCGGAAACCATGGATGCCGTGTTCGGGACCGACAAGCCGACTGAGTGATGGCTCTCCTACTGGCTCCCGGAACGACTCAGGCCCTCCCACCTGTTACCGGTGAGAGGGCCTGAGCTGCCAACCTCATGTTTGACTGCAGCTCCCGCGATAGGACTCGAACCTATAACCTGCCGGTTAACAGCCGGCTGCTCTGCCGTTGAGCTACGCGGGATCGAACTCGTTTGCCCACTTCGCCGGGGCTCTTCGGCCCCTTCGCTGTGCGCAGGAATAGATTAGCGCACTCCTGGAGTGCGTGTCGCATCGCGAGCGGGGTAGGCCCGGAGACAGCGGAGGTGCAAAATGCGTTATCGGATGACATTCGCTGTTGGTCTGGCTGTTGGTTACGTGCTCGGCAGCCGGGCCGGACGCGAGCGGTACGAGCAGATCAAGCGGACGGCGCAGCGCGTCGCCGACAACCCCCGGGTGCAGGAAGTGGCCGGGATCGTCGGGGCGCAGGCCTCGAAGGTGGCGGGGATGGCCAGGGCGAAGGTGGGGGGCACGCTGCAGCAGCGGATCCCGTTCCTCAACTCCGACGGGCACCAGCCCGAGACCGGCACCGGCTGGCCAGACGAGGACGTCGCGGACCAGAAGGCCCGGGAGAGCGGTATCCCCTACTGACCGGCGCACGTACGGGAGCGGCATGGACGTGACCGGCCTCACACCCCCGCACGCACGCCTGGGACCGGTCCGCTCATGCCGCTCGCGGCCGAAGTTCAGACGCCCATGCTCCGCCGCACGCCCTCCAGCGCCTGCTCGGCCTGCGCGCGTACCCCCGGGTCCGACGGGTCGAGGCCGTCGTCGAAGACGAGGGTCCAGCCGAGCACGTCGCCGCCGGGCCGGCGCCGGGCGACGAGGCGCACCCCGCCCCTGCCGGGCAGGCTGACGTGCTTGTTGACCACGATCGTGGAGTTGACGCGCTCGCGTACGGTCTCGGGCAGCATGCGCGGCTCGGAGATGCGCTCGAAGTGGCGGGCGCCCGCGGTGGTGAGCACCCGCACCCCCTCCTCGTCCCACGACGCCTTGTCGATCTCCTCGTACGGCACGCGGGTGCCGTCGGACAGGTGGAGGGCGAGGTTGGTGGCCACCACGTGGCCGTCGGCGCTCTGGGCGAAGGTCAGCACCCGCTCCCCCCGCTCGGTGTCGAGGGATTTGCGCACGTCGGCGGGCAGGCGACGGAAGATGCTCATTCCCCTACGTTATCCGCGAGCAGATCCAGGGTGAGCGCCGCGCTCCAGGAGAAGTCCCGGCATCCCCGCCCGCTCCCGTCGAAGGGGTCGAAGCACTCGCGGAACCCGGCCTGGCGGACGAGGCGCAGGGTGCCGTTGGTGAGCTGCTGGCCGAGGTGGTCGAGGGAGTGGACGGCGGCGGCGCGGCGCAGCAGCCAGTTGGTGTTGATCCAGGAGGGGCCGCGCCAGTAGCGGGTGCGGTCGAACTGGGAGGCGCGGATCTCGCAGCTGGGCACGGGATAGCCGGTGGCCCCCATGAACCTGGCCGATTCGAGCAGCTCGACGGCGGTCTGGAGCCGGTCTGCGGGCAGCCCGGGGTCGAGCAGCGGCCCGAACGAGCCGACCGTGCACACGCGGATGAGCCGCCCGGCCCGCAGGTCTCTGGCGTAGAAGCAGCCGTCCCACAGGCGGTCGAGCATGGCCTGCCTGAGGTGCTCGGCGTGCTCGGCGTGCGGTACGGGGTCCGCGCCCGCCAGGGGCGCCAGCTCGGCCATGGCCTGGCAGGAGGCGAGCCAGATCCCGTTGAACATCGGGTCCTCGATGGCGAACGGGTGCTCGTCGCGCAGGTATTCGGGGCTGTAGCCGGCGTCGCGGTAGCGCATGGCGAGCCAGACGTAGCGGTCGTGGTCGCTGTCGGGGTGCCGTTCCTCCAGGTCGACGTTGCGGTAGCCGTACCTGATGACGGGTAGCGCGTCGAGCGGGGCGTCCCAGGCGGGGCTGTCGTCCATGCCCGACTCCCAGGGGTGCACGATCGCGGCGAGCCCGGCGCCGCCGAGGTCGCGGGCGGTGGCGAGGTATTCGTGCTGGGCGGCCAGTGCCGGGTAGGCCTTCCTGACGAACGCGGCGTCGCCGGTGTGCCGGTAGAGCCACCACAGCGCCAGCGCGTGCAGCGGCGGCGCGGTGAGGCCCGAGGTGAGCACGTGCGGCGCGGCGGCGTTCTCCTGGGAGCGCCACACGGACGGCCCGGGGAAGTACGCCTCGCGCGTGTGGAAGACGATGTGCGGCACCATCCCCGTGGCCCACTGCCCCCGCAGCAGGCTGAGCAGCTCGTCGCGGGCCCGGTCCGGCCGGTGCCTGGCCAGGCCGATGACGACGAACGCGGAGTCCCAGCTCCATTGGTGAGGGTAGAGCCCTGGGGCGGGCACGGTGCCGGCGCCCGTCCAGTTGGCCTCGAGCACGGCCAGTGCCTCGCGCCCGAGCGCGGCATCGTCTACCGCGGGCCGTGCTTCCATCACCCAACTATGACTGGGGATCTGTCAGGAAGCTATGTCCTCTTCAGCCACTTCGACAGGAACATGACGCCGAGCACGGCGGCGCCGATGACGAGTGCCCATTTGAGCAGCGTGAGGGCGACGCCCACGAGGGGGCCGAGCAGCATGAGCGCGGCGATGACGGCCGCGACGATCAGAATTATCCGTCCCATGCATGAAACGCTAAGAGATCGTTAAGCGGTTTGCAGGCGAGCCGGGGTTCAATCAGGGACAAGTCAGGGGTCCCCCCGAGCCAAAGGAACTAAAGCCCGCGAACCCGCCGTTGGGCGGGTATAACGGGGGCATCGGGGGGCCTCTTCACGGGGAGCGTGATGAGCCTGGGACCACCAATGAGCAGGGAAGGCGCAGAGCATGCGCTCCGTGCCCGCGCCGACGAGCGCGACCGCATCTCGGGCGACCTGCTCGATCTCGAATCGCACACCACCTACCAGGTGATCAAGGGGGCGTCCTTACGGGGGGCGACCGAGCGCCGCTGGGCCGCCGCCCAGGAGGCGCTGGGCGCGCTGTGGTCGCTGAACGACGCCTATCGCGCGGTGCTGCGCGAGGCGGAGCAGGTCAGGGCCGAGCGTACGCGGCTGGGCGCCGACCAGCTCGCCCGGCTCACCGAGCTGCTGGGCGGGAAGTCCGTGGTGCTGCGGGCCGCGGCCAAGCCGGTCGAGCAGCGCTCCCTGCTCCCGCAGGCCGAGGAACGGCTGACGCTGGACGAGGCTGTGACGCGGATGGACACCGCCTTCCGCGAGGTCACGGCGGCGCTCACCGACATCGACGATGTGTGGGGCTCGGTGCTGCCCCGTCTCGACGCGGCCGACGCCGACCTGCGCAGGATCGGGGAGCTGGAGCGGGAGCTGGGCGAGCCCGCCGCCCAGAGCGCCGATCACGAGGCCGAGCTGCGGCGGATCCGCGCCTCGGTGGTGGAGGACCCGCTGGGCCCGTCCGTCGAGCAGGATCTCGACCGGGTGGCCCGCCTGCTGGCCGGCCGCCGCGCGGAGGTCGAGCTGGCGCTGGTGGTCAAGGGCGAGTACGCCAGGCGGCGCGAGAACCTGGTGGCCGAGCTCGACCGGGTGCGGGCGGCCGAGAGCGAGGCCAGGCTGGCGCACGGCGCGGTCGTCGTGAAGATCGCCCTGCCGCCGCAGGCGCAGCCGCGCAGCAGGGTGCAGGGGTTGGCCGACGCGCTGGACGCCCTGGACGTCTCCGCCGACTCCTGGGTGCTGCGCGCCAAGCGGCTGGCGGCCCTGGAGGACAGCGCCCGCCAGGCCGCCGAGCAGTCGCTGGCCACGGCGAAGGCCCTGTACGGGCTGGTGGGCCGGCGCGACGAGCTGCGCGGCCGGCTCGGCGCCTGCCAGGTGATGGCGGTGCGCAAGGGCCTCGCCGAGGACCCGGCGGCCGTGGAGCTGTACGAGCGGGCCCGCGTTCTGCTGTGGAGCGCGCCCTGCGACCTGACGAGGGCGGCGGCGGCCGTCGAGAACTACCAGCGCGCGATCTCCGGAGGTAAGCGATGACCCGCTGCGCGCAGCCCGGCTGCACGGGAACGATCGAGGAGGGCTACTGCGACCTGTGCGGCACGGCGGCGTCCTCGCCGCCCGTGCCGGCCGCTGTGCCGGCCGCTGTGCCGGCCTCTGTGCCGGCCTCTGTGTCGGCGCCGGCTCCCTCTGGGCCGGTGGCGACCCAGCCGGTGGGCAGCCGGCCGATGAGCGGCCCCGTGAGCAGCGGCAGGTCGCGGGCCGGCGTGCTGGCGACCGTCGCCGACCTGCCGTCCGTCCCCTACCGGGACCCGGCGACCGCCGTCATGGCGAACCCGGAGGTGCCGGAGGAGAAGCGGTTCTGCGCCAACCCGGCGTGCGCGAAGCCGGTGGGGCGCTCCCGCGACGGGCGTCCCGGGTTGACGGACGGGTTCTGCCCGCACTGCCGCACCCAGTTCTCCTTCACCCCGAAGCTGGACAAGGGCGACCTGGTGGGCGGCCAGTACCGCGTGCTGGGCTGCCTGGCGCACGGCGGGCTCGGCTGGATCTACCTGGCCTCCGACGAGAACCTCGACGGCCGCTGGGTGGTGCTGAAGGGCCTGCTCAACACCATGGACCCGGAGGCGATCGCGGCGGCGGAGGCCGAGCGCAGGTTCCTCACGGAGCTCGACCACCCCAACATCGTCAAGATCCACAACTTCCGGCGCTCGGGCGGCCACGGCTACATCGTCATGGAGTACGTGGGCGGCCAGTCGCTGCACGAGCTGCGCCGCCAGGGCCCGCTGCCGATCCGCGAGGCCCTCATGTACGGCAGGGAGATCCTGCACGCGTTCGCGTACATGCACGAGAACCAGAAGGTCTACTGCGACCTCAAGCCCGCGAACGTGATCCGGGTGGGCAAGCGGCTCAAGCTCATCGACATGGGCGCGACGCAGCCGTTCGGCTCGCCCGTGGGCTCGTCGTGGGGGACGGTCGGCTACCACGCCCCCGAGCTGGACGTGCTGCCGGCGTCGGTGAACACCGACCTCTACACCGTGGCCAGGACGATCGCGGCGCTGTCCATCCCCGGGTGGAGCCCGGCCAAGGGCGGCGTGGCCAATCCGCTGCCGGTGGACTGCGGGCACCCGTCGTTCACCCGGCTGCTGCACCGGGCGGCGGCGGCGAACCCGGCCGACCGGTTCCAGAGCGCCGAGGAGATGGAGGAGCAGCTCGTCGGCGTGCTGCGGGAGGTCAGCGCGCTGGAGGACGGCGTGCCGTACCCGGCGCTGTCGGGGCTGTTCGGGCCGGAGCGGCGGGCGGTCGGGACGGCGCTGGCGGAGTCGGACAGCGAGGTGTTCGGGCCGCTCGACCCGGTGGCGGTGGCGCGGGCGCTGCCGGTGCCGCTGGTGGACCCCGCCGACGCGGCGGCCGGCGCGCTGGCGGGGCTGCTCGGGCGCGAGGGCCGCGAGCTGATCGACCAGCTCGCCGCGATGCCCGCGACGCCCGAGACCAAGCTCATGCGGGTCAGGCTGCTGGCCGAGTCGGGCGCGGCGGGGACGCCCGCCGCGCTGGACGAGCTGGACCGGGAGCTGCCCGGCGACTGGCGGGTGACCTGGTACCGCGGGGTGCTGGCGCTGACGACCGGGCGGGCGGAGCAGGCGGCGGAGCGGTTCGACGCGTGCCTGTCGATGCTGCCCGGCGAGACGGCGCCCAAGCTGGCGTTAGCGTTCGCGCTGGAGTGCGCGGGCAAGCCTGCGGCCTCCTGGTACGACCTGGTGTGGCGGACCGACCGCTCCTACGTCAGCGCCGCGTTCGGGCTGGCCAGGTCGGGCCGGATGGGCGTGCTGGACCAGGTGCCGGCCGCGTCGGTCCACCGGGTGGCGGCGCAGGTGGCGCTGGCGGCCTCGGTGGTGCGCCGGCCCGACCTGGGCGGGCTGGGACCGGCCGAGCTGGCCGGCGCGGTCGACCGGGTGTCGAACCTGACCGACCTCGACCCGCGCCGCCGCGACCTGCTCGTGGCTGAGGTGCTGGGCGGGGCGCTGACCTGGCTGGAGAGCAATCCACCGCCCAAGGGCGTACGGCTGGGCGGGGCGCCGTTCACCGAGACGGGGCTGCGCAGGCGGCTGGAGTCCCTCTACCGCAGGCTGGCCGTGGTGGCCGACTCCCGGGCGGAGCGCCACGCGCTGATCGACCGGGCGAACGCCGTACGACCGAGGACGTGGCTGTGACGGGGAGCGCGGGCGGGTGCCCGGTGTGCGAGGCGCCGGTGCTGGCCGGAGACAGCTACTGCGAGGCGTGCGGCCACGCCCTGGGCGCGCCGGCCTGCGCCTCCTGCGGCGCGGCGGCGGTGGACGCGGAGGGGTACTGCGAGCGGTGCGGCGCCCGCCAGCCGACCGGCAGGGACCACGCCGAGATCGTGCTCGACCGGGCGGGCGCCGTGGCGGTGACGGACAGGGGGCTGCGGCGCAGCCGCAACGAAGACGCGGTGGCGCTGCTGGAGACGCCGGACGGCGCGGTCGTGACCGTGGTCTGCGACGGCGTCGGCAGCTCGCCGCGGGCCGACGAGGCGTCCGCCGTGGCCGTCGAGACCGCCTCTGCGGCGCTGGCCAGGGGGGTGCCGCACGAGGAGGCGTTCGAGCTGGCCGGGCGGGCCGTGGCCAAGCTGGCGACCTCGCTGGACGACGCGCCCGCCTGCACCTACATCGCGGCCGTGGCGGGCCGGGACGGCGGGGTCACGATCGGCTGGGCCGGCGACACGCGGGCGTACCTGCTGCCGTCGGGCACGCCGCTCACCGAGGACGACGCGGTCGAGACCGGCGAGATCACCGCGTGGCTCGGCGCCGACGCCGACGACGCGGGCCCGCACGTCCGCACGCTGCCCCCGGGCACGACGGGCCTGCTGCTGATCTGCAGCGACGGCCTGTGGCGCTACCTGGACGGCTACGACTTCCCCACGACGGGGACCCCTCTTGAGCTGGCCCGCGAGATGCTGCGCCACGCGCTGAGCAGCGGCGGCCAGGACAACGTGACGATCGCCTTGATCCCCCTAGGAGAAGCGCATGGGTGACCAGCCCGCTTTCACGCTGACCATCGACCAGAACAAGTACCTCCCTCTTGACGGCCGCGAGGTGCACGCCATCCTCACGATCGGCTCGGCCGGGGCGCCGGTCACCCAGGCCGTGCCCGCCGAGGCGGCCGAGGTGATCATCATTGACACGTCGGGCTCGATGAGCGGGAGCAAGATCCGCGAGGCCCGGCAGGCGGCGGCGACGGCCGTACGCACGCTGCGCGACGGCGTGCACTTCGCCGTGGTGGCCGGCACGGAGCGGGCCCAGGTGGTCTACCCGGGCGGCCACGCGAACCTGGTCCGGGCCAGCCCCGCGACCAGGGCGGAGGCCGAGCGGGCGATCAGCCGGCTGAGCGCGCACGGCGGCACCGCGATCGGCGAGTGGCTCAAGCTGGCCGGGCACCTGCTGACCGCGCACCCGTCGGCGATCCGGCACGCGATCCTCATGACCGACGGCCAGAACAACGAGCGGCCGGAGGTGTTCGCCTCGGTGCTGGCCGGCTGGAGCGGCAAGTTCGTCTGCGACAGCCTGGGCGTCGGCGACGACTGGGCGCCGGCCGAGCTGCGCAAGGTGGCCGAGGCGATGCTCGGCACGTTCGACTTCGTGCGCGACCAGGGGGATCTGCCGGAGTTCTTCCGCCGGCTCACGCAGACCTCGATGAGCAAGACCGTGGCCGAGCTGTCGCTGCGGGTGTGGGTGCCGCAGACGGCGCGGCTGAAGTTCGTCAAGCAGGTCTCCCCCACGCTGCTCGACCTGACCGGCAAGCGCACCGACGTCAACCCGCTGACCGGCGACTACCCGACGGGCTCGTGGGGCGCGGAGGAGCGCGAGTACCACGTCTGCGTCGAGGTGCCGCCCGGGCAGATCGGGCAGGAGATCAGGGCCGGCTGGGTGAAGCTGGTGCGGCCCGACACCCAGGAGGTCGTGGCCAGCGGCAACGTGCTGGCCCAGTGGACCGACGACCTGGCGCAGTCCACCCGCATCAACCGGAAGGTCGCCCACTACACGGGGCAGGCCGAGCTGCACGAGCTGATCCAGGACGGGCTCAGCCTGCGCGCCCAGGGCGACATCGACACCGCCACCGCGCGCCTGGCCAAGGCGCGCAAGCTCGCCGAGGAGTCGGGCCGGGAGGACACGGCCAGGCTGCTGGAGAAGGTGGTCGAGGTGGACCCGGTCACGGGCACGGCGCGGCTGCGCAGGAACGTGGACAAGGCCGACGAGATCGAGCTGGACACCGGCTCCGTGCGGACGAGCCGGCTGCGTAAGGAAGGAAGCTGATGGCGACCTGCCCGCAGGGGCACCAGTCGGGCGCCGACGACTACTGCGACGTCTGCGGCACGCAACTGGCCGCGGTCCCCCAGGCTCCCGCGCAGCCTCCGGCGCCCGCGGCGGCGCCCGCCGAGGGGTGCCCCGTCTGCCAGACGCCGCGCGCCGGGCAGTTCTGCGAGGTGTGCGGCCACGACTTCAGCGGCAGCGCTCCCGTGACCGTGGCGCCCGTGACGGGGGCGCGGTGGGAGGCCGTGACCGCCGCCGACCGCACGTACTACGAGAAGGTGATCGCCGAGGGCGGTCCCGACGCGGCCGCGATGGCGTTCCCTCCGTACTGCCCCGAGCGCTCGTTTCCGCTGGTCGGCGAGCAGGTACGCATCGGGCGGCGCAGCCGTGCCAGGAACCTGCAGCCGGAGATCGACCTGTCCGGCCCGCCCGAGGACCCGGGCGTCTCGCACCTGCACGCCGTGCTGCTGGCCCAGCCGGACGGCACGTGGATGCTGGTGGATCCGGGCTCGTCGAACGGCACGCAGGTCAACGGCAAGACGCTCAAGCTGAACGTGCCGGTCAGGGTCGGCCCCGGCGACCGGATCCACCTGGGCGCCTGGACCGTCATCACGATCAGGGAGGGCACGCCGTGACCATGGTGCGGCCCGCGCCGGGCAACGCCCCGGTGCCGGTCACGGCGGCGCCGGCGCCGGTCCGGCGCAGCGTGCCCGGCAGGATCCGGGTCATCTCCGGCATCACCGCCGCCTCGCTCGCCCTGCTCTTCGCCGCGCTCGCGGCCGGCACCATCAGCGCCCGCGAGGGTCTGCGGGTCATCGGCCGCGACGCGGGCCCGCAGGTGGTCGCGACCGCCGGGCTCTACCTGGCGCTGAGCGACATGGACGCGCAGGTGGCGAACGTGCTCGTGATGGGCGACGCCTATCCCGAGCAGCGCCGCGACGCGCTGGCCAGGTACGAGCGGCAGCGGGCCGAGGCCAACAGGACGCTGCTGCAGGCGTTCGAGCTGTCGGGCGACAACCCGGCCGAGCGCAACACCGTGCAGTCGGTGCTCGACGGGCTCGGCCGCTACGAGCAGCTGGCCGGGCGGGCGCTGCTGCTGAACGAGCAGGCCGCGCACCCGCCGGGCCCGCCCCCGGACAACGTGGTGCGCACCTACCGCGAGGCCACCGACCTGATGCGCGTCGTGCTGCTGCCGCAGGCCTACAACCTGACGCTGGAGAGCGGCACGATCGTGCGCGCCACCTACGACTCCCAGGGCGTCCTGGCGCCGCTGGCCCGCGCCGCGGTCGTGCTGGCCGGGCTGGTGGCGCTGGCCTGCCTGGTGTGGCTGCAGGTGTTCCTCGCGCGGCGCTTCCGCCGCGTGTTCGGGCCCGCGCTGCTGGTCGCGACCGTGACGACGGCGGCGGCGCTGCTCTTCGGGACGAGCGCGCTCGGGCGGGACGAGGCGCACCTGCGCACGGCCAAGGTGGCCGGGTTCGACTCGGTGCTGACGCTGGCCAAGGCGCGCGCGATCAGCAACAGCATGCAGGGCGACCAGAGCCGCTACCTGCTGGACAAGGAGCGGGCCGACACCTACCAGCACACGTTCCTCGACCGGTCGCTGTCGGTCATGTACACGGAGGCCGGGAGCCTGCCCGAGTACCACACGGCGGTGGCCGGCCACACGACCGGCTACCTCGGCCTGCTCGGGCCCGAGCTGGTCGGCAGGCAGGGCGAAGTGGTGGCCCGCGAGTACCGGCGCTTCCAGGCGGCCGACAGGGCCTTCCGTGACCTCGTCACGAGCGGCAGCACCAACGAGGCGGTCGCCGAGCGGCTGGGGCCGGTCAAGACGGCGTTCGACGCCTACGACCGGGCGCTGACGGAGCTGGCGGGCACGCACCAGAAGGTGTTCGAGCGCTCGATCCGCGGCGGTGAGAGCGCCCTGGACAACCTGTGGCGGCTGCTGCCGTTCGCCATCGGCGCGATCGGCGTGCTGATGGTCGCCGGCGTGTGGCCACGACTGAGGGAGTACCGGTGAAGCGGGTGCTGGCGGCGTTGCTGGTCCTGGCCTCCACGGCGGTCGCGGGCTGCGGGCTCAACCGCCCCGAGTCGATCGTGGACAAGGACGAGCTGGTCATCGGGGTGCGGTCCGACCTGCCGTCGGTCGGGTTCCGCAAGCCGGACGGCACGTACGAGGGGTTCGACGTCGACGTGGCCCGCTATCTGGCGGCGCGGCTGGGCAAGAGCGTCTCCTTCCTCGGCGTGCTGGCGGCCGACCGGGAGAAGGTGCTCATGGACGGGCGGGCCGACATGGTGGTGGCCACGTTCACGATCGACCAGGAGCGCAAGCGCCGGGTGCTGTTCGCGGGGCCGTACCACATCTCCTACCAGGACATCCTGATCCGGCCCGACGAGAAGATCGCTAACGTGCGCGATCTGGAGGGCCGCCGGATCTGCGAGGTGCAGGGCTCGAACGCGGCCCAGCGGGTCGTGGCCGAGCGGGGGGTGAAGGCGCAGCTCGTGCCGTTCCCCGACTACAACCGCTGCCTGACCGCGCTGAAGGACAAGCAGGTGGACGCGGTCACCACCAACGACGTGATCCTGGCCGGGCTGGCCGCCCGCGACGGGTCGGGGCTGCGGCTGGCCAACGCGCTGTTCAACGAGCAGCGCACGGGCGTCGGCCTGGCCAAGGGCGACGTGCCGGGCTGCGAGGCGGTGAATCGGGCGATCACGGCGATGTACCAGGACGGGACGGCGCAGAAGCTGCTGCGCAAGTGGTTCGGGGCTGCGTGGCTGAAGCGCGGCATCGTGGCGGTGCCGCAGTTCGAGGGCTGTTCGTGACAGGGCCCCTCATGACAGACCGCTCATGCCAGGGCCGCTCGTGACAGACCGCTCATGACAGCTCGAAGGGGACGGCCCGCGCGGGCCGTCCCCTTGGGCGCAGGTCAGTCCAGGTAGTCCCGCAACATCTGCGCGCGCGTCGGGTGGCGGAGCTTGGCCAGCGTCTTCGACTCGATCTGGCGAATGCGCTCGCGCGTCACGCCGAACTCTCTGCCCACCTCCTCCAGCGTGCGCGGGTGCCCGTCGGCCAGGCCGAAGCGGAGCTGGATGATGCGCTGCTCGCGGTCGGACAGCGTGGCGAGGATGTCGTCGAGCTGGTCCTGCAGCATGATGAAGGCGGCGGCCTCCATGGGCACGACAGCGTCGGCGTCCTCGATGAAGTCTCCGAGGTCGGAGTCCTCCTCACCGATCGGCGACTGCAGCGAGACGGGCTCCTGGGCGATGCGCTGGATCTCCACCACGCGATCGACAGGGAGGTCCATCTCCTTGGCGATCTCCTCGGGGATCGGCTCGCGGCCGAGGTCCTGGTGGAGCTGGCGCTGCACCCTGACGAGCTTGTTGATCGTCTCCACCATGTGAACCGGGATGCGGATCGTCCGCGCCTGGTCGGCGATCGCCCGGGTGATCGCCTGCCTGATCCACCAGGTCGCGTAGGTGGAGAACTTGTAACCCTTCGTGTAGTCGAACTTCTCGACCGCCCGGATGAGCCCGAGGTTGCCCTCCTGGATCAGGTCCAGGAACAGCATGCCGCGGCCCACGTACCGCTTGGCGATCGACACCACGAGCCTGAGGTTGGCTTCGATCAGCCGCTGTTTGGCCCGGGTGCCCTGCCAGACGAGCTCCCTGAACTCCGGGAAGGCCAGACGCGAGACACCGTTGGCCAGCTTGTCCTCCGCGAACAGGCCGGCCTCGATCGACTTGGCGAGCTCCACCTCCTCCTCAGCGGTCAGCAAAGGCACACGGCCGATCTCCCGCAGATAAATACGGACCAGATCGCTGGTCGGCGCCCGCTTGCCTACGTCTTCCTCATCGGCGCGGGTGGATTCCTCGTCGCCCTGGGGCTCGAGGACCTCCACGCCGTTCTCGGCGAGCATGCGCACGACGCGCTCCAGCGCGTCGGACGGCAACTCGGATCGGTCAAGCGCGGCTGCGACGTCATCGACGGTTACGCTCCCGCGCTCCCTTCCCTTCGCGACGAGGTCCGCCACCTGATCTACGGATGGCGGTCCACTTGGCAGCACCGATGCACCCACGGGAGACAGTCTGCAGTATTGGTTCCGTCAAATGGCAGACCCATTTTTGTCACCGAAGGTAAGACGATCGTCTTTGCCGAATTGAGATCGCCAAAAGGTTTAGCCCGAGTTTGATCAGGATAGTAAAGCCAATTACGCGATCTGCATTCACGCGTCCGGCGGCGCCGATGGGCCGGACGCAACTTTCCCGCTGCCCGGAAGCCGTTGTCCGCCCTCTTTGTCACATCGTGGACCGCGCCAAATTCCCTGGTCAACCACTCGGGTATGCCGCTTGTGATCGCTGCAGAACTGTTACCGACCGAGAGTGATCGTCGGCCTTGCCAGGCCCGCGGGCGCGGGCGAGCCGCACCGCCCGCGACCTTTCGATCTTGCCTGCGCACGCCGGTGGCCGCGCCTCTGGAGCCCGCCCGCCGCTCACCCACGGTCACGGCGGGCCGCCCCGGCTTTATCCAGGACTTATGCGGACATCATTTGCCGAAATTTCCGGATTCAACTACCGCCCGCGACCCGGTTACGCAGCACCCGGCGCTGCTGCTCCAGCGCCACCAGCTCCCCGAACAGCTTGTTGTACTCCTGCTGCTGCTCCACCGGATTGAGCCGCTGGATGCGCGACTTGACCTGCGCGATCGCCCGGTCGAGCGGCATCGCCTCGGCGGCGGTCAGGATGTCGCCGGCGTAGCGCTCCTCGGCGTGCGCGTCGACCTGGATGGGCTCCACCGCGAAGCGGGTCACCAGCGCCCGCGCGCCCTCCTCGTGGGCGTGCTGCACCAGCAGGTCGACCCACTCGCGGCCGCCCGCCCCCGCCTGCGCGACCCCTCCCGCGGCCACGATGACCCGGTGCAGCAGCACGTGGTCGGGCGCGGTGAACGCCTGCGGGTCGAGCGCGTCGAAACGCGGCCCGAGCAGGGCGGGGCGCTGCACGGCCAGCTTGAGCAGCTCGCGCTCCACCCGGACGCTCGGATCGACCGGCGCCGCCTTGGGCGCGCGCTGCTGGCGGCCCTGCTGGGCGCCGGCCACCTCGGCGATGCGCTGCATGACGAACCGCTCGTCCATGAAGCCGAGCCACCGGTCGAGGTCGATGGCGTAACGCTTGCGCAGGCCGACGTCCTTGATGCCGGCCACGATCGGCGCCGCCGCGTCGAGCGCGGCGATCTTGCCTTCGTTGCTGCGCAGGTCGTAGCGGGAGATCGTGCTCCTGATCGCGAACTGGAACAGCGGCTCGCGGCTGGCGATCAGGTCGCGCACGGCGGCGTCGCCCTGCTTGATGCGCAGGTCGCACGGGTCGAGCCCGTCGCTCTGCACCGCGACGTAGGTCTGCGTGACGAACTTCTGCTCGTCGGCAAACGCCCGCAGCGCCGCCTTCTGCCCGGCCGCGTCGCCGTCGAAGGTGAAGATCACCTCGCCCCGGAACTCGGCCTGGTCGAGCAGGAAGCGCCGCAGGATCTTGATGTGCTCCTCGCCGAACGAGGTGCCGCACGTGGCCACGGCGGTGGGCACGCCGGCGAGATGGCAGGCCATCACGTCGGTGTATCCCTCGACGATCACGGCCTGCGCGCGCTTGGAGATCTCGCGTTTGGCGAGATCGATCCCGTAGAGCACCTGGCTCTTCTTGTAAAGCGGCGTGTCAGGGGTATTCAGGTATTTCGGCCCGTCATCGGAATCGAGCAGCTTCCGTGCGCCGAAACCGATCACATCGCCCGTCGCATCCCGGATCGGCCAGATCAGCCGCCCACGGAACCGGTCGATCGGCCCCCGCCGGCCCTCCTTGGCCAGCCCGCCCTTCACCAGCTCGTCGGCCGTGAACCCGCGCCCCATCAGGTGGCGGCTCAGCGCCTCCCACTCGTTGGGCGCGTAGCCCACCCCGAACGTCTCGGCGTCGGCCCGCTCGAACCCGCGCTCCGACAGGAACCGCCGCCCCGGCGCCGCGTCGGGCCCCATGAGCTTGTCGGCGTAGAACTCCGCCGCCGCCCGGTGCGCCTCGATCAGCCGGGCCCGCTCGCCGTGGTCGCGCCGCGGCACGTAGCCGCCCTGCTCGTACTGCAGCTGGATGCCGGCCCGCTGCGCCAGCCGCTCGACCGCCTCGCTGAACGACAGGTGCTCGATCTTCTCGACGAACGTGATCACGTCGCCGCCCTCGGAGCAGCCGAAGCAGAAGTACATGCCGCGCTCGGGCGTGACGTTGAACGACGGCGTCTTCTCGTCGTGGAAGGGGCACAAGCCCTTGAGGTTGCCGCCTCCGGCGTTGCGCAACTGGATGTGCTCGCCGATCACGTCGGCGATGGGGGAGCGCTCGCGTACGAGGGCGATGTCGACATCACGGATCCGGCCAGCCACGCCGGGAAGTCTATTCCGCCCCACCGACGGTTCCGCCCCGCGCGGGGTGTCCTGGAGCGGCGGGGCGGGGAGGTAGGCGAGAGTTACCTCCCGGCTGCTAAAGGGGGAAACCGGTGATGCGGGGTCCCCGGGTCGGCTACAAAGGTAAAGGTTGTCGGTGGAAACGGTGACACGGGTGGAGATCATGCGATCGGGGCTTGTCGGACGATGGGCGGCCGTCACGGGCGCTGTGCTGTTGACCGGTGCCTGCACCCAGGCCACCGGGCTGGCGGGGGTCGGCGCCACGTCGCCCACCACACCGCCGCCGTCGGCCGGCGCCACGCCGGCGGCGACGGCTCCCACGCCGGAGCACATGGCCGCCGAGCAGCCGCCCCAGGGCGGCGAGCCGGTCAAGGTGCCGCCGCCGAAGCTGTCGAAGTACACCTACACCTTCCCGGTGAAGGGATGTAAGACCGAGTACCAGCGCAAGCTGCTCGTGCTGCCCAAGACGACGATCTGGGCGCCGCAGGGCTGCGCGTTCGTGGCTCCCATAGGCGGCGTCGTGGACGAGGTGAACGTCCAGGACCGGTGGTCGCCGTCCACCGACGCGGGCGCCACCCGCGAGGGAAAGTTCGTCACGATCATCGGCGACGACGGCGTGCGCTACCTCGGCGGGCACCTCGACTCGGTGGCCGACGGCATCAAGCCCGGCACGCGCGTCAAGGGCGGCCAGGTCCTCGGCAAGGTGGGCCGCAGCGGCAACGCCCGCGACGCCGGCCCCAACCTCTACTTCGCGATCTCGTGGAAGACCGGCCCGGCCTTCTGGTGGGTGCGCCGGGGCATGGTCAAGCCGTGGGACTACCTCGACGCCTGGCAGGAGGGCAACCGCACGCTGTCGCCCCGCGAGGAGACGCTGAAGCTGCGCGGCAAGCTGGGCGAGACGCCGCAGTGCACCGTGCAGTGCGGCGGCGCGGTCCGGCAGCAGCAGGACCCGCCGCAGGCCAGCAAGACCCCGCGGCCCCAGAAGAGCCCCAAGAAGGACGACGACGAGGTCGTCACCCTCACCCCGACGACAGCTCCTTTGGATGGACGGTGACCCCCGACCTGATGAGCTCCTGGATGTCGTCCACGACGTCCCAGACGTTGACGTTCATGCCGGCGACCACGCGGCGGTCGCGCAGCCAGTAGGCCACGAACTCCAGGCTCTCCGGGTCGCCCCGGTAGACGATCTCGTCGTGGCCCTCGATGTCGCCGGAGAACTCCATGCCCAGCTCGTACTGGTCGGTGTAGAAGTACGGCAGCCGGTCGTGGACGACCTCCTGGCCGAGCATCGACCGCGCGGCGACCGGGCCGCCATGCAGGGCGTTGGCCCAGTGCTCGACGCGGATGCGGCGGCCGTACACCGGGTGGTGGAACTCCGCGACGTCGCCCGCCGCGTACACGTCGGGGTGCGAGGTGCGCAGCGAGGCGTCGGTGAGGATGCCCTGGCCGACGTCGAGGCCCGCGTCGCGGGCCAGCCCGACCTCCGGCGCGGCGCCGATGCCGACCACGACCAGGTCGGCGCTGAGCCGCTCGCCCGAGCTGAGCCGCACGCCGGTCTCGGTGATCTCCGCGGCGGCCGTGCCGAAGCGCAACTCCACGCCCTTGCTCGCGTGCAGGCGGGCGAACAGCTCGCCCAGCTCGTGGCCGAGCGCCCGGTTGAGCGCGGTCGGCTCGGGCTCGACCACCGTGACCTGGCAGCCGGCCGTGCGCGCCGCCGCCGCCGTCTCCAGCCCGATCCAGGACGCGCCGACGACCAGCACGTTCGCGCCGCCGGCGAAGCGGCGCTTCAGCGCCTCGCTGTCCTCCACCGTGCGCAGGTAGTACGCGGGCCCCGGCAGCCGCCTGGGCACGGCGCCGGTCGCGATGAGCAGCTTGTCGTACGGCTGGCGCGACCCGTCCCCCAGTCTGACCAGGTGATGAGCCGGCTCGATGCGGGTGACCCTGATGCCGAGCCGGAGATCCACGTCGTTGTCGGCGTACCAGCCGGGCTCGTGGACGAAGATCTCCTCGCGTTCGCTGCTGCCCTGAAGGTATCCCTTGGACAGCGGCGGTCGCTCGTAGGGCCGTTCGGTCTCCGCGCCGATCAGCACGATCTCGCCGTCGAAGCCCTCCTCGCGCAGCGTCTGGGCCGCCTTCGCGCCGGCGAGCCCGGCTCCGACGATCACATATGTGGCCATGGGCGCAGTATGCGCCCGCCGGGGTCGTCGGGAAAGCGGGTTGTGCCGAGCGACCTGGCCCGTTGACGAACTCTTGGTCAGCGGGAGGGCCTGAGTACTCCTGATCAGCGGGACGGCCCGCGGCGCCCGCTCTTGGTCAGCGGGAGAGCCGGCGGTGCCAGGCGACCGCCGAGGTGTCGGTGAGCGAGGCGATCTGGTCGATCACCACGCGGACGCGGGCGGCGTCGTTCGCGGCCTCCAGGAACGCCGGGCGGAAGGCGGGCTCCAGCGTGTCCGGCGCGCCGAGCGTGATCAGGGAGGCCAGCTCGGTGATGAGGTCGCGCTGCCTGGCCTGGTTGGCGTGGTGGTCGGCGGTGGTCATCACGTAGTGCGCGGTGACGCCCTTGAGCAGCGCGCACTCCAGCCTCGTGGCGTGCGGCACGACGAGGTCGGCGCGGTGGCGGGAGCCGTACACCTCCTTGGTGGCGGCCTGCGCCGAGCGGCAGAAGCGGCCGATGAGGCCGCTGGTGAGCGCCTTGAGCCCGGCCAGGTCCGCCATGGTCGCCTCGAAGCGGCGCGGCCACAGCGGGTCGGCGATCAGCTTGGCGAAGACCTCCTCCAGCTCGTTGAGGTCGGCGCCGGGGGCGTACCAGGTGCGGGTGGTCTCGCACACCTGGGCGCGCTCGACCGGCGACTGCAGCGCCTCGGGGGTGACGTGGCCGGAGTGCAGGGCGTCCTCCAGGTCGTGCACCGAGTAGGCGACGTCGTCGGCCCAGTCCATGATCTGCGCCTCGAAGCTCACCCGCCCCTCCGGCGCGCCCTCCCTGATCCACTCGAACACCGGCAGGTCGTCGTCGTACACCCCGAACTTGGGCGACTTGTCGCGGGTCCACGGGTACTTGATGGAGGCGTCGAGCGCGGCGCGCGTCAGGTTGAGGCCGGCGCTGCGGCCGTCCTCGGTGAGCACCTTGGCCTCCAGGCGGGTGAGCAGGCGCAGGCTCTGCGCGTTGCCCTCGAAACCGCCGCACGAGGCCGACAGCGCGTTGAGCGCCATCTCGCCGTTGTGCCCGAACGGCGGATGCCCCAGGTCGTGGGCCAGGCAGGCGGTCTCCACCAGGTCGGGGTCGACGCCCAGGGTGGCGCCCATCTCCCTGCCCACCTGGGCGCATTCGAGCGAGTGCGTCAGGCGGGTGCGCGGGATGTGCTGGCCGCCGCCCAGGGTCTCGCCGGGCCCCACCACCTGCGTCTTCGCGGCCAGCCTGCGCAGGGCGGCGCTGTGCAGCACCCGGGCCCTGTCACGCTCGAACGCGGCGCGTTCCGGATTGCCGGGAAGTTCCGGAACCCAACGCTCCTGGTCATGCTCGTCGTAGTACGGCATCAGTGAAGTGATTTTATCCAGTTTCAGGTCTCCGCTAGTGTCAAGCCTCGCGAGAAACCCTTCCCCGGGAGCCCTCCCCCATGACGACAGCGTTCCGAGCAGTGCTGGCCTTCACCCTGCTCGCCGGCTTCTACGTGCTGGTCGGCCTCTTCCTGGCGGCCGCGGTCTTCTTCGACGTCCTGCTCCTCGTCGACTTCCACGCCAGCACCATCAAGATCGCCATCGTGCTCACGCTCGCGGCCGGCGCGCTCGTCCGCGCGCTCCTCATGGTCAGCCGCCGCCGCGGCGGCGAGCAGCCCGGCGTGCCCGTCGGGCGCGAGCACGAGCCGGTCCTGTGGCAGACGGTCGAGGAACTCGCCCAGCGCGTACGCACCGCGCCGCCCGACGAGATCCGCCTCGTCGCCGAGGTGAACGCGGCCGTGTCCGAGGACACCCGCTTCCTCGGCCTGCGGGCGACGCGGCGGCGCATGTTCATCGGGCTGCCGCTGCTGCAGACGCTCACCGTGGACGAGATGCGCGCCGTGCTCGGGCACGAGCTCGGCCACTACAGCGGCGCGCACACCCGCCTCGGCGCGCCCGTCTACCGGGGCCGGGTCTCGCTCATCGCCACCGTCCAGGGCCTGCACAACCATCCGTTCATCCAGCGCCTGTTCACCTGGTACGCCAAGCTCTACCTGCGCGTCTCGCAGGCCGTCTCGCGCCGCCAGGAGCTGGAGGCCGACCAGCTCGCCGTGGCCATCGGCGGCCGGCAGGCCATGGCCGGCGCCCTGCGCAAGATCCACACCACCGCCGCCGGCTGGGACCTCTACGTCAGCAACTACCTGTCGCTGACCGGCGCCGGCGGCGCCCGCCCCGCCGCCGTCTTCGGCGGCTTCCACGCCCTCATGAGCGACCCCGACCGCCAGGCGGAGCTGGCCAAGCTGGGCGAGGAGCCCGAGGAGGTCTCCCCCTACGACTCCCACCCGAGCCTGGCCGACCGCCTGGCCGCCATCGAGCACCTGCCGGAGCCGCAGCACGTCCCCGATCCGCGCTCGGCCCTCACCCTGCTCGTCGACCCGAACGTGGCCGTGCAGGCGGTCGAGCAGTCGATGTGGAGCCCCGAGGCGCTGGCGACCCTGCGGCCGGTGTCGTGGGAGGAGCTGATCTCGCACGGCATGTACGCCGGCCGCAACGCCGAAGCCGTGCGCGACCTCGCCGTGGCCGGGCAGCAGGTGATGGGGGCCGCCCGGCCGTACCTGGACGCGGCCTTCGAGGCCATCGCCCGGGGGCGGCAGGCCGAGCTGGAGGCCAAGCTCCTGGAGCAGGGCTGGAACCCCTCCCCCACGCTGCTGGCCGGGGTGCTGGGGCAGGCGCTGGAGGCCGTGCTGATCGAGCTCGGCCAGGCCAGGTGGACGCTGTCGTGGTCGGGGCCGGCGCGGCTGCTGTTCGACGACGGGGAGGAGGTCGCCCTGGCGGAGTACGCGGCCCAGGTCGCGGCCAACCCGGCGGCGGTGGCGGGGCTGCGGCAGTGGCTGGGCGATCACGGCATGCGCCACGACTACGTACCCCTGGAGCAGCCCAGCCCGGCTGCCCTGGGTTGACGCCCGCGCTGGGTTGACGCCCGCGCTGCGTTGACGCCCACGCTCGATCCGAGGCCGCGCCGGGTCGGGGCCCGCGCTGGGTCGGGGCGCGAGCGATCGTCAGAGGGCGCGTTCCAGGGCTGTGCGGTGCGCGGCGACCCAGGCGTGGGCGGCGCGCACCTGCTCCACCACCCCGGCGGCGCGCAGCCTGACCGCGTGCGGCAGGCCCGCGTCCGCGTCCGCCTCGATGCCGCGCCGGCACCGGTCCTGCCACCACAGGACGCTCTCCACCACCTCGCCGCGATCCGCGAGCCCGTAGCCGTCGCAGATCACCCGCACCCGCCGCGCCGCCTCGGCCGGCTCCGCGCCCGGCGCCAGCCCCGCGTACTGCCAGCAGACGTGCCCCACGTCGTGGACGCGCCGGCCGGGCGCCGCGATGTCCCAGTCGATGAACGCCACGGGCCGCAGCCCGGTCCCGCCGTCGCGGTAGACGGTGTTCTTCGGCGACAGATCGTTGTGGCAGACGACCTCGCCGCCGCCCGCGAGCGCGCTGCCCTCGGTCAGGTCGTGGAACTCGCGCACCAGCCCGGCCACCCGCGCCAGGCTGTCGTCGGAGGTGACGCCGTCCGGCTGCCGCTCCTCCCACGCCACGTGCCCGTCCACGTAGCTCAGGATCTCGCGGCCCCGCTCGTCGAGGCCGAGGAAGCGCGGCGCGCCCGCCCAGCCGCGCCGCTCGAACAGGCGCAGCAGCTCGTGCACGTACGTGGCGCGGGGGCCCGGCACGCGGCGGACGGTGTCTCCGGCACGGACGACGGCGTTCACGAAACCGCCGGGGAGAGGGGTCTCTGACATGCGACCAAGCTTGCCCGACCATCACGCGCTTTGAAGCTTTTCCCGCCGGTACGAGGGTCGTCTCCGCGAAAGTCTCACTGGGCGGTGCAGTGAGACGATTGAAGGGAACGAGTGGAAGGAGCCTCACTGTGACAGAGGACGACATCATCAAGTTCGTCAGCGGCCTGCCGGGGACGGTCGCGTTCACCGCCGGGCCGGAGATCGGGGCGCCGGAGATGGCGTGGGGGGACACGTTCTTCTACTACGCGCCCGAGGGCCTCGACCGGCCCCCGAGCGACGGCCGCCTGCCGTACGCGACGATCGTCACCAAGGACTACGAGGGGTTCGACACCGCCTCCGACCTCGGCCGGCCGGGGGTGTTCCGGCTGAATGTGGCGGTCGGGCGGGTCGCGTTCGAGCGGCTGGTCGGCCATTCGCCCGCCGCGCACGCCGAGCACCACGCCGGCACCGACTACACGGTGCTCGGCCGGGTCATCCCGCATCCGCTGTACGCCGCCCAGTCGTGGATCTCGATCCTCAACCCCGAGGACGAGGAGCGCACGCGGGAGATCCTCACCGAGGCGCACGCCCGCGCGGCCCAGCGGCACCGCCCGCCGTCGGGCGGCTGATCGCGAGCGCCCATCCGACGGCTGGTCGCGGGTGTCCGTCCGAGCGGCCATCGGCGGAGATACAAGGATGAGTCGTACGCAGCGGTGCAGACAAGCCCGGCCCCCGCGAAGCAAGGTCGAACCGGGTCAAACCGACCGGGTTTTCTGAACGGCCTTGCCACACTGCGACCCGTGATCGTACGGTCACCCTTAGCATTCGCCCAGCCGAAGGAGGCGCTGTGAGCAGGCACGACGGCGGACCCCAGCGAGGCTCGACAATGCTCCCCCATCTGGCCTGGCGCGTGGAGGCGATGATCGCGGGCATCGCCGCCCGGCGCCCGCCCGCCACCGGCGCCATCGAGCAGGCGCTGCGGAAGGTGCCACGGCACTGGTTCGTCCCCTCCCTGGGGCTGGTGCTCGACGACGACGGCGGCGCCGTCCCGATCGACCGCGACATCGACCCGCCCGCCTGGTGGGACGCCGTCTACTCCGACCGGCCCATCGCCACCCCCCTTGGCACCGGCGCCGCCGCCTCCTACACCTGCGTCACGCCCTCCCCCAGCTCCGTCGTCGACCTGCTCGAACTCCTCGACCTGCGCCCTGGGCACCGCGTGCTGGAGATCGGCACCGGCACCGGGTGGATCACCGCGCTGCTGTGCCGCCTGGCCGGCGAGTCGGGGCGGGTGACGTCCGTCGAGGACAACCCGGAGGTGGCGGAGGTGGCATGCAGGAACCTGGTCGCCGCCGGCGTCCGCCCGCATCTCATCACCGGCGACAGCACGCTCGGCTGCCCCGAGCGCGGCCCGTACGACCGCGTGCTCGCGCCCCACACCGCGCCCGGGTCGTGGACCGCACAGGCGGCCCCCGAAGCGGTCATCGTCGGCGGCAACGGCGAGGCCGTGCGCCTGGTTCTGCCGGCGGCCCACATGGACGGCCACCTGAGGTGAAGGAACCGCTCCTTCACCGGAAGGGGGCCGGCGCGGCGGCTGAGCGGCGAGAAGTTCGCGGTGCCGTCCGACGGCACCCCGAGCCAGGCCGTGGCCGGTGCACTGGGCAACGCAGGCGGGCGCGGCGCGGGTGGAGCGAGCTGGGCGCGCACCACTTGGGCGCGGGCGGTCGCGACGCATGCGGGCCGGGCGCGGGCCGCCTGGCAAGGGCGGCGCGGGCGGTGGCGGCGCGGGGTGCGGGGGTGCGCCTGCCTGGGTGACGCCGGCCCGAGCCTGCGGCCCTCACGCGTTCGTCTCCGCCGAGAACTGGCTGCGCTCCGACGGAGGTGTCCGATTACTGTGGACTCCATAATTATGGATTGGGACAATCATCGTCGGCACGGCAGTCTCACGCAACCTCTTGACTTAATTCACATGGACTCCATGATTAGTCGCAAGTCCGACACTCCTCGCCGGCCTTGCCAAGGAGCCTCATGCGCAAGCTCGCACGCTACCTCACCCTCCTCTCCTTCCTCGGCGCGTCGATCCTGGTCGCGCCGTCCGCGGCCCTGGCCGCCATCACCGCCCCCTCGGCCACGAACACGGCCACCACCGTGACGTACCAGTTCACCTACACCGGCAGCCCCGCCTACGCCCGCGCCTACCTCGACACCGACCGGAACCCGGCGACCGGCTTCGCCCAGGGCGGCGCGGGCGCCGACTTCTTACTCGAGAACGCCTCCCTCTACCGCCACAACGGCGGCGGCTGGAGCTGGACGCTGGTGGGCCCGGTGACGTTCTCGGCCGCGGGCGGCACGGCCAGATGGACGGTCTCGCGGGCGTCCATCGGCGAGAGCGCCACCCCGAACGACGCCGACCTCGTCTTCCAGATCGAGTCCCCGCTGGAGACGTCCGCCAAGCTCACCCACGTCTACTCCGGCGGCGGGGACGGCGGCGGCGGCACGGTCACCTACAGCCCCACGACCGCCGACTTCCCCAACCCCGAGCGCGGCCTCTACCACCACACCGGCGACTGCGACAAGAACGACTTCTCCCTCGCCACCCTCCAGAGCTACCGCACCGGCCAGAACATCTCGCTCGTGATGTGCGTGTTCTACCTCGCCGAGTTCAGGACCTCCCCCATCAGCCAGGCGGCGCTCGACCAGTTGCAGCAGCAGCTCGACACCGTCCGCGCGGCGGGCCTGAAGATGATCCTGCGCTTCGCCTACACCACCTCCACCGACGGCGCCGACGCCGCGAAGGACCGCGTGCTGGCCCACCTCGACCAGCTCAAGCCCTACCTGAACGCGAACAAGGACGTCATCTACCTCATGCAGGCCGGCTTCATCGGCGCGTGGGGCGAGTGGTACTACACCCAGAACTTCGGCAACGCCGGCACGGTCACCGCCACCGACTGGGCCAACCGCAAGGCCGTGGTGGACAAGCTGCTCAGCGTCCTGCCCTCGTCCCGGATGGTGCAGCTGCGCACCCCCAAGTTCAAGCGCACGCTGTACGCGACGACGCCGGTCGGCTCCGGCCAGGCGTACGGCGGCTCGGCCGTGGCGCGGCTCGGGCACCACAACGACTGCTTCCTGGCCAGCCCGGACGACTACGGCACGTACGAGAACGCGGCCGTCGAGTACCCCTACCTGGAGGCGGAGACCGCGTACGTGGCCATGGGCGGGGAGACCTGTAACCCGAACCCGCCGCGTTCGGACTGCCCGACGGCCAAGGACGAGCTGTCGCGCTTCCACTGGTCGTACCTGAACACCGACTACCACACCGGCGTGCTGGGCAGCTGGAGCACCGGCGGCTGCCTCGCCGAGATCACCCGCAGCCTCGGCTACCGCTTCGCCCTGCAGAGCGGCACGTACCCGGGCACGGCCACGCGCGGCGGCGCGCTGCCCGTCACCATCACCCTCAGGAACGACGGGTACGCGGCCCCGTTCAACCCGCGCGGCCTGGAGCTGGTGCTGCGCAACACCTCGACCGGGGCGCTGCACCGCCTCCCGCTCACCGCCGACCCGCGCAGGTGGGCGGCCGGGGCCACCAGCACGATCAGCCAGAGCGTGACGGTGCCCGCGTCCCTGCCCGCCGGCCGTTACGCGCTGCTGCTCGGCCTGCCCGACCCGCTGCTGTCCGCGCGGCCGGAGTACTCGATCAGGCTCGCCAACGAGGGCGTCTGGGAGCCGGCGACCGGCCTCAACGACCTGCGCCACACCGTCACCATCAGCTGAGCCCATCGGGAGGGGCCGGGGAGGCCGCCGACGCGCTGGACCCGGCGCCCTTGAGAGCGCCAGGCGTGCTCAGGAGCGCCGGGTGCTCAGGGGTGCCGGGCGTGCTCGGCCCGGCTGGCCGCGATGCGTTCGGCCGCGAGCGCGCCGGCCCGGCCCTCGTCCCCGGTGAGCCGGGCCAGGATCGAGGCCAGCGGCCGGATCTGCCCGTTCCCGCCCCAGTGGCCCTCGGGGATCTCGGTCGGGAACACCCATACCCTGCCGGGGTCGCGCGGCCAGGCGCCGTTCTCGGCGTCCAGGATCGCCTCGGTGATCTCGGCGACGACGCCCGCGCGCGCCTCCGCGTCCAGTTGCCCTTCGGGCACGGACGGGACGACCTTGTAGCGGGGCGCGCTCGCGGGCGCCCCGCCGACGTAGACGGCGGCCGGCCGGTGCAGGAACGCCCAGGAGACGGACCTGGTCACCGGGTCGGCGGGGTCGAACCCCTCGTGGCGGATCAGGATCTCGGTGACGCGGTTCATGAGCGCCGCCTCGGCCTCTTGCGAGAGCGCGCCTTCTGGGATGTGGACGTCGAGCATGGGCATGGCCCGTCCTCCTGGATTTAGTTCTTAAACTCAGCGCGACGAACGTACGGAGGCTGAGCGGAAAATGTCAACCCAGGTGGGTACGATCGAGCCGTGCGGACGCAGCGGATCGACCCGGTGAACTGTTCGGTGGCCCGCGCCCTCGCGGTCGTGGGCGAGCGCTGGTCACTGCTGATCGTGCGCGAGGCGCTGGACGGCGCGCGGCGCTTCGGGGAGTTCCGTGCCCGTCTGGGCATCGCGAGCAACCTCCTGTCCACCCGGCTCGACACGCTGGTGGCGGCGGGGGTGCTGCGGCGCGTCCCGTACCAGGAGCCCGGCGACCGGCAGCGCTACGAGTACCACCTCACCGAGCAGGGCCTCGACCTGCGCCCCACGCTGATCGCGCTGCTGGAGTGGGGCGACAAGTATCTCGCCGGGCCGGAGGGGCCGTCGGTCGTGGTCCGGCACCGGCCCGCCGATGATGACGAGGAAGCCTGCGGGGAGCCGGTCCGGGTCACGCTCGAATGCGCCGGCGGGCACACCCATCTGCCGTCCAGCGCGGTCCACCGCGCCCCCGGCCCGGGCGCCCGCTTCCTGGACGGCCCCTGATCACCGGCAAGCCCCTCGCGGCAAGGCCGGACCGGGCGGTTAAACCCTTTGACCGTGTGCATGGCCCCTCGGGACGATCGGTCCCGTGCACCTTGAATTCTCACGTTTCTCCCCCGACCAGACCGAAGCGCTGGTCGAGTTCCTGACCGGCGAGGACTGGCCCTTCCACGCGAGTGTCCAGGAGGCGCCGGCGATCCGGCAGCGGGCCGCCGAGGGGCTCTACGACGACGCCGACAGCCGCACGTTCTGGCTGCTCGCGGACGGGGAGCGGGCCGGGCTGGTACGGCTGCAGGACCTCACCGACGGCACCCCCATGTTCGACCTGCGGATCAGGAAGGCGTGGCGCGGGCGCGGTCTCGGCACGGCGGCCGTCAAGTGGCTCACGTCGTACCTGTTCACGGAATTCCCCGGGATCAGGCGCATCGAGGGCAATACGCGGCAGGACAACCACACGATGCGCGCCGTCTTTCGTAAGTGCGGGTATGTCAAGGAGTCGCATTACCGGGAGGCATGGCCCGCCCCGGACGGCACGGTGCACGACACGGCGGGGTACGCGATTCTGCGCCGCGATTGGGAGTCGGGGACGGTGACGCCGCCCGACTGGAATGACGAGCCCGCCGCTACTGCATGACCCGGAAAAGGAATGGCGCGACCAGGCCGATGAGGGCGAGCGCCTCGGTGAGGACGAAACCGAGGAGAATGTTCTGCCGGATCAGGGGGTACGCTTCCGGCTGGCGGGCGATGGCCTGAACTCCCTGGCCGAAGATGATGCCGACACCGACGCCCGGGCCGATGGCGGCGAGGCCGTAGCCGATGGCGGTGACGTTGCCGGATACCTCAGCGAGAACGGTCACGTGGTTCCCCTTCCGAGTGCCTGGTGATGTGGCGGGTGTCGCCGTCACGACCATTCCGCCACATTGACCAGGGGCCGCGTAATATCCGATCGGCCGAAAATCAGCACCATCACTTGTCGATCTCGCTAATGGACAGATGGTGCATTATTTGATTGACATCCGCTTCCTCCGGATGCCGGCGCTTTCTGGAAACGCGCCATTTTGGCACGAGGGACGCGCGGCCGGTGCCCCCGCCTCTTTATCCGCTCTGCGACACCCATGTTCGGCCTCCTTTTCGCTGTCCGCACGACACGTTTCGTGGTTCTAATCCACGTCGACGTCGTCGAGAAGGTGGAGCAGGCGCGACAGGACGCGCAGGCAGGCGTCGATGTCGGCCTCCGTCAGGTCGCCGCCGATCTGGCGGAGCACCGCCCGCTCGCGGTCGAGCACGGCGCCGATGGCCCGCTCCCCCTCCGCCGTCAACCGGATGAGCGAGGACCGCTTGTGCGCCGGGTTGGGCTCGAAGGTGACCAGCCCGAGCCCGGCCGCGTCGTTCGTCATGCGCTGCACGAACTGCCGGCTCAACGCCTGGGCGCGCCCCATCTGCGGGACGGTCATGGGGCCGTGCTCGCGCAGCAGGTTGAGCACGGCTCGCACGCCGACCGACAGCCCTTCGATGGGGGCGTCCTGCTCCACCTTGCGCTGGGCCCGCCGATACAGCGGCCCCACCAGGTCGAACACCTCAGCGAGCCGGTCGGTCACCGGCCGCGGATCTGGCTCTCTCACCCCTCCATGATGACACCTCGGTTGTCATCCTTGGGTTCGATATGACACCTTGGTTGTCATGAAAGATCTGTTCTGGATCGATCGCGGCACCGGCCGGCCCCTCGTCCTGCTGCACGGCGGCTTCCTGGACCACGGCATGTGGGAGGACCAGATCCGGTTCTTCGCCGCGCGCCACCGCGTGATCGCCCCCGACGCGCGCGGCCACGGCCGCTCCGCCAACGGCACCGAGCCCTACCGGCTCACCGACGACCTCGCCGCCCTGCTGCGCCACCTCGGCACAGGCCCCGCCGTCCTGGTGGGCGTCTCCATGGGGGCGGGCACCGCCGTGGACACCGCGCTGGAACACCCCGAGCTCGTCAGCGCGCTGGTCGTCAGCGGGGCGGGCAGCAGCGCGCCACACTTCGAGGACCCGTGGCTCATCGAGGTCATGGGCGGCTGGCACGCCGCGATGGCCGCCGGCGACCTGGACGCGGCGGTGGAGGCGTACGCGAGGCTCCTGCCCGGCCCGCGCCGCACGCTGGACGACCTCGACCCCCTGCTGGTGAGCCGGATGATGCGGATGGCCAGGAGCACGATGTCCAAGCACGCCCTCGGCGAGCCCGACCTCCTCGTGCCGGTGCCCGGCGCCGCGGAACGCATCGCCTCGATCGGCGTGCCGGTGCTGGCCGTGCACGGGGCCGAGTCCTCACCCGACCACATCGCTTCGGCCGAGCAGCTCGTACGCGCCGTGGCCGGCGGGCGGTCCGTCACGATCGAGGGAGCCGCCGCGTATCCGAACGTGGAGCGGCCCGACGACTACAACAAGGTCCTGGAGGAGTTCCTGGACAGCCTCTGACCCTGTCGCCGTTCGAGACCGGAATGATCGTCCGCGGTCAGCAGGATCCGGCGCACCGACGGCTGGGCCTGGCGAGCGCCGCCGTGCTCGCCGCCCTGCACGCGGCTCGGCGGCTGGGTGCCCGGTCGGCCTTCGTCCGCCGAGACCGTCCTCGCACTCTCTGACCTTCACCTTCCCGGCGGCGAGGATCCGTCACGCGGCGGCTGCGCCTGGTGAAGAGCACGGCCTTCCCGTCCGGGGTTCTTGAGCTGGTGTACGAGCCGGCCGACAGGTGAGATCCGGCCGCCTGCCACAGCTCGGCCGGATGATCGGCTTGGGCGTCGTCAGGCGGCTGCTTCTCCGTGCATGATCGGACGCATGGTGTCTGTGGTGCAGAACGTGGCGATCGACTGCGCGAACGCTTATGAGCTCGCCCGGTTCTGGAGCCAGGTGACCGGGTGCCCGATGCACCCCGAGGACCGGCCCGGGGACGAGGAGACGCAGGTCATGCTGTCCGACGGGCCGGTGCTGTACTTCAACCAGGTGCCGGAACCCAAGACCGGCAAGAATCGGCTCCACCTGCGCCTGCGGCCGGAGAGCTCGCGGGAGGAGGAGGTGGAGCGGCCGCGTTCACGCATGGTGATCGGCGACCGTGCCTGCTCTCCCATATCCGGCCAGGCGTCCACCAAGCGAGGCTTCCTCCCGGGCCTGGGCAGCCCTTTTGCTGGCTTGGCGCAACGGGGCGTTTGCCGGGTCGTGCCGGGCCGGGGTGCCGGCTTCGACCGAAGGGGCTTGGGTGCTGGTTGCGGCCGAGGGCTCGGGATGAGGGTGGATTCCATGGTCTGCGGCCGGGGGTGCGCGAGGGGGCTGGGAAGCCCCCTCGCCCGGGGATCGTGGCGAAGCCGCGATCCCCGATAGGCACAGCCCGAGCCGGAGGCGAGGCCCTTTGGGTCGGGGTGGGCTCCCAACGGCCCACCCGGTGAACGGGATTGGGGTGGGTGCGGTCAGCGGGTGTCGGAGTCGGTTTCGGTCAGGGCGGCTCGGCCTGCCTCCAGTCTCGCGACCGGGATGCGGAACGGGCTGCAGGAGACGTAGTCGAGGCCCACGTCGTGGCAGAAGTGGACCGAGTCGGGGTCGCCGCCGTGTTCGCCGCAGATTCCCAGGTGCAGGTCCGGGCGGGCTTGGCGGCCTTCTCGGACGGCGATTTCGATGAGGCGGCCGACGCCTTCCCGGTCGAGGGTCTCGAAGGGGGAGACGCCGAAGATGCCAAGGTCGAGGTAGCGGGAGAAGAAGGCGGCTTCGACGTCGTCGCGGGAGAAGCCCCACGCCATCTGGGTGAGGTCGTTGGTGCCGAAGGAGAAGAACTCGGCGGCTTCGGCGATCTGGGCGGCGGTGAGGGCCGCTCGGGGGACTTCGATCATGGTGCCGATGAGGGCGTCGACGCCGGCGTCCGCGAGGATCTTGACGGCTTCCTCGCGTACGGACTCCAGCTCCTGGACGGCGGCGACGAGCGGGATCATGATCTCCGGGCGGGCGCCGGGCACCTCGGCGGCGGCCTGGGCGATGGCGCGGACCTGCATGGCGAACAGGCCGGGGATGATGAGGCCGAGGCGGACGCCGCGCAGGCCGAGCATGGGGTTCTGCTCGTGCAGGCGTTTGACGGCGGTCAGGAGCTTGCGGTCCTTGTCGGTGGCTGCGCCGGTGGCGACCTTGACGGACAGGTCGACGATGTCGGGCAGGAACTCGTGCAGGGGCGGGTCGATGAGGCGGATGGTGACGGGGGCGCCCTGCATGGCCTGGAATATGCCGATGAAGTCGGACTTCTGGAGGGGTTCCAGGGCGTCCAGGGCGGCCTGGCGTTCCTCGTCGGACGAGGCCAGCACGAGGTCCTCGACGAGCTGGCGGCGCTCGCCCAGGAACATGTGCTCGGTGCGGCACAGCCCGATGCCCTGCGCGCCGAAGCGGCGGGCGCGGGCGGCGTCCTCGGGGGTGTCGGCGTTGGCCCGCACGCCGAGCCGGCGCTTGTCGTCGGCGTGCCGCATGATGCGGTCGACCGCCTTGACGAGGTCGTCCTGCGGCTCGGTGGCGCCTTCGAAGTACTCGACCACGGCCGAGTCGACGACCGGGACCTCGCCGAGGTAGACCTCGCCGCTGGTGCCGTCGATGGAGATGACGTCGCCCTCGGAGACGACGACGCCGCCGGGGGCGGTGAAGCGGCGTTCGCCGGTCTGGACGTCGAGGTCCTCGGCGCCGCACACGCACGTCTTGCCCATGCCGCGCGCGACCACGGCGGCGTGTGAGGTCTTGCCGCCGCGGCTGGTCAGGATGCCCCTGGCGGCGATCATGCCGGCGAGGTCGTCGGGGTTGGTCTCGCGGCGGACGAGGATGACGTCCTCACCCTGGTCGGCCAGCTCGACGGCGCGCTCGGAGGAGAAGACTGCCTTGCCGACGGCGGCGCCCGGCGAGGCGTTCATGCCCTTGGCGATCTTCTTCTTGTCGGCGCCGCCGTCGAAGCGGGGGAACATGAGCTGGGCGAGCTGGTCGCCGGTGACGCGGGTGACGGCCTCGTCCATGGTGATGAGGCCCTGGTCGACGAGCTGGGTGGCGATGCAGAAGGCGGCCGCGGCGGTGCGCTTGCCGACGCGGGTCTGCAGCATCCACAGCTTGCCGCGCTCGATGGTGAACTCGATGTCGCACAGGTCCCTGTAGTGGTTCTCCAGGGTCTCCATGATGTCGACGAGCTGGTCGTAGGAGGGCTTGTCGAGGTGTTCGAGGTCTTGCAGGGGGATGGTGTTGCGGATGCCGGCGACGACGTCCTCGCCCTGGGCGTTCTGGAGGTAGTCGCCGTAGATGCCCTGCTGGCCCGAGCCGGGGTCGCGGGTGAAGGCGACGCCGGTGCCGGAGTCGTTGCCGTAGTTGCCGAAGACCATGGCCATGATGTTGACGGCGGTGCCGAGGTCGGCGGGGATGCGCTCCTGGCGGCGGTAGAGGATGGCGCGCGGGGCGTTCCACGAGTCGAAGACGGCCATGACGGCCAGGCGCATCTGCTCGCGCGGGTCGGCGGGGAAGTCCTTGCCGGTCTGGTCGCGCACGATGCCCTTGTACGTCTCCACGAGCTGCTGCAGCTCGCCCGAGTCGAGGTCGGTGTCGTGGCGGCGGCCCTTGAGGTCGTCGAGCGCGCGCTCGAACAGGTCGCCGTCGATGCCGAGCACGGTCTTGCCGAACATCTGGATGAGCCTGCGGTAGGAGTCCCACGCGAAGCGGTCGTTGCCGCCCGACTGTTTGGCCAGGCCGTGCACCGACTCGTCGTTGAGCCCGATGTTGAGGACCGTCTCCATCATGCCCGGCATGGAGAACTTCGCCCCGGAGCGCACGCTCACGAGGAGCGGGTCGTCGGCCTGCCCGAGCTTCCTGCCCATCTTCGCTTCGAGGGCCTCAAGGTGCTCGGCGACCTCCTGGTCGAGCCCGCTCGGTACGGAGCCTTCCGCCAGGTAGTGGCGGCACGCCTCGGTGGTGATCGTGAATCCATGCGGAACGGGCAGCCCGAGATTGGTCATTTCGGCGAGGTTCGCACCCTTACCGCCGAGAAGATCCTTGAGATTCCTGTTGCCCTCGGTGAAGTCGTAAACGTACTTGGCCACCACTGCTCCAATCAACGCCTCTGCCCCGGACTCTACCGGTGAAATTGATGATGAAACTGCACTCCTCTCCCAAGTCAACATTTATGCTGGTCAAGACCCTATGACAGGTCTAATCCAATTATACGACCACCTACCCGAAAATTGGATTAGACCAATTGGTTTACACCAATTCTTGAGAAAGGCGGGCGGGAGGTGCAGAATCGGATCACACCCCCACCAGGAGGCCCCCATGGCCACTCCTACCAAGCCCAAGCGGCGGCCCAGAATCATCGTCGGCTCCGCCAGGGCCGCCGTCGATTCGGCGATCTACCTCGACGACCGGCTGCCGTTCGGTCGCTGGTTGCGGCCCCAGCTCCGCAAGCTGTTCCCCAGCCACTGGTCGTTCCTGCTGGGCGAGCTGGCCCTGTACGCGTTCGTCATGCTGGTGCTCACCGGCACGTTCCTGACGCTGTTCTACAAGCCGAACCCCGACGTGGCCTACGAGTCGGCCGTCGAGCTCAGCCTCCAGGTGCGCGGCGGGCTGCTGGTGCGGCATCTGCACCACTGGTCGGCGACCGTGTTCGTGCTGGCGATCGTGGCCCATCTGTGCCGGGTCTTCTTCACCGGCGCGTTCCGGCGGCCGCGTGAGCTGACGTGGATGCTGGGCGTGCTGCTGTTCGGGCTGGTGCTGTTCGAGTCGTTCCTGGGGGTCTCGCTGCCCGGCGACCAGCTCGCGCTGGCGGGGCTGCGGCAGGCGCAGGGGGTGCTGCTGTCGGTGCCGCTGGTGGGCACGTACCTGTCGGCGTTCGTGTTCGACGGCGGGTTCCCCGGCCAGGTCATCCCGCGCCTGTTCGCCCTGCACGTGCTGCTGATCCCCGGCATCCTGCTGGCGGTGGTGCCGCTGCACGCCCTCATCCTCACCTGGCGTCAGAAGCACACCGAACGCCGCGCCACGGCCGCCGGCGAGCACCAGGTGAGCGGCGGGCCGTTCTTCCCCTACTTCGCGGTCAAGAACGGCGCCACGGCGCTGTTCACGATCGGGTTCCTCGCGTTGCTGGCCACGTTCGTGCGGGTCAACCCGGTGTGGGAGCACGGGGCGTACCGGCCGGGCGCGCCGCCGCCGTCGGCGCAGCCGTTCTGGTACTTCGGAGTGCTCGACGGGGCGCAGCGGCTGGTGCCCGCGTGGGAGATCCCCATCGGCGGGTACGTGCTGCAGCCCGGGTTGTGGATCCCCCCGCTGATCCTGCTCGCCTTCTTCGGCGTGCTGTTCCTGTACCCGTTCATCGAGCGCCGCTACAGCGGCGACCGCGACGTGCACCACCTGCTCGACCGGCCGTCGCAGGCCCCGGTGCGCACGGCGCTCGGCATGGCGGTGATCACGTTCTTCACCACGCTCTGGGCGGGCACGTGGGCGTCGGTGGCGCCGCCCGCGATGCACTCCGCGCCCGGGCTGCCGGCTCCGCCGCCCGCGCCGCCGGCGCTGCTCACCGTGCCGCCCGACACGTACGCGCTGGTCGTCGGCGGGTTGCGGGTGGCCGTGTTCGTGCTGCCCGTCGTGGCCTTCCTCCTCACGCGGGCGATCTGCCGGAGGCGCTCGGCGGCAGCCACAGCGTGAACGTCGCCCCCTGCCCGAGCCGCGAGCTCACCTCCACGCGCCCCCCGTGCGACTCCACGATCTGCCGGACGATCGCCAGCCCCAGGCCCGTGTGCCGGTCCCGGCGGCTGGCCTCGCCGCGCCAGAAGCGGTCGAACACCCGTGACTGGTCCGCCTCGCGCAGCCCCGGGCCGTCGTCGCGGACGCTCACCCACAGCATGCCGTCGCTCCTGCCCGCCCCGACCTCGATCCGGCCGCCCGGCGGCGAGAGGCGTACGGCGTTGGACAGCAGGTTGGACACGGCGCGGCGCAGCGCGTCGGCGTCGCCCGTCATCGCAAGGCCCGCGCCCAGCGTGCGCTCGATGGTCAGGTCGCGGGCGGCGGCCGGGGTGGCGTACTCGTCGCACGCCTCCCCCACCACGCGGGCCAGGTCGAGGTCGGCGTCGGCGAACGCGGTGCCCTGCCGCCGCGCGCTGGCCAGCAGGTCCTCCACCAGCCTGGTCATGCGGGTGGTGGCCCGGTCCACGATGGCCACCGCCCGCGCCCGCTCCTCCTCGCTGGCGTCGGGGGCGGCCAGCACGGCGTCCACGTTCGCCCTGATGATGGTCAGCGGGCTGCGCAGCTCGTGCGAGGCGTCGTCGATGAGCTGCCGCTGCGCGCTGAACGCCTCCTCCAGCCGGTCGAGCATCGTGTCGATGGTGTCGGCGAGGTCCTTCAGCTCGTCGCGCGGGCCGCGCAGCCTGATGCGCCGCTTCAGGTCGGTCGCCTGGATCTCCTCCGTCGTACGGGTGATCGAGCGCACCGGCCGCAGCACCCGGCCCGCCAGCACCCAGCCGATGCCGAGGCTCGCCACGTACAGGCAGGCCAGGGTGAGCAGCGAGAAGTCGCGCAGCGTCGCCATCGTGCGCACGTTGACCGCGTTCTCGACCTCCTCCACGAACACCACCTCGCGTTTGCCGAGGTACTGGTCGCCGCTGTAGGTCTTGGCGTACTCGGTGGTGATCGGGCGCTGCTCGGTCGTCTTGGACACGGCGAAGTAGATGCCGCCGAGCACGAGCGCGGCCAGCACGAACAGCAGCCCCGAGTACAGGACCGTGAGCCGGAAGCGGATCGTGTGGATCACGTCGGTTCCTTCAGCCGGTAGCCGCGGCTGATCACGGTCTCGATGAGGCCGTCCTCCTGCAGCTTGCGGCGCAGGTTGCCGACCGTGACGCGGACGGTGCTGGTGAACGGGTCCGCGTGCTCGTCCCAGACGTGCTCCAGCAGCTCCTCGGTCGACACGACGTGGCCGGGGCGGGTCATCAGGTAGTGCAGCACGCCGTACTCCTTGGGGGTGAGCGCCAGCGACCTGCCGTCCAGCGACACCTCCAGCCGCGCGGTGTCGATGCGCAGGCCGCCCACCTCCAGCACGGACGTGCCACCGCCGGTGTCCCTGCGCAGCAGCGCCCGCACCCGCGCCAGCAGCTCGGGGAAGGCGAACGGCTTGACGAGGTAGTCGTCGGCGCCCTCGTCGAGGCCGCGCACCCGGTCGTCCAGCCGGTCACGGGCCGTCACCATGATGATGCGCACGCCCTTGCCGGCCGCGCGGACCGTCCGGCAGAGCTGGAAGCCGTCGCCGCCCGGCAGGTTCAGGTCGAGCAGCACCAGATCGTAGGTGTTGACCTGGAGCTTCTCGTGCGCGGAAGGAGCGTCGTAGGCGACGTCCACCGCGTAGCCCGCCCGGACGAGGCCGACGCGCAGCGCGTCGACCAGGTCCTCCTCGTCCTCAACCACCAGCAGTCGCATGTCCTGGACCCTAGTTTCGGATGATGCGTTCCGCGATCGGCGCCGCCCGGTCGATGGGGATGGCGAAGCCGATGCCGATGTTGCCGCCGCCGCGCGAGGCGGCGATCGCGGTGTTGACGCCCACCACCTCGCCACGCGCGTTCACCAGCGGGCCGCCCGAGTTGCCGGGGTTGATGGAGGCGTCGGTCTGCACGGCCGTGCGGCGGGAGCCGCCCAGCCGTACCTCCCTGTCGAGGGCGCTGACGATGCCCGAGGTGACCGTGCCGGACAGGCCCAGCGGCGAGCCGATCGCCAGCACCTGGTCGCCGACGGACAGCTCGGCGGAGCGGCCGAGCGTGGCCGGGGTCAGCTCGCCCGGATGGTCCACCTCCAGCACCGCCAGGTCCTCGCCGTCGTCGGCGCCGGCCACGCGGGCGTTCAGCCGGCTGCCGTCGTGCAGGACCACGGTCACCGTGCTGCTGCCGCGGACGACGTGGGCGTTGGTGAGGATGTGGCCGCTGCCGTCCACCACGAACCCGGAGCCGCCCGCGCTGCGCGTCTCCACCGAGACCACGCTGGGCAGCACGCGGGCCGCCGTCGCGCTCAGCCCGGTCAGGCTCGCGGACGGCGCGGGGGCCACCCTCGGCAGGGCGGCGGCGGGGGCCGGCTCGAGCCCTTCGAGGAGCCGGGCCCCCACCGCGCCCGCCGTGCCCGCCGCCGCCCCGGTGAGCGCCGCGACGAGCGCGGCGGCCGCCAGGATCCGACCACCCCTGGGCGGCTGCGACGGCACGACGGTCTTCGGTACGGTGCTCCCGCCGCCGGCTTGGGTCACGTTGATCGGCGGGGTCAGGAACGCGGGCCCGCGCGGGGCGCCCAGCCCCCTCACGGCAGCCTCGAGAACCACACCATCGACGTCACCGCCGCGATCAACGCGAGGATCAGCCCCGCCCCCACGAACCACTGCCAGACCTCCTGCCGCTCGGTGCGGTAGCCGACGGACGTGCCGATGTCCTCGTAGACCGCCTGCAACTCGTCGCCGCTGGCCGCCTCGTAGAAGCCGCCGCCCGCCGACTCGGCCAGGTCGCGCAGCGCGGGCCCGTCCACCGGCACGGGGACGTCCCGGCCCGACAGGCTGATCGTGCCGCCGGGCGTGCCGTAGGCGATGGTGGTGACGGGGACGCCCCGCGCGGACGCCTCGGCCGCCGCCGCGCTCACCGTGCGGCCGGTGGTGCTGGAGCCGTCGGACAGCAGCACGATGTGCGCGGGCGGCCGCTCCTCCTCCGCGTCGAGCGCGGCGATGGCCTCCAGCGAGGAGAAGACGGCCTCGCCGATGGCCGTGCCCGAGTCCATGCTGAGCCGGTCGAGCGCGGCGAGCACCGCGGGCCGGTCCGTGGTGGGCGGCACGGCGACGGACGCCGCGGACGAGAACGACACGAGCCCCAGGTTGAACCGCTCGGGCAGCCCCTCGACGAACTGCCTGGCCGCCTGCTTGGCCGCCTCGAACCGGTTGGGGGCGACGTCGGTGGCGCCCATGGACGCCGACACGTCGAACGCCACCATGATGGTCGCCCGTTCCCGTGGCACCCGCACCTCGGCCGTCGGCCGCGCGAAGCCCACTACGAGCAGGGCGAACATGAGCAGCAGCGCCGCCGCGGGCACGTGCCGGCGCCAGCCGGGCCGCCGGGGCGCCACCTTGTCGAGCAGGTCGAGGTTGGTGAAGCGGACGGCGTAGGCGGTCCTGCTGCGCACCGCCATGATCACGTAGGTGAGCGCGAGCAGCGCCACGGGAATGAGCAGCAGCAGCCAGACGGGCGCGAGGAGCGTCACGCCACGTCACCTCCTCCCCCTGTCACGGGAGCCCGGTGCCCGGGTGCCTGGTGCCCGGGTGCCAGTGCCGCCAGGCGGCGCCGGCGCATGACGTGCTGGACCAGGTCGCGCACCCAGTCCCGGTCCGTACGCAGCCGCAGGTGGCCCGCCCCGGCCCGGCGCAGCGCCCCGGTGATGGCGGCGCGCTGCCCGGCCGCGGCCTCGGCGTAGCGGCGGCGCAGCCGGGCGTTGCCGGTGGCGACCTCGCGCCGCCGTCCCGTCTCCGGGTCGATCAGCGTGAGGATGCCGACGTGCGGCAGCGTCAGCTCGCGCGGGTCCAGCACCTCCACGGCCAGCACCTGGTGCCGGGCGGTGAGCCGGCGCAGCGGCGGCTCCCAGGTCTGCGGGTCGTCGAGGAAGTCCGACACGACCACGACCAGGCCGCGGCGGCGCACCACCCGGCCGAGCTGCTCGGCCGCCACGCCCAGCAGCGGCTCGGCCACCCCCGGCGGGGTGCGGGGCAGCGCGAACGCCGCCTGCAGCAGCGCCATCAGGTGCGGCCGGCCCGTCCTGGCGGGCAGCGTCCTGACGCCGCCGCCGTGCAGCAGGTGGGTGCCGATGCGGTTGCCGGTGCGCTGGGTGAGGAAACCGACCGCGGCCAGGGCCGCCAGCGCCAGCTCCCGCTTCTCCATCGCCGCCGTTCCGAAGTCCATGCTGGCGGTGGCGTCGAGCAGCGCCCAGACCTCCAGCTCCCGGTCCGCGACCAGGTCGCGGACGTGCGGCTCGTTCGTGCGGGCGGTGACGTTCCAGTCCATCCGCCGCACGTCGTCGCCCACCCGGTACGGCCGCGACTCCGCCGGCTCGCTCCCCGGACCTGGCACCAGGCCGAGGTGTTCACCCTGGAGCAGTCCATCGAGCCTCCTGGTGATGGTCAGTTCGAGCCTGCGCAGCGCGGGCTCGGCGATCAGGTACGGCTTCATGCCACCTGGTCCTGTCGCCGGCCCTCGTCGTACGGCTGCGCCTCCTGGCTGGGCGCGATGACCGGCAGCGGCACCGCGGCCAGCACCCGGTCGACGATCTGGCGCGGCTGCACCCCGTCGGCGAGCGCGTCGAAGGAGAGCACGAGCCGGTGCGCCATGACGTCGTGCGCCAGGTCCCGTACGTCCTCCGGCAGCACGTAGTCGCGCCCCCGCAGCAGTGCCAGCGCCCGGCCGGCCGCCAGCAGGCCCAGCGTGGCCCTGGGGCTGGCGCCGAACGCCAGCAGCCGCCCGACCTCCGCCACCCCGTACCGTTCGGGGTCGCGGGTGGCGTAGACGAGGCGGACGGCGTACTCGGCGACGGCGTGGTGCACGAAGACCTGCTCGGCCCGCCGTTGCAACGCGACGACCCGCTCGGGGTCGAGGACGGGCGTCGGCGCCGGCGGGTCCACGCTCATGCGGTAGACGATCGCCAGCTCCTCCGACTCGCTGGGATAGCCCACGTCGATCTTCATGAGGAAGCGGTCGCGCTGCGCCTCGGGCAGGTGGTAGACGCCTTCCGACTCGATCGGGTTCTGGGTGGCCAGCACCAGGAACGGCGCGGGCACCTCGTACGTGACGCCGCCGATGCTGACCTGGCGCTCGGCCATGATCTCCAGCAGCGCCGATTGCACCTTGGCGGGCGCCCGGTTGATCTCGTCGGCGAGCAGCAGGTTCACCATGACGGGCCCGAGCTCCACGTCGAACGACTCCGTGGAGGGCCGGTAGATCCTGGTGCCGACGATGTCGGAGGGCACCAGGTCGGGCGTGAACTGGACGCGGGCGAACGTGCCCCCGACGACCGTGGCCGTGGTCTCGGCGGCCAGCGTCTTGGCGATGCCGGGCACGCCTTCGAGCAGGCAGTGGCCCTTGGCGAGCACCGCCACGAGCAGCCGCTCGACCATGTGGTCCTGGCCGACGATCACCCGCTTGACCTCGAACAGGGCCCGCTCCAGCAGTGCGGGGTCGCTCACGGCTGCACGCTCCCGTGGTGGCAGTCGTCCACGACCACGCGCAGCTCCAGAGCGGTCGGCTCGGGGTCGGCGAAGGCGGCGCCGCCGGTCATGAGCAGCGCGCCGGCGGCGAGCAACGTAAGAGCGAAACGTGATGTACGCATGAATCCCTCGTCCCTCGTATCGGCTTGGGACCCATGTCATCAAGAACCCGCGAAAACCCGCGTAACCGCCACCTTTACACGATTTTTCGGTCGCCCCCCGCACCGCAGAAGGGCGGCCACCCCGTCCGGAGTGGCCGCCCTCAGCGGTGCTCAGCCGATGCGCTGCTCAGCCGATGTGGTGCTCAGCCGATGCGCTGCTCAGCTGATGTGCGGTGCTCAGCCGATCAGGTAACGCAACGCCTTGCGCAGGGTCGCGCTCCGCTCGGCCGCGCTGCCGACCTGCTCCAGCCCGAACCCGAGCAGCACCGTGTCCTTCGTGGCCACGCCCGCCGTGGTGTCGGCCTGGTCGCGGACGAAGTCGCCGGCGCCAGTGGGGCTGCCCGCCGGCGGGCCGGGGATGGCCCACGCGCCGAGCCCGGTCTCGAAGCCCTCGGACTCGGTGGCGGTGCCGCCCACGAGCAGGCGGGTGTCGTCCACGAACGCGCCCACCCCGCCGGTGCCGGGGTCGGTCACGTAGCTGATCGACACCTCGACCTGCCGGCCCGCGTACGCGGACAGGTCGAAGGCCACCTGCTGCCAGCCGCCCGAGTTCCCCGTGAACCGGTTCCAGGACCCGCTGGTCCCGGTGCCCGTGCAGGGGTTGCCCGCCGTCAGGTAGTGCAGCAGCCACGGGTGCTCGGCCAGGAGGAACCCGGCCTCGCACTCGGTCGGGACGCCCGTGTCCGTGCGGCCGTTGAGGTCCGGCAGCGTGGTCCAGTCGTCCTGCCCGACGGTGTGGGCCTCGACGATGACGTTGTCATAGCCGGGCTCGGTGTCGTAGGAGAGCTGGAAGGCCAGCTGCGGCTGCTGCGCCGCCGTCACGGAGCCCAGGTTGATCGTCCTGGTCAGCCGCATGTACGAGTCGTCGGCGTGCGGCCCGGCCACGTACCACTGCCCCTCGATCGGGTCGAACGGCCCCGGGGTGCCGAGCTGGTAGTCGGCCGCCGGCGTGCCGGTGAACCGCGGGAAGTCCGTCCCCATGGGTTGCAGGACGCCGGCCTCGTTCAGCGGGTTGGCCGCCAGCGCGGGGCCGCCGAACGTGCCGTTGGCCCCGGCCAGCGGGCCGGCGCCGGTGAAGCCGCTGGGGTTGGCGCGCGGGATGCGCCCGGCGACGCCCATGTAGTACTGGGTGAAGTCGTCGGCCAGCAGCAGGCACTCGTCGAACAGGCCCTGGACGGTGGTGACCACGCAGTCGGCGTCGGGGGCGCCGTCGAGGCCGTAGTAGATGCCGCCGATGATGGTGTCGAGAATGCCGTAGTACGCGGCGGTCTCGCCGGTGTAGACGAGCTTGCCGCCCTCGTTCAGGTAGTCGCGGACGGAGATGGTCAGGTCCTGCTGCGACCGCTTGACGTCGGCGTCGGGCAGGTCGCCGAGCGGCGTGACGGTGACGACGTCCTGCTGGTCCATGGACAGCCGGTTGTCGCCCAGCTCCCACACCACGCCCTTGAAGTGCGACAGCACGCCGAGGTGGTGCGGCACGCCCTGGGCGTCCACGTCCCACGTCTCGGAGCCGTAGCCGGCCGCCTTCAGCGCCTGCTGGTAGGTGGCGGTGTACTTGGGCGCGGTCGCGGTGCCGGTCGAGCCGTGGTTGAAGCCCGTGTAGTCCTCGTTGGCCAGCACCAGCACCTTGGCCTTGGAGTTCTTGGCCAGGGTGTAGGTGAAGCGGCTGCTGGACACGGTGCCGGTGCCGGCCTTCCAGCCGGTGAACCAGACCTCCACCTTGTCGCCGGGTTTCGCCCCGCTCACGGTGCCCCGGTACTCGGCGAAGTACAGGTCGTTCTCGCCGCCGTACCGCTCGCCGCCCTTCCACTCGCTCACGGACCTGGTCTGGGTCGGGCCGCCGTTGATCCGGTAGCGCAGCGCCTTGGCGCCCAGCGAGCGGCGCGCGATGACCGCGACCGGCTGCGGGTCGCCGTAGGAGACGCTGAAGGAGTCCGGCCGGAAGTCGGGCACGGTGCGCCCGACGACGGAGACCGGCTTGTCCGGCGTGTGCACGGTCTTGGCGGCGGCCACCGCCAGCGGGACGTTGCGCAGGAACTCGTCCTGGATCAGCGCCTCGCTGTCGGGGAAGGTGAAGCCGAGCCCGCCGGTGCAGTCGTCCAGCGTCCACTCGTCGTTCGGGTCCCGCTGGACCGCGTCCTCACAGGTGGACATCTCGGGCGTGATGGACATGACGCCGCGCAGGTTCGTCATGTGGCCGTCGGTCTCGCCGTTGGTCGTGTAGAGCTCGGCGCCGATGTCGGGGTCGTAGCCCGGTACGGCCGGGTGCGCGTCGTCGCCCAGCATCGCCTCGAAGATCAGGTCGTCCGGGGACGGGGTGGCCTGCTGCCAGCCGATCCCGTACAGGAGCAGCATGGCGGCCGAGTGGTAGTTCAGCAGGTACGTGAACTTCACCCGCTTGGTCAGGTTGTCGAACGCCACCGTCTCCGGCTCCGACTGCGCGGACGCGCCCCGGTAGGTCTGGCTGGAGAACAGGCTCGACGAGCCCTCGTCGTCGTAACGCCACTTGTAGGCGAAGTTGCGGTTGAGGTCGACGCCGTCGTTGCCGGTGATCTGGCCGTCGCCGTCGTTGTCACGCAGGTTCTTGCGCCACAGGCGGTTGTCGGGGGTGAAGGTGTAGTCGTAGCCGTCGGGGTTGGCGACCGGCATGAACCACAGCTCGGTCGTGTTGACGAGCTGCGTCAGCTCGGCGTTGGACCCATAGCCGTCGAGGTAGTGGTGCAGCAGCCGCCGGATCATCTCAGGGGTGATCCACTCGCGGGCGTGCTGGGCCGCCATGTAGAGCATGGCCGGGCGCCGGCCGTCGGGCAGGCTCCTGGCGTCCTTGGTCACCTTGATCGCGGTGATCGGCGTGCCGTTGAGGCTGTTGCCGATGTTGACGACCTTGGCGATGCCGGGCTTGGCGTTGGCCGCCGCGATGATCTCCTCGCGGATGCCGCCCGCGCCCGCGTACTTCTTGAAGACCCCGTCGCCCTTCTGCGCCAGCCTGGCGGCGCTCGCCCGCTGGGCCTTGAGCGCGACACCCTGCTTGGCGAGCGAGTCGGCCAGCGTCGAGGCGAGGATGACCTCGATCGTCACCTTGCCGTCCGCCCGCTTGACGACCCGCATCTCCTCCCGGTCCACGCCGGCGGCCATCAGCTTGGCGAGCTGGTCGGCGGTGAGCTCGCCGGTATAGACGAAGACCCCGTCCTGGCCCGCCGCCGGTTTCGGCTTCGCCGAGGCGGGCGGGATTGCGAAGGAGCCGAGTAAGAGGAGTGTGCTCGCTAACATGATCAACGTGCGCTTCATCGCGCCTCCGAGAAGAAGCCCCCGAATGCCGCTAGGGATGTGCCCGCAATGTCCGTGTTTGCGGGGGTGCTTGTCAATCACCGCGGCCACATCCGGTCAAAGTTCAACCAGACCGCGATCGGCGACGAATGACCACGCGAACGGCCGGCATTGCGCGCGTCACGGCGAGGTGGCGGTGAGGCGGCGGAGCGTCCCCCTGGAAGGCCGGCGACGCGCGGCGGCGGGTGGGGTGCCGGCGGCTGTGCCGTAAAAGAAGCCGGGCCCCGCACCGACAACGGGCCTGAAAGCGAGAGCGGGCCGCTCCCCGTGAGGAGCGGCCCGCCTGCACAAAACGCGTCAGTCGTTCAGGTGCTGGCGCAGGTAGGACTCGACGGCGTCGATGGAGATGCGCTCCTGGGCCATCGTGTCGCGCTCGCGGATCGTCACCGCCTGGTCCTCAAGGGTGTCGAAGTCGACCGTGATGCAGAACGGCGTGCCGATCTCGTCCTGGCGCCGGTAGCGGCGGCCGATCGCGCCCGCGTCGTCGAACTCGACGTTCCAGCGGCGGCGCAGCTGCGCGGCCAGGTCGCGGGCCTTCGGCGACAGGTCGGCGTTGCGCGAGAGCGGCAGCACCGCGGCCTTGACCGGCGCGAGCCGGTGGTCGAGCCGCATGACCGTGCGCTTCTCGGGCACGCCCTTCGCGTTGGGCGCCTCGTCCTCGGTGTACGCGTCGAGCAGGAACGTCAGCGTGGCCCGGTCGACGCCGGCCGCCGGCTCGATGACGTAGGGGACGTAGCGCTCCCCGCTCTCCTGCTCGAAGAAGCTCAGGTCGACGCCCGACGCCTTGGAGTGCGAGGTCAGGTCGAAGTCGGTGCGGTTGGCGATGCCTTCGAGCTCACCCCACTCGGAGCCGGCGAAGTTGAAGCGGTACTCGATGTCGACCGTGCGCTTGGAGTAGTGGGACAGTTTGTCCTTGGGGTGCTCGTACAGGCGCAGGTTGTCCTTGTTGATGCCCAGGTCGGAGTACCAGCGGAAGCGCTCGTCGATCCAGTACTGGTGCCACTCCTCGTCGGTGCCGGGCTTGACGAAGAACTCCATCTCCATCTGCTCGAACTCGCGGGTGCGGAAGATGAAGTTGCCGGGCGTGATCTCGTTGCGGAACGACTTGCCCTGCTGGCCGATGCCGAACGGGATCTTCTTGCGCGCCGACTGCTGCACGTTGAGGTAGTTGATGAAGATGCCCTGCGCGGTCTCGGGCCGCAGGTAGGCCAGGCCCGACTCGTCCTCGACGGGGCCGAGGTAGGTCTTGAGCAGGCCGCTGAACTGCCGGGGCTCGGTGAAGGTGCCCTTGTTGCCGCAGTTGGGGCAGGTGATGTCGGTCAGGCCGCCCTCGGGCGACTTGCCGTTCTTCTCCTCGTACGCCTCGATCAGGTGATCGGCGCGGAAGCGCTTGTGGCAGGACAGGCATTCGGTCAGCGGGTCGGTGAACGTCTCGACGTGGCCGCTGGCCCGCCAGACCTCGGGCGCCAGGATGACGCAGGAGTCGAGGCCCACCACGTCGTCGCGCGACTGGACCATCGACAGCCACCACTGCCGCTTGACGTTGTTCTTCAGCTCGACGCCCAGTGGACCGTAGTCCCACGACGCGCGCAGTCCGCCGTAGATCTCGCTCGACGGGTAGACGAGCCCGCGGCGCTTGGCGAGGCTGACGATGGTGTCCATGACGTCGGTGCGTCGTGCCATTTTGGTTGATTCTCTTTCCGGCTGGAGGTCGGCGAGGGAAATTGGTGAGATCCCAGCTTAGGGGACAGGCACCCGCTCTCGCGCGCGAGTAATGCTACGCCTCGTCGCGGGTGTAGACGTCCTCGAACGCACTGGGCTCGTTCAGCATCAGGATCATCAGCGGATACATCACCATCCGGGCGGCCGACAGCGCCCTGCGGTAGAAGCCCGCACCCTCCCATTCCGTGACCAGCGCCCACAGATTGGGCTCGTCGACCGAGCGGGCCAGCCGGCCCCGCTGGTAGCCGGGCTGGCCGGCGAACGTGTCGAGGATGGCGTGGCCCTGCTTGACGAAGTCTTGTGACTGGGACTCTGGAACGGTGTATCGGATCACGGCGAGCACCCGACCAGCCTAAAGGTGCAGGAGGGCCGCCAGGGTGCGGAGCGGCGACAGCGGTACGGCCGATTCCCGTAGGCTCTGGGGCGTGGCCCCTGACAACAAGCGACCCCAGGGCGGCAGGCAGCCCCAGGGCGAGCAGTTCTTCACGCCGGGCGCGACCGGCCTGCGCAAGGCGGTCGAGCGGCGCAGCGCGGTGCCGATGACGTTCCTGTTCACGCAGGTGCCCCGGTGGGTGGCGCCGGCCCTGCTGGTGATCCTGCTGCTGGTGGGGTTCGCCGTCGCCAATCCGCTGGGGGGCGTGGCCGTGTTGCCGGTGCTCGCCTTCGTGGGGTGGCTGGCCTACCTGTCGTGGCCGTCCCTGAGCGTGGGCGGGAAGGTGTTGCGGGTCGCCATGCTGACCTTTCTGGTGCTGCTGGTGGCGACCCGCTTCGGGGCGTTCTAGAGCCTGCTATGGCAGGAGCGTGTAGCTGGGGAAGTTGCCCGGGAGGCGTTCGCCGTCCTGGCCGGTGGTGGCGGCGCGGACGAGCAGGTCGCCGCCGACGAACGCGCCGCGCCACGACGCGCCGAGCCCGCCGAACAGCTCCTCGCGGTCCCCTCGGGAGCGGGGCCGGTTGTGACCGACCTTGAAGGCCCGCACCTCGGGGGCGAGGCGGGCGAAGGTCTCCTCCGACTCGCACGACAGCGTGGCCACCAGGGCGCCGTTGCTGGCGTTCATGGCGGCCAGCAGCTCCGCCTCCGTGTCCACCAGGACGATCGTGTCCACGGGGCCGAAGGGCTCGGCGTGGTGGAGGGGGGAGGACGGCGGCGGGTTGAGCAGGGCCGTGGGGGCGAAGTAGGCGGAGGTGTCCTGGCCGGGCAGGAAGTGCCCGGAGTCGAGGGACGCGCGGTGGATCGGCACGCCGCCCCTCGTGATGGCCTCGTCCACCTGGTCGGCCAGTTCCTTGGCCTTGGAGGCGTTGATGAGCGGGCCGAAGTCGAGTGCGGGCAGGGGGTCGTCGGGGTCGGCCACGGCCAGGGGGTGGCCGAAGCGCAGGGAGCCGACGGCCTCCAGGTAGGCGGCCAGGAAGTCGTGGAACAGGGCGCGCTGCACGACGAAGCGCGGGTAGGCGGTGCAGCGCTGCTTGGCGTAGTCGAAGGAGCCCCGGAGCTGGCGGGCCAGGAGGTCCCAGTCGCCGTACTCCCAGACGCCCCAGCAGTTGAGGCCCTCCTGCTCCAGGACGTGGCGCCGGCCGAGGTCGGCCAGCGAGGTGGCCACCTTCCCTCCGGCGTCCCGGCCGCCGACGAACGACACGCAGCCGAGCGAGCCGGAGCCGACGAGCACCGGTGACAGCTCCGCCCCTCCCCCGCTGACCAGCGTGAACGGCAGCCCTTCCCGGACGGCGAGCGCGCAGGCGAGGGTGAGGCAGCACAGGCCGCCGTCGGTGGGCGTCTTGGCGATGACCGCGTTGCCGGCCAGCGCCTGCACGAGCATGGCGTGCATGAGCACGCTCATCGGGTAGTTCCAGCTCGCGATGTTGCTGACCGGCCCTGGCAGCGGCGTGCGGCCGTCCACCATGCGGTCGATCTCGTCGATGTACCAGCGCACGCCGTCCAGGCAGCGGTCCACGTCCGCGCAGGCCGTCTTCCACGGCTTGCCGATCTCCCAGACGAGCAGCAGGGCCAGCAGGTCGCGGTGCGCGGCCATGGCTTCCACGGCCGCGGCCACCATGGCCTTGCGTTCGGCGAGCGGCAGGTGGCGCCAGCGCTGGTGCTCCTCGACCGCGCCGGCCACCGCGCGTCCGGCGCCGGCCCGGTCGAGCCTGGGCAGGCCGGCGATGGCGGTGCCGTCGAGCGGCGAGAATCCGGGCACCGGCCGGCCGTCGCGGTGCCAGATGCCGCCCCAGTGGTTCAGCACGCGGTCGTCGTGGAAGGCTTCAGGGGCCGCGGAACAGCAGCGCTCGTAGGCGTCCTGCCAGGACGTGCCGGGCTTGAGCCGCATGTCCATCCTCCTCAGTCGCATCTAGTCGGACTCGATCAGATCGCGGTCGCATCCGGGTCGGATCTCAGTCGGACCAGTCGGCGGTGATGAGCTCGGGCAGCGGCTCGAACTCCTTGACGGCCTCCAGTGAGGGGCCCATGGCGGCGTTGGCCTCGCGCTCGACCATCACCTCCACGAGCACCGGCAGCCTCTTGCTCGCCGCCTCCGCGCTGGCCCAGGCCAGCGCGTCGCGGATGTCGCCGGGCAGCTCCACCCGCCGCGCCGGGCAGCCGAACGCCTCCATGGCCTTGACATGGTCGATGCCGCCCTCCCCGTAGTGCAGGTCGACGGCGTAGTTCATGCCGTACGGGAGCTCCGCCTGCCTGATCAGCCCCAGGTACTCGTTGTTGATCATGACGATGACGAACGGGACGCGGTACTGGGCGGCGACGGCCACCTCCTCCATCAGGAACTGGAAGGAGTAGTCGCCGACCACGGCCACGACCTGCCGCTCGGGGTGGGCGAGCTTGACCCCCATGGCGGCCGGCACCTCCCAGCCCAGCGGCCCCGCCTGCCCGCAGACGAGGTAGCGGCGCGGCAGGTAGGTGGTCTGGAACTGGCCGGACCAGATCTGGTAGAGCCCGATGGCGGTGACGAACGTGGTGTCGCGCGGGAAGTACTCGTTGATCTCCCTGAACACCCTGGGCGGCTTGATCGGCACGTCGTCGAAGTCGTCGCGGCGGCCCATGGTGCCGCGCAGCTCGGCGACCCGGCGCGGCCATTTGCCGGGCTCCCGTGGCCCGCCGCGGCGGCGGGCCTCGTCGCGCAGCTCGGCCAGCACGGGGCGGGCGTGCCCGAGCACGCCCAGGTCGGGCTCGAAGACCCGGCCGATCTGCAGGGGGTCGATGTCCACGTGCACGAACGTGCGGCCGCGCCGGTAGACGTCGAGGTCGCCGGTGTGCCGGTCGCCGAAGCGGGCGCCCACGGCGAGCACCAGGTCGCTCTCCAGGAACGCGGCGTTGCCCCACCGCGTCTGCGTCTGGATGCCGGCCATCCCGGCGAACAGCGGGTGGTCCTCGGGGAAGGCGCCCTTGCCCATGAGCGTCACCTGCACCGGGACCTGGAGGTGCTCGGCCAGCGCCCGCAGCTCGCCGGTCGCGTCGCCGATGATCACGCCGCCGCCGGCCAGGATGATCGGCCGGCGCGCCTCCTCCAGCAGGTCCATGGCCGCGCGCACGGCCTTGGGCAGCGGCTTCGGCACCTCGACGGGCAGCGGCGCGTCGAGGTCCGGGTCGTAGCGGCAGGAGCCTCGGGCCACGTCGAGCGGCAGGTCGATGAGCACCGGGCCCGGCCGTCCCGAGCGGGCGATCCTGAACGCCTCACGGAACACCCACGGCGCCTGCGCGGGCTCCTTGAGCTGCACCGCCCACTTGGTGACCGGCTTGGCGATCTCCACGATGTCGACCGCCTGGAACGCCTCCTGGTGCAGCTTGGAGGTCACGGCCTGGCCGGTGACGCAGATCATGGGGATCGAGTCGGCCAGCGCGGTGTAGAGGCCGGTGATCATGTTGGTGCCGGCGGGGCCGCTGGTGCCGATGCAGACGCCGACGTTCCCGGTGACCCTGGCCCATCCGTCGGCCGCGTGGGTGCCGCCCTCCTCGTGGCGGACGGTGATGTGCCGGATCGAGCTGTTCCGCAGCGCGGCGTAGAGGGGCAGGATCGCGGCGCCGGGGATGCCGAAGACGGTGTCCACGCCCTCCGACTCCAGCACCTTGACCACGGCCTCCATACAGGGAACCTTGTTCACGCGTTCAGCCTTTCGATCACCTTCAGCAGGGCGGAGTGGTCGAGCGCGCCGTGGCCCTGCGCCCTGGCCGCGGCCACGAGCTGGGCGACCTGCCCGGTGAGCGGCAGGCTGACGCCCGCCTCCCGGGCGGCGGCCAGGGCGATGCCCATGTCCTTGTGGTGCAGGTCGATGCGGAAGCCGGGGGCGAACTCCCGCTTGACCATGGTGTGCCGCTTGAGCTCCAGGATCCGGGAGCCGGCCAGGCCGCCGGCCAGCACGTCCAGGCCCGGCGCCGGGTCCACGCCGGACGCCTCCAGCAGCACGATCGCCTCCGAGACGAGCCCGTAGATGCCGCCGACGACGAGCTGGTTGGCGGCCTTGACGGTCTGGCCCGCGCCGGCCGGGCCGACGTGCACGACGGTGACGCCGAGGCGGTCCAGGACGGGCCTGGCCGCCTCGACGTCCTCCGGCGCGCCGCCGACCATGATCGACAGGGTGCCGTCGATCGCGCCGCGCTCGCCGCCGCTCACGGGGGCGTCCAGGGCCCGTACGCCGGCCGCCGCGGCCTGCCGGGCGACCCACCGGGAGGTCTCGGGCTTGATCGTGCTCATGTCGATGTAGAGCAGGTTCGGCTTGCCGTACTCGATGACGAGCGGCGCCACCTCCTCCACCTGCGGCGAGTCGGGCAGCATCGTGATCACGACGTCGGCGCCGGCGACCGCGTCCACCACGCCGGTGGCGGCCTTGCCGCCGAGGGCGGTGAGCTGTTCGAGGCGCTCGGCGCTCACGTCATACCCGGTCACGACATATCCGGCTTTGAGGAGGTTGGCGGCCATCGGGCTGCCCATGATCCCCAAGCCCACGAACCCGATGTTCATCCTTGCCTCCAGTCGGCGAACCCGCCGATCATCCCTGCCTCCAGTCGAACGCGCCCGGCCCCTCGTGCCGGTACTCCAGGCCCACGTGACCGCGGTAACCCGCCGCCTCCAGGCGCGCGAAGATCTCCTCGTACGGCATCCCGCCGCTCCCCGGCCGCCCCCTGCCGGGATCGTCGGCGATCTGCACGTGCCCGAACCGGCCCGCGTGCCGGTCGATGAGCGCCAGCACGTTCTCGCCCATCCGGTGCAGGTGGTAGAGGTCGGCGAGGAAGGCCACGTTGTCCCGGTCCACCTGGTCGATGAGGTCGAACGCCGCGCCCGCCGAGGTGATCGGGTAGAGCGGGTTCTCGTGGGAGTTGAGCGCCTCGACGACGACGGTCGCGCCGATGGTCCTGGCCGCGTCGGCCGCCCTGCGCAGGTTCGCCACGGCCAGCTCCCTGTCGGTGCCGGGGCCGTTGCCGTACAGGGCGTTCAGCACGGGGCAGCCGAGCTCGCCGGCGAGCTGGACGGCGACGTCGATGTTGGCCTGGAAGCGGGCCGAGCCCTCGGGCCGGGCGAGCAGGCCGCGCTCGCCCGCCGCCATGTCGCCGGCGTCGAAGTTGAGGCCGACCAGGCGCACCCCGGCGTCCTCGACGGCCTGGCGCAGCTCCGCGAGCGCCGCCCCGCCGGGGTCGGGCGAGTCGAACGGCCACCACAGCTCCACCGCGTCGAACCCGCACTTGGCCGCCGCGGCCGGCCGCTCCAGCAGCGGCAGGCCGGTGAAGAGAATCGACAGGTTGACGTCGAACCTCAGGGCGCCCGTCCTCATGTCGCCGCCCTCGACAGGACCGAGCGCATCAGGCGGGCGGTCTCGGACGGCGTCCTGCCCACGCGGACGCCGACCGCCTCCAGCGCCTCCTTCTTGGCCTGCGCGGTGCCCGACGAGCCGGACACGATCGCGCCCGCGTGCCCCATCGTCTTGCCCTCCGGCGCGGTGAAGCCCGCCACGTAGGCCACGACCGGTTTGGTGACGTTCGCGGCGATGTAGGCGGCGGCCCGCTCCTCGGCGTCGCCGCCGATCTCGCCGATCATCACGATCGCATCGGTGCCCGGGTCGTCCTGGAACGCGCGCAGGCAGTCGATGTGCGTCGTGCCGATGACCGGGTCGCCGCCGATCCCGACGGCGGTGGAGAAGCCGAGGTCGCGCAGCTCGTACATGAGCTGGTAGGTCAGCGTGCCCGACTTCGAGACCAGCCCGATGCGGCCCGCGGAGGTGATGTCGGCGGGGATGATGCCGGCCGAGGACTGGCCGGGGCTGATCAGGCCCGGGCAGTTCGGCCCGATGATCCTGGTCCGGCCGTTCGCCAGGGCGCGGAAGCGCACGGCGTCGTGCACCGGCACGCCCTCCGTGATCACCACGCAGAGCGGCACCTCCGCCTGCACGGCCTCCTCCACGGCCGCGGCGGTGAAGCGCGGCGGCACGAAGACCACCGACACGTCGGCGCCCGTCTCCGACACCGCCTCGGCCACCGAGCCGAACACCGGCACCTCGCGCTCCCCGAAGTCCACGGAGCGGCCGCCCTTGCCCGGCGTCACCCCGGCCACGATGTCCGTGCCGGCGGCGAGCATGCGGGCCGTGTGGCGGGTGCCCTCCGCGCCCGTCATGCCCTGGACGAGTACCCGGCTGTCCTTGGTCAGAAAGATCGCCATCTACGCACCTGCCGCGAGTCTGGCCGCCATCTCGGCGGCGCCGTCCATGGTCGCTACCTGGCGGACCGCCGGGTGGCGGGCGTCGCTCAGGATGCGCCGGCCCACCTCGGCGTTGTTGCCGTCCAGCCGGACGACGATGGGCCTGCGGTGGCCGCGCTCGCCGAGGAGCTCCAGCGCGGTCACGATGCCGTTGGCGACCGCGTCGCAGGCCGTGATGCCGCCGAAGACGTTGACCAGCACCGAGCGCACGCCGGGGTCGGCCAGGATGATCTCCAGCCCGTCGGCCATCACCTGGGCGGAGGCGCCGCCGCCGATGTCGAGGAAGTTGGCCGGGCCGGCGCCGGCTCCCGCCACCACGTCGAGCGTGCTCATCACGAGCCCGGCGCCGTTGCCGATCACACCCACGGTGCCGTCCAGCTTGACGTAGTTGAGCCCCTTGGCCCGGGCGCGGTCCTCCAAGCTGTCCGTACGCTCGCCGTAGTCGTCCCAGCCGTGGCGGAAGGCGGCGTTGTCGTCGAGGGTGACCTTGCCGTCGAGCGCCACGATCCGCTGGTCGGTGGTGCAGATCAGCGGGTTCACCTCGACGAGCAGGGCGTCCTCCGCGACGAGCACCCGCCACAGCTTCTCCAGTACCGGGGCCGCCTGCTCGGGCAGGCCCGCCTTGGCCGCCAGCAGCTTGGCGGTGTCGGCGTCCACGCCCGTCACGGGATCGATCGGCAGCTTCACCAGGGCGTCGGGGTCGGTGGCCGCCAGTTCCTCGATCTCCATGCCGCCCTGGCTCGACACCATCGCCAGGAACCCGCCCTCGGCGCGGTCCACCAGGAAGGCCGCGTAGTACTCCTCGAACGGCACGGTCGCGGCCTCCACCAGCACGCGGCGCGCGATGTGCCCCTTGATGTCCATTCCGATGACGCGATCGGCCTCCGCCTCGGCCGCGACCGGCCCCGCCGCCGGTCTGATCCCGCCCGCCTTGCCCCGCCCGCCGGTCTTCACCTGGGCCTTGATGACTACGGGCGCGCCCAGCCCGGCCGCGATCTCGCGGGCCTCGGCCGGTGTGGCCGCGGTCCGGCCCGCCGGAACCGGGATCCCGTGACACCCGAAGAGCTCCTTTGCCTGGTACTCGTACAGGTCCATTCGAGCCTCCTTTGTAGACGGTATACCGTATGGAGTATCCTTCGTCTAGGGTCTCGACAGGGGTCTGCATAGCGGGATATTCCATACAGTATGGAGAATGCAGTTAGGGACTGGCGGGGGCGGTCGTACCGTCCCGGGCCCGTCCCCGCCGACCGCACCCGCATGTTCCGGCTGGCCCTGGCCGCCATGGCGGCGATCAGCCCGCTCCAGTACGGCTACGCCGCCCTGCACGCCCGGCATGCGTCCGGGCTGACCCTGCTCGCCGTCTGGATCGCCTGCCAGGCAGCGGGCGCCCTGCCCGCGCTCCACCTCGTCCGGCGGCGGCGGCTCGGCGTGCGCGCCTGCCTCGCGGCCGGCGCCGCCCTGAGCGGCCTCGGCCTGCTCACAGCCGGTCTGACGCCCGCCGGCGCGCCCGCCCTCGTTGGCTACGCCGTGCTCGGCGGGCTCGGCGCCGGGCTCGTCTACGGGGTGTGCGGCGAGGTCGTCTCCTCCTGGTACCCGGAGCGCCCGGCCGCCCGCGTCGGCCTCATCACCGGGGCCTTCGGGTACGGCGCGGTGCCCCTGCTGCTCTGGGCCGGCATCGCGCCCGGCACGACCTCGGCCGCCTTCCTCGTGTGCGCCGCGCTGGCCACGGCCGTCATCGCCACCGCCGCCCGGCACCTCCGGCTCCCGCCCGCCCAGTGGTGGCCCGACGACGTGGATCCGCGCACGCACGCCCTCGACGCCGCCCGGCTGCGCACGTCCCCCGAGGCGGTCAAGCAGTTCGGGCTCGCGCAGGCGCTGCGCACGCGCACGCTGCCGGCGCTCGCGCTCATGCTGGTGTGCGCGGGGGCGGTGTCGGTGTTCGACGTGATCGCGGTGGCGAGCACGGGCGCGTGGGGGGCGCTGGCCCTGCTGGTGGCGCTGAACGGCGCGGGCCGGTCGGTGGCCATGCGGGCGGCGGACCGGTACGGCCGCCGCCGCGTCCTGGCCGCCGTCTTCAGCGCACTGGCGGCCGGCCAGGTCCTGCTGGCGGTGGCCGTCCAGAGCGCGGTGGGCAGTCCCCTGCTGTGGCTCGGGGCCGTGGCGGCCGGGCTGGGCGGTGGGGCGTTCTATCCGCTGCTCGCCAGCCTCGTCCGTGAGCTGTTCGGCACCGAGCGCGCCACCGAGATCCACGCGGTCGTCTACAGCGCCAAGGCCGTGGCGGGCGGGCTGGCCGTCGCCCTGGCCCTCACCGCGCTGACCGCCCCCGGCGCGGCCCTCCTGGCGGCGGCGGCGCTGGCGGCGCTGCCCGCCCTGGCCACCCCTCGCCTGCGCATCCCCGGCCTGCCGGCCACGATCCCGCTGTGACACCGAGCCCGGCCGTGGCGCCACGCCCTGTAACACCAGTGGGCGTGGCGCGACGCTCTGTGACGAGACTCACGGCCGAACAGAACCCCCAGACGGTATGCTGTAGGCAGTCGACCAAAAACCGTAAGCACCTCTACCTGGAGACGTGACATGTTGCTGTCGGATCAGGCCGGTCAGACGGCGGCCGCACCGAAGATTCCCCGCCCCGCCACGCTCAGGGAGAGTGTGATCGAGGCTATCCAAGAGCTCATCGTCTCCGGCCAGCTCAAGCCCGGTCAGCACCTCGTCGAGAGCGAGCTGGCCGAGCTGCTCGGCGTCTCCAGGCAGCCCGTACGCGAGGCGCTCCAGCAGCTCAGCGGCGAGGGCTGGGTCGATCTCCACCCGGGCCAGGGCGCGTTCGTGCACGTCCCGACCGTGGAGGAGGCCGATCAGCTCCTCGCGGTCCGCACGCTGCTGGAGACGGAGTCGGCCCGGCTCGCCGCGCAGCACGCCGGCGAGGAGGGGGTGAAGCGGTTGCGCGCCCTGTGCGACAGAGGCATCGCCGCGGTGCGGTCCGACGACGTCGAGGGCGCCGTGGCGACCAACTCCGAGCTGCACAGCCTGGTGACGGCCCTGTCGGGCAACAAGGTGCTGGCCGAGCTGGCCGCCCAGGTGGCCAGGCGGGTGCGGTGGTACCACACGCCGGTGGCCCGCCAGCGCGGCATGGCGTCATGGGAGGAGCACCAGGCGCTGATCGACGCCATCGAGGCCGGCGATGAGCGCCGGGCGGCGAAGATCATGCGGGAGCACACCGAGCACACCCGCGCCTCCTACATGGAGCAGCGGGAGAACGAGCCGGTGGAGCCCGCGCCCAAGCCGGTCCGCCGGCGCCGGCCCCGTCAGCTCGGTTGACGTGACGTTCACAGGAATCCACATGCTCCGAAACACCTCGGGTAGAGGGTGGGAGCCATACCGATCGGAGGTGTACGACCCATGAAGGCGTTGTTGCGCTTTCTCCTCGGTGATCCCCCGGGCCAGGCGGCCGACGGCGGGGCCATCGGCATCGGCCTGAGCGCGGCGCTCAGGAAGCACTACTCGGCCGACGACGCGGACCGCTACCTGCGCGAGTGGAGCACCCGGCAGGAGCGCGAGGTCCGCGAGCGGCACTGACAGCGAGCAGCACTGACATAGCGGCACTGAGAAGCTGAACGGCTGGGGCCGCGGCAGGGGGGCGGCCACCCGTGAGCAGCCACCGGCCCCCGCGCGCGGCCGGGTCAGCGATCCGCGGTTTCCGGCTCCTCCACCTTCTTCTTGGCGTCACGAGCCGACTTCATCAGGCTGAGCACCGTGGTGACGGCGAGCGTCCCGAGGATGACCCCGAGGGACACCAGGATCGGGATCTCCGGCGCCCACGAGACCCCGTCGTGGTGCAGGGCCTCCAGGATGAGCTTCACCCCGATGAACGCCAGCACCACCGACAGTCCCTTGCTCAGGTAGACCAGCCGGTCGAGCAGGCCCCCGATGAGGAAGAAGAGCTGCCGCAGCCCCATGAGGGCGAAGGCGTTGGCGGTGAACACGAGGTAGGGCTCCTTGGTGAGCCCGAAGATGGCCGGGATCGAGTCGAGCGCGAACAGCAGGTCGGTGGTCCCGATGGCGACCATCACGATCAGCATCGGGGTGACCATCCGGCGCCCGTGGTGCACGGTGAGCCGGGCGCCGTGGTAGGTGTCGGTCGTCGGCAGCACCCTGCGTACGGTGCGCAGGGCGATGTTCTCGGAGAACTCCGCCTCCTCGTCCTCGTGCCCGATGAGCTTCCACGCGGTGTAGACGAGGAAGGCGCCGAACACGTAGAAGAGCCAGTCGAACCTGGCGACGGCCTCGGCGCCGGCGGCGATGAAGCCGCCGCGCATGACCAGCGCCAGGATGATGCCGATGAGCAGCACCTTCTGGCGGTACTGCCGCGGCACCTGGAACCTGCTCATGATCAGCAGGAAGACGAAGAGGTTGTCCACGCTGAGCGAGTACTCGGTGATCCAGCCGGCGAAGAACTCCCCGCCGTGCGCGGGCCCGGACAGGACGAGCAGGCCGACGCCGAACGCGACGGCCAGGCCCACGTAGAACGAGACCCAGCCGACGCACTCCTTGAAGCTGGGCTCGTGCGGGTTGCGGGCCACGAGCCAGAAGTCGAGCGCGAGCACCACGCAGAAGCCGCCGATGGTGGCGGCCCAGATCCAGAACGGCAGCTCCATCGCCGGAACCATCTATCTGCCCTCCTTTCTGGCGCTCTTGCGGGCGCGCACGATCCGGGCGAAGCGCAGGTACTTCTGGAGCAGCTCGCCGGCGAGCGGGTTGTCCCCGGCCCGGCGCACCAGCCATTGCGGCATGATCCGCTCGTGCATCCACAGGAAGCCGATCGCGAAGCCGAGGGAGATCATCGCCTGGTAGGCCAGGAACGGCCCCGCGCCCTCGGCGAGGCCGCCGGTCGGTACGAGGATCTCCTGGGCCAGCCGCGACACCGGGAAGGCGGCCATCCAGTACAGGCCGATGGGGCCGAAGGTGCCCGGGCGGAAGACGCCGTGGCCGAGCAGCATGCCGTACAGGCCGCCGAACAGGGCCAGCGGCGTGGCCAGGGCCAGCGCCGCCAGGCCCGCCATGCCGGCGGACTGCCCCGCGAGGAGGGTCAGCCCACCGGCCATGGCTCCGGCGACGGCTCCGATCGACGCCCCTGGCAGGGCGAGTTCGAGGCTGTGCCGTCCCGTCATCAGCCCACGACCACGCCGTAGGCGAACAGGCTGTAGAACAGCATCCCCAGGTAGAACACCGCGCCGAAGCCGATGATCAGGTTGGACCACCACCTGGGCCTGATCGGTTTGGGCAGCATGCGGTTGTTCACCAGGAGCAGGGTCACGCAGTACGCGCCCATCGCGAACGTCGACAGGAACGCCAGCGTGTCCAGGATCCCGCTGGGACCGTCGGCGGGGCCGAACAGCAGGATCAGGATGCCGAAGATGATCACGCCCCAGAGGAAGACGGCGTACAGCTTGGACATGCCGAGCTTCTTGGCCCCGGGGATGAAGTTGTAGGTCATGTCCGCCTGGCCGCGGGAGAACGAGTCGAACAGGCCCAGCGTGGCGTTCAGGCCGATCAGCGCGATGAACCCGAGGAACACGACCCCGAGAACCGAGCTGCCCGCCGAGGAGACGGCGTTCGACATCGCGGTCAGCGCCACCTCCCGGTCGTCGCCCTGAATGGCCGTCCGCACCGCCGGGTCGATCCGCACCGCGGCCTGCGCGATCACCGTGAAGGAGATCGTGACCAGCATCGTGATGCCCCAGAAGAGCAGCAGCGCGTCGAAGGTGACCCAGCGCCGCCAGCCCTTCCACTTGGCCATCTCGGCCGGGTCCTCGGTGTCGAACATGAACCCGCGGTTGGGCCGCTCCTCCTCCTCGCCCGCGTGGCGCAGCCCGCGGATCTTCGGCTGGTGCACGCCCATGCCGGCCCCGGAGTCACGCAGGTGCAGGGTGTACCACATCTGCTGCATGCCGGAGGGGCCGGCGAAGGCGCAGGCGCCGACGATGACCGGGAACCAGGCGGCCGACATGGCCTCCGGCGGCAGGTAACCGAAGGAGAACATGCCGCTGATCGTGGTGACCACGTCGCCCCAGGAGCCCACCATGGCGGCGACCACGGCGGTGCCGAGCACGAGCGCCCCGATGAGCAGGGAGAGCACGTTCTCCAGCAGGTTGTAGATCACCTTGGCGAGGGTGAAGACCACGCCGACGAGGATCAACCCGGCGATCGCGGTCACCACCCAGGGGATGCCGGTGATCTCCTCGAACGCCGCCGCGCCCGCCGACAGGTGTCCCGGCCAGATGTAGACGGCGATCGCCACGATGAAGAAGAACCACATCAGCGGCTTGAACACCCGGGCCGCGCCGGAGAAGATGCTCTCCCCCGTGGCCATGGCGTACCGGGCCATCTCCAGCATCACCACGGCCTGGAGGGTGACGCCGATCAGGAACAGCCATCTGATCTCGGGCCCGAACAGCAGCACCAGCCGCGGCCACATGTACGACTCGCCCATGCCCACGCCCAGGGCGACGAGGAACACCGTCGGCCCGAGAATGTGCACCGAGGGAGGCGCGTCGGGGAGCTTCCTGATGGGCATCGGCTCGAGCCGGCCCGCTTTCCATACTCGTTGATCCTCGACCGGCGGCGTGGCCGTCGCCGGTGGTGTGTTCGATGTGTCCACCTACGGACCTCCTGGGGGGTTGTTGCCTTCCTCTGCGCCCCGAATTGCCCCCTCGCCTGGCGCTGCTGTGGCTCGGCTCTTAGCCCAGCAGCCCGGCCGCCCTGGCCCAGCGGTACTTCGCACCGAGGACCGCCACGGGCTTTTCCGTCGTGTACGGGTACGCGACCACGCCGTGCTCGAACAGGTACTCGCTGGCCTCCTCAACCTCGGTGTCGCCGGCCAGTGACGCCACGACCGGCTTGATGTTGCCCTTCGCCCGCTCCTCCGCCACGACGCGCGCGATGAGCTCGGCGAAGACCATCGGCGGCGTCACGATCGTGTGCCAGTAGCCCAGGACCAGCGCGTGGATGCGCTCGTCGGCCAGGCCGAGGCGGACCGTGTTCTCGTAGGTCGAGGGTGGCTCGCCGCCGGTGATGTCGATGGGGTTGCCCGCCGCGCCGAACGGCGGGATGTACGCGCGGAACGCCTGGTCCAGGTCCTCGGGGATGTCCATGAGGGTCAGCCCGGCGTCCACGATGGCGTCGGACAGCAGCACGCCGGAGCCGCCCGCGCCGGTGATGATGACGACGTTCTCGCCCTTGGGCGCCGGCAGGATCGGCAGCGCGCGGGCGTACTCCAGCATGTCGTTGAGTCCGGGGGCGCGCACGACGCCGGCCTGGCGCAGGATGTCGTCGTAGACCTTGTCGTCGCCGGCGAGGGCGCCGGTGTGCGAGCCGGCGGCGCGCGCGCCCATGGCGGTGCGCCCGGCCTTGAGCACGATGACCGGCTTCTCCTTGACCACGCGGCGGGCGGCCTCGACGAAGCCGCGCCCGTCCTTGAGGTCTTCGAGGTGCATGGCGACGGCCTTGGTGTTGTCGTCCTGCTCGAAGAAGGTGAGCAGGTCGTCCTCGTCCACGTCGGCCTTGTTGCCGACGCCGACGATGGCGGAGACGCCCATCTTGGTGGTGCGGCTGAAGCCGAGGATGGCCATGCCGATGCCGCCGCTCTGGGAGGTCAGGGCCACGCTGCCGCGCACGTCGTACGGGGTGCAGAAGGTCGCGCAGAGGTTCTCCGGCGTGTAGTAGTAGCCGTAGATGTTGGGCCCGAGCATGCGCACGCCGTGCCGGCGGGCGATCTCGACGATCTCCTTCTGGCCCTCGACGTTCCCGGTCTCGGCGAACCCGGAAGGGATCATGACGGCGCCGGCGACGCCTTTCTCGCCGACCTCCTCCAGCGCGGGCGCGACGAACTTGGCGGGGATCGCGAAGACGGCCACGTCCACCTCGCCGGGCACGTCCGCGACGCTCTTGTACGCCTTGAGCCCCATGATCTCGTCGGCCTTGGGGTTGATCGGGTAGATCTGCCCCTGGTAGCCGCCGTTGATGAGGTTCTTCATGACCGAGTTGCCGATCTTGCCGGTCTCGGCGGAGGCGCCGATGACGGCGACGGCGCGCGGCTTGAAGATGCGGTTCATCTGCCGCAGGATCTCCTCGCGCGGCAGCCGCTCGATCTCGGCGGGCGGCTCGCCGATGAGGATGCGCACGTCGGCGGCGACGGCGCCGTTGGCGTCGGCGAAGACGGGGTTGAGGTCGACCTCGGTGATCTCGGGGTGGTCGGTGACGAGCCTGCCGACGCGCTCGATCAGCGCCGCCAGTGCCTGCCTGTTCGCGGGCTCGGCCCCACGGGCACCACGCAGAACCTCGGCCGCTCTGATGTCGTCCAGCATCCTGAGCGCATCATCACCCGAAACCGGGGCAAGCCGGAAGGTCACGTCCTTGAGTACTTCGACCAGGACACCGCCGAGGCCGAACGCGATCACCTTGCCGAAGGTCGGGTCGGTGACCGCGCCCACGATGACCTCGTGGCCGCCGCCGACGAGCTGCTGCACCTGGATGCCGTCGATCCTCGCGCCGGGGTTGTGGGCGCGGGCGTTGGCCAGGATCGTCTCGTAGCCGGCCCGTACCTCCTCCTCGGTCTTCAGGCCGACCAGCACGCCGCCGGCGTCGGTCTTGTGCAGGATGTCCGGCGAGACGATCTTCAGGACGACCGGCAGCCCGATCTCCCCCGCCAGCCGCGCCGCCTCGTCGGCCGAGCCGGCCAGGCCCTCGCCCGGGGTGGCGATGCCGTACTCCTGGCACAGCTCCCGCCCCTCGGGGGCGGTCAGTGCGGTGCGCCCCTCGGCGAGCGCTTTCTCGATGACTTCCCTGGCGCCCACTTAGATGACTCCGTTCGTCTTCAGCTCCGCCAGCTCGTCCGCGCTCACGCCGAGCTCGCCGTAGATCTCCTGGTTGTGCTCGCCCAGCAGGGGCGGCGTGCGCACCTCGACCGGCGAGTCCGACAGCTGCAGCGGGCTGCCCACGGTCACGAACTCGCCGCGCGTCGGATGCTCGACCTTGACGACGATGCCCTCCTCGCGCAGGCTCTCGTCCTCCACCAGCTCCTTCGTGGACAGGATCGGCCCGCACGGGATGTTCTCGGCGTTGAGCCGGTCCAGCACCGCCCACTTGTCGTGCTGGATCGTCCACTCCTCGATGAGCTGGAACATCTTGTCCAGCTTCGGCAGCCGCGCCTCCGGCGTCGCCCACTCGGGGTCGTCGGCCAGCTCGGGGCGGCCGATGATGCTCGCGATCGGCTTCCATCCGACCGGCTGCACGATGACGTAGATGTAGTCGTTCGGGCCGCCGGGTGCGCAGCGCACCGCCCAGCCCGGCTGGCCGCCGCCGCTGGCGTTGCCCGAGCGCGGCACCTCGTCCCCGAACGTCTTGTTCGGGTACTCGCGCAGCGGCCCGTGCGCCAGGCGCTGCTGGTCGCGCAGCTTCACGCGGCACAGGTTCAGCACGGCGTGCTGCATGGCCACCTGCACGCGCTGCCCGCGCCCCGACTGCTCGCGCTGGTAGAGGGCCGCCAGGATGCCGGCCACCGCGTGGATGCCGGTGCCCGAGTCGCCGATCTGCGCGCCCGTCGCCAGCGGCGGGCCCTCCTCGAAGCCCGTCGTGCTCATCGAGCCGCCCATCGCCTGGGCGATCACCTCGTACGCCTTGAACTTGGCGTACCTGCCCGGGCCGAAGCCCTTGATCGAGGCGTAGATGAGGCGCGGGTTCAGCTCCTGGAGCCGCTCCCAGGGGAAGCCCATGCGGTCGACCGCTCCCGGCCCGAAGTTCTCCACCAGGATGTCGGCGCTCTTCACCAGCTCGGTGAAGATCTCCTTGCCGCGCTCGCTCTTCATGTTGAGGGTGATGCTGCGCTTGTTGCAGTTGAGCATCGTGAAGTAGAGGCTGTCGACGTCGGGCAGGTCGCGGAGCTGCTGCCGGGTGATGTCGCCGGTGGGGGCCTCCAGCTTGACCACGTCGGCGCCCAGCCAGGCGAGCAGCTGGGTGGCCGACGGGCCGGACTGGACATGGGTCATGTCGAGGACGCGGACACCTTCGAGAGCCTTCATCTCTGCGTTTCCCCTACTTGTACATGGTCTGGTTCATGGTTCCGGGGGCGTACACCTCTGGGTCGACCCAGACGTTGATCAGCGACGGCTTGCCCGACTGGCGGGCCCGCTCCAGCGCGGGCCGGATCTCGGCCGGGTCGCGGACCTCCTCGCCGTAGCCGCCGAGCAGCTTGGCGAACTCGCCGTAGCGGATGTCGCCGAGCGTGTTGCCGACGCGGGCGCGGTCCTGGCCGTACTTGGCGGCCTGGCCGTAGCGGATCTGGTTCATCGAGGAGTTGTTGCCGATGACGCCGATGAACGGCAGGTCGAAGCGGACCATCGTCTCGAAGTCCCAGCCCGTCAGGCTGAAGGCGCCGTCGCCGAACAGGCACAGCACCTCCTTGTCGCGCCGCGCCTGCTTGGCGGCCATCGCGAACGCCATGCCGACGCCGAGCGTGCCGAGCGGGCCCGGGTCCATCCAGTGGCCGGGCGACTTGGGCTGCACGACCTGGCCGGAGAAGGTGACGATGTCGCCGCCGTCGCCGATGTAGATGGTGTCCTCGGTCAGGAACTCGTTGATCTCGTGGACGAGCCGGTAGGGGTCGATGGGCTGGGCGCCGGACAGCTGGCGGGGCAGGCGCTTCTCGTACGCCTGCGTCTCGACGTTGCGCAGCTCCTCCAGCCACTCCTTGCGCCGGGCCGCGCCGTTCTCGATGCGGCCGCTGGCGGCCTGCGCGGCGGCCGACAGGATGAGGCCGGCGTCGCCGACGATGCCGAGGTCGATGTCGCGGTTCTTGCCGACCGTGCGGTAGTCGAGGTCGATCTGGACGACCTTCGCCGTCGGCGACAGGCGCTTGCCGTAACCCATCCGGAAGTCGAACGGCGTGCCGACGATGATGATGAGGTCGGCCTCGGTGAAGGCGTACCGGCGGCTGAGCTGGAAGTGGTGCGGGTCGCCGGGCGGGAGCGTGCCGCGGCCCGAGCCGTTCATGTACGCCGGCACGTTCAGCGAGCGGACGAAGTCGATGGCCGCGTCGGTCGCCCGGCACGTCCAGACCTGGCTGCCGAGCAGGATGCACGGCTTCTCGGCGTGCGCGAGCAGGTCGGCCAGCCGCTCGATGGCCTCCGGGTCGCCCTGCTGGCGGGTGGAGGCCCGGTAGTGGCCGGCCTTGGGGATGCGGGCCTTCTCGAGGGGCACCTTCGCGTCGAGCACGTCGCGCGGGATCTCCAGGAACGAGGGCCCGGGCGCGCCGTGGTAGCACTCGCGGAAGGCCATCGACACGATGTCGGCCACCCGCTCCGTGCTGGGCACCGTGGCCGCGAACTTGGTGATCGGGGTCATCATGTCCACGTGCGGCAGGTCCTGCAGCGAGCCCATCTTGTGCTGGCTCAGGGCGCCCTGGCCGCCGATGAGCAACATCGGGCTCTCCGCGCGGAAGGCGTTGGCCACGCCGGTCACTGCGTCGGTCGTGCCCGGGCCCGCCGTGACCACCGCGCAGCCCGGCTTGCCGGTGATGCGCGCGTAGCCGTCGGCGGCGTGCGCGGCGACCTGCTCGTGGCGTACGTCGATGACCTCGATGCCCTCATCGACGCAGCCGTCGTAGATATCGATGATGTGGCCGCCGCAGAGCGTGTAGATCACGTCCACGCCCTCGGCCTTGAGTGCCTTGGCTACGAGATGACCACCGGAGATCGTTTCCGACATCATGCCACCCTTTCCCGGGGACGAAATGCTGTCTTCCGCATACTGCATACCGTATGAACGCAATGGTTACCCCCTCACCACGAGCCTGTCTAGACCCCGGGGGGCAACTCGATCAGTTCGACCTGCTCGCCGGCCCAGCCCGCCGGCACCACCGCGAGGGCGTCGGCCAGCGCCGCTCCCCACAGCGAGCCGGGCCGGTCGTGCCCCACCGGGACCGCGCCCCGCGCCGACCTCCTGACCGGCACCAGCCGGGTGTCCCTGGGGTGCGTGCGCACCGGCCCGGCCAGGGCGCTGGTCTCCCTGGGGGCGGGCGTGCCGGCCAGCTCGCGCAGGACGGGGGCGAGCAGGGTGAGCGCGGCGGCCAGGGCCGCGAACGGGTTGCCCGGCAGGCCCACGAGGAGCCGCCCGCCGGGCAGGCGGGCCAGGAGCTGCGGGTGGCCGGGGCGCACGGCGACGCCGTCCACCAGCACGTCGGCGCCCAGGTCGCCGAGCACGGCCCGCAGGTGGTCGGCGGGCCCCTGGGAGGAGGCGCCGCACACCACCACGACATCTCCCGGCGAACCCAGCGCGGCGTGCAGCGCTTCCGGGCCGTCCGGCAGCGTGATCACCTCGGTGACGCGCCCGCCGGCCCACCGCACGAGCCCCGGCAGGAACGGCCCGATCGCGTCGCGCACCCGCCCCGGGCCCGGCAGCCCCTCCGGCACCACCTCGTCGCCCGTCACGAGCACCGCCACCTGGGGGCGCGGCCGTACCGGCAGCGTGTCGTGACCCAGGGCGGCGGCCAGGCCGAGCGCGACCGGCGTCACCACCGCGCCCGCCCCGAGGACGACCGTGCCCTCGGGGATGTCCTCGCCGCGCCGCCGCACGTGCCGGCCCGGCTCGGCGGCGCCGTCCACCCGTCCGGCATCGATGGAGGCCAGCTCCCAGGGCAGCACCGACGACGTCCCCTCGGGGACGGGCGCGCCGGTGGCGATCTCCACCGCCTCCCCCGCCCGCAGCGGGCCCGCGTGCGGCGCTCCCCCGGCGAGCACCCGCCCGAGCACCCGCCACGGCCCCGGGCCCGAGACGGCGTAGCCGTCCATCGCCGCGACGTCCACGCCGGGCACCGGCACCAGGGCCCGCAGCGGCGCCGCCAGCCGGCACCCGAGCGCGTCCTGGAGCGGCACCTCCCTGGGCTTCAAGGGGCAGGCGGCCCCGGCCGCCAGGGCCCGCGCGGAGCCCCATGACATCGCTTCCACCACTGGTCCATGCCTCAGAACGGCCACCGGCACACTCCTTGACCCGTGTTTTTCCATACTGTATACGGGATACACGATCCGACGCGAGAACGGGAGCGCAGTATGAAGGTCGCTGTTCTTGGCGCCGGCGCCATCGGCGCGTACGTGGGGGCCGCCCTCCACAGGGCGGGAGTCGAGGTGCACCTCATCGCGAGAGGCGCCCACCTCGAGGCGATTCGCCGCGCCGGTGTGCGGGTGCTCACCCCCAGGGGCGACTTCGTCGCCCATCCCCATGCCACCGACGACCCCACCGAGGTCGGGCCGGTGGACCACGTCTTCCTGGGCCTCAAGGCGAACAGCTACGCCTCCGCGGGCCCCATGATCCGGCCGCTCCTGCACGGGACCACGAGCATCATCGCCGCGCAGAACGGCATCCCGTGGTGGTACTTCCACGGGCTGAAGGGCCCGTACGAGGGCTACCGCATCGAGAGCGTGGACCCGGGCGGAGCGGTGACATCCGCGTTGCCGCTCGACCGCGCGATCGGCTGCGTCGTCTACGCTGCGACTGAGATCGAGGAACCAGGCGTGATCCGCCACCTCGAAGGCACCCGGTTCTCCATCGGCGAGCCCAACGGGGAGCTGACCGAGCGATGCACGTCATTCAGCCGGGCCGCGGTCGAAGGCGGTCTGAAGTGCCCGGTGGAGCGCGACCTCCGCCGGGACGTCTGGATCAAACTCATGGGCAACATCGCCTTCAACCCGATCAGCGCGCTGGCCAGGGCCACGATGGCGGGCATCTGCCGCCACGACGGCGCCAGGGAGCTGGTCGTGGCCATGATGCGGGAGACGGTGGACGTCGCCCGGCGGGTGGGCTGCGACCCGGGCATCTCGATCGAGCGCCGCCTGCGCGGCGCGGAGAAGGCGGGCGAGCACAAGACCTCGACCCTCCAGGACCTGGAGAAGGGCAAGCCGCTGGAGCTCGACGTGCTGCTGGCCGCCGTCGTCGAGCTGGCCGACCTCACCGGCGCCGAGGTGCCGACGCTGAGGGCGATCCACGCGGTGAGCGACCTGCTGAACGAGAACCTTGTTCGTGCGGTCTAGCTCGGAATACCGTAGATTGTATACTGAATGGAGGGATCATGAGCTATGACCGCCTGACCCATCCACTGGTACGCGAGAACGGCGTGCTGCGCAAGGCGTCGTGGGAGGAGGCGCTGGAGGTCGCGGCAGAGGGTTTCCGCCGCAACATAGAACGGCACGGCCCCGACAGCTTCGCGATGCTGTCGTGCGCCCGCTCGACCAACGAGATGAACTACATCGGGCAGAAGTTCACCCGCGTGGTGATCGGCACCAACAACGTGGACTCCTGCAACCGCACGTGCCACGCCCCCAGCGTGGCGGGCCTGTCGGCGGTGTTCGGCAGCGGTGGCGGCACCTCCTCCTACCAGGAGGTGGAGGACACCGACGTGATCGTCATGTGGGGCTCGGCGGCCCGCAACGCCCACCCCATCTTCTTCCAGCACGTGCTCAAGGGCATCCACAACGGCGCCAGGATGTTCGCGGTGGACCCGCGGCGCACCGGCACCGCCCAGTGGGCCGACCTCTGGCTCGGCCTCAACGTCGGCACCGACATCCCCCTCGCCCACGCCGTCGCCCGCGAGATCATCCACGCGGGCCTGCACAACACGGCGTTCATCGAGCGGGCCACGGTCGGCTTCGAGGAGTTCAAGGAGTCGGTCGAACCGTGGACGCTCACGGCGGCCGAGCAGGTGACCGGGGTGCCCGCGGAGGCCATCCGCGAGCTGGCCCACGCCTACGCCCGGGCCGACCGCGCCCAGCTGTGCTGGACGCTCGGCATCACCGAGCACCACAACGCCACCGACAACGTCCGGGCGCTGATCAACCTGGCCCTGCTGACCGGCCACGTCGGCCGCTACGGCTCCGGCCTGTCGCCGCTGCGCGGCCAGAACAACGTGCAGGGCGGCGGCGACATGGGCGCCATCCCCAACCGCCTGCCCGGCTTCCAGGACATCCTCGACCCGAAGATCCGCGAGCGGTTCGAGGGCGCCTGGGGCCGCCCGATCCAGCCCCGCTACGGCCGCAACCTCACGCAGATGCTGGAGGGCATGGCCGAGGGCGAGATCACCACCTGCTACATGATCGGCGAGAACCCGGTGCAGTCGGAGGCCGACTCGCTGGCCTGCATCAAGCGGCTGTCCATGCTCGACCACCTCGTCGTGCAGGACATCTTCCTCACCAAGACCGCGCAGATGGCCGACGTGGTGCTGCCGGCCAGCGCCGCCTGGTGCGAGGCCGACGGCACATTCACCAACAGCGAGCGGCGCGTCCAGCGGGTGCGCAAGGCCCTGGAGCCGCCGGGCGAGGCGCGCGACGACATCTGGATCATGTGCGAGCTGGCCCGCCGCATGGGCCACGACTGGCACTACGACGGCGCCGAGGAGGTCTGGAACGAGCTGCGCTCCCTGTCGCCCCAGCACCACGGCATGACTTACCAGCGGCTGGCCGAGCTGCAGGGCATCCAGTGGCCGTGCCCGTCGGAGGACTCGCTGGAGCCGCCGTACCTGCACGGCAGGCTCTGGGAGAGCGACCCGGTCAAGCGGGGCACGCCGGCGCCGTTCGCGGTGCTGCGGCACTCGCCGCCGGTGGACCTGCTCGACGAGGAGTACCCGCTGCGGCTGACGACCGGGCGGCGGCTCGACTCCTACAACACGGGCGTGCAGTCGTCCGGGTTCCCCTCGCCGCTGCGGCGCGGCGAGACGATCGAGATGTGCCCCGAGGACGCCGAGAAGTACGGCGTGGTCGCCGGCGAGGAGGTGCGGATCAGCTCGCGGCGCGGCTCCGTCGTCGCGCCCGTCTACATCGACCCCGGCCTGCGGCCGGGGCTGGTGTTCATGACGTTCCACTTCCCCGACGAGGTGGACGTCAACTCGCTGACGATCGAGGCCACCTGCCCGATCGCGGGCACGGCCGAGTTCAAGGCCGCCGCCGTACGTGTCGAGAAGCTCGTGAAGGCCGGGTGAACGGATGGACCTGAGATTCCGCGGCGCCCAGCCGTCAGATGAGGAGCGCGCGGCCGTCGACGACCTGCTCGGGCCGCCCGCCACCGCCTGGGAGGGCGGCTCGCGCACCGACACCGACCTGCGCATGGCCGCCCGCGCCGAAGCCGCCCGCGACCTGCTGCTGCCGGCGCTGCACGCGATCAACGACCGGGTCGGATGGATCAGCGAGGGGGCGCTGGAGTACATCTGCCGCCGCCTGACCATCCCGCCGGCCGAGGCGTACGGGGTGGCCACGTTCTACTCGTTGTTCTCCATGGAGCCCAGGCCCAGGCGGGTGCTGCACGTGTGCACCGACCTGGCCTGCCAGGCCAAGGGCGCGCAGGCCGTACGGGACCGGGTCGAGCAGCGCTTCGGGCCGGCCGGCCAGGACTGGCACGAGAGCCCCTGCCTGGGCCTGTGTGAGCGGGCCCCCGCCGCGCTCGCCCTGGAGGCGGGGCAGCCGCACCGGGCGGAGGTGTACGCCCCCGCCACCCCCGACACGATCACCACCATCACCGGCGCGGCACCCGGCACCAACGGGCACGCGCCCAGCGTGAACGTGGCCGGCGAGACCCCCGTCAAGGACGCCGTGCCGCAGGCCGGCCGGCCCGATCTGGTGCTGCTGCGGCGGATCGGCGTCGTCGACCCGGCCAGCCTCGACGACTACCGGGCGGCCGGCGGCTACACCGCGCTGCGCCGCGCGTTCGAGCTCGGCCCCGCCGGGGTGATCCGCGAGGTGCTGGAGTCCGGGCTGGTCGGCAGAGGCGGCGCCGCCTTCCCCACCGGCCGCAAGTGGGAGGCCACCGCCCGCCAGCCGGACCACCCGCACTACCTGGTGTGCAACGCCGACGAGAGCGAGCCGGGCACGTTCAAGGACCGGGTCGTGATGGAGGGCGACCCGTACGCGCTGGTGGAGGCCATGACCATCGCCGCGTACGCCACCGGCTGCGCCAAGGGCTACCTCTACATCAGGGGCGAGTACCCGAGAGCGGTCGCGCGCCTCCAGCACGCGATCGCGACCGCCCGCTCCCGCGGCCTGCTCGGCGACGACATCCTCGGCAAGGGGCTGTCGTTCGACATCGAGCTGCGCAGGGGCGCGGGCGCGTACATCTGCGGCGAGGAGACCGCGATCTTCAACTCCATCGAGGGGCGGCGCGGCGAGCCGCGCAGCAAGCCGCCGTTCCCCGTGGAGAAGGGCCTGTTCGGCAAGCCGACCGTGGTCAACAACGTCGAGACGCTGGTCAACGTGCTGCCCATCCTGGAGCGGGGCGCTCAGGCGTACGCGGCGGCCGAGCCCAAGCTGTTCTGCGTCTCGGGCGCGGTCGAGCGGCCCGGCGTGTACGAGCTGACGTTCGGCACGACGCTGCGCGAGCTCCTCGACATGACCGGCACCACCGGCACGACCAGGGCGGTGCTGCTCGGCGGCGCGGCCGGCGCGTTCGTCACCGACCTCGACATCCCGCTCACCTTCCAAGGCACCAGGGACGCCGGCGCGACGCTCGGCTCCGGCGTGGTGCTCGTCATCGACGACACCGTGGACATGAAGCGCATGCTCCTGCGCATCGCGGAGTTCTTCCGCGACGAGTCCTGCGGCCAGTGCGTGCCCTGCCGGGTGGGCACCGTACGGCAGGAGGAGGCCCTGCACCGCCTCTCGCGCCGGGTCGACGACAGTGACCTGGTGCTGTTGCGCGAGGTCGGGCAGACCATGCGCGACGCCTCCATCTGCGGCCTCGGGCAGACCGCCTGGAACGCCGTCGAATCGGCCATCGACCGTCTGGGAGTGTTCAACAGATGATCCCGCTCCAGCCGCCCCGCCGGCTCATCGACGTCGAGATCGACGGCGAGGCCGTACGGGTGCCGGAGGGCTCGACGATCCTCGACGCCTGCCAGTCGGCGGGCAAGGACGTCCCGACCCTCTGTTACGGCGACACGCTCACCCCGAAGAACGCCTGCCGGGTCTGCGTCGTGGAGGTGGAAGGCGCCAGGACGCTGGCGCCCGCCTGCTCCAGGAAGGCCGAGCAGGGCATGAAGGTCGGCACCGACACCGAGCGGGCCCGCCAGAGCCGCAAGGTCGTGCTGGAGCTGCTCGGCTCCTCGGTCGACCTGTCCACGACGCCGCGCGCGGCCGAGTGGACCGAGGAGTACGGCGCCGACCCCGCCAGGTTCGGCGACGAGGCGGCCACGGTCGAGCAGCCGCCCAAGGTGGACAACGACCTCTACGTGCGCGACTACGCCAAGTGCATCCTGTGCTACAAGTGCGTGGACGCGTGCGGCGAGCAGTGGCAGAACAGCTTCGCCATCTCCGTCGCGGGCCGGGGCTTCGACTCGACGATCTCCACGGAGTTCGACGCGCCGCTGACCGACTCGGCCTGCGTCTACTGCGGCAATTGCGTCGAGGTGTGCCCGACGGGCGCGCTGTCGTTCAAGACCGAGTTCGACATGCGGGCCGAGGGCACCTGGGACGAGTCGAGGCAGACCGAGACCACGACGATCTGCAGTTACTGCGGGGTGGGTTGCAACCTGACCCTGCACGTGCAGGACAACAAGATCGTCAAGGTGACCTCGCCGCACGACAACCCGGTCACGAAGGGCAACCTCTGCGTCAAGGGGCGCTTCGGGTACGGGTATGTCTAGGGTGGCCGCTCATGTCTAGGGTCGCCGTCAAGAAGCGCATCCTCCGGGTGAAGGACGCCGCCAGGATGCGGAAGATCGACTCGCTGGCCGCCGAGGAGCCGCTGGAGATCCGGCTCGACGGCACCCCGCTGACCGTCACCATGCGCACGCCGGGCGACGACTTCGACCTGGCGGCCGGGTTCCTGGTCAGCGAGGGGGCCGTGGGCTCGGCGGAGGAGATCTCCACGATCCGCTACTGCGCGGGCGCGACCGTGGAGGGCCAGAACACCTACAACGTCCTCGACGTGCGGCTCGCGCCCGGCGTCACCGCGCCGGAGCCGCGCAACTTCTACACCACCTCCTCGTGCGGCGTCTGCGGCAAGGCGTCGCTGGAGGCGGTGCGCACGGTGGCGCGCTGGTCCGCCGGGGACGACCCGGTCGAGCTGGCGCAGCCGGTCGTCGCCGGCCTGCCGGACCGGCTGCGCGCCGCCCAGCGGGTCTTCGACCGGACCGGGGGCCTGCACGCGGCCGGCCTGTTCACGGCCGACGGCGAGCCATTGTGCGTGCGCGAGGACGTGGGCCGCCACAACGCCGTGGACAAGCTGCTCGGCTGGGCGCTGCGCAACGGGCGGCTGCCGCTGCGCGGCACCGTGCTCATGGTCTCGGGGCGGGCCTCGTTCGAGCTGGTGCAGAAGGCGGTCATGGGCGGCGTGCCCGTGCTGGCCGCCGTGTCGGCGCCGTCCTCGCTCGCGGTCGAGCTGGCCGAGGAGCAGGGGCTGACGCTCATCGGGTTCCTGCGCGGGAGCTCGATGAACGTCTACACGGGCGAGCAGCGGCTGGTGGAACACCGGCTGACCGAGCAGCGGCCGGGCGAGCGGGGGCCGGACGAGGAACGGCCGGGCGAGGAACGGCCGGGCGAGGAACGGCCGGACGAGGAACGGCCGGGCGAGGAACGGCCGGGCGAGGAACGGCCGGGCGAGGAACGGCCGGGCGAGGAACGGCCGGGCGAGGAACGGCCGGGCGAGGAACGGCCGGGCGAGGAACGGCCGGGCGAGGAACGGCCGGGCGAGCACGGGCTGGGCACCGAACGGCTGGGCCCCACAGGCGTCACCTCGGGCGCCGGCAACGGCTCTGCCGGCGCACGATCACCGGGGTGATGAACGGGATGCCGTACGGCGCGCCTGGCCCCCAGCCGCCGTCCGGCATCCCTCTCCCCCTTGGCCGGATTTTGACAACCATTTTCATTCCGGCGCATACTGATTTCCATGATGTCAGGATTTTCCCGGTCGAGGGCTGTCGGCCTGCTGGCCGCAGCCGCCCTGCTCACCGCCACCGCCGCCTGCGGCTCCGGCTCCGCCGAGACCGCCGCCACCTCCTCCTCCGCCGATGGCGGGAAGGCCGAAGTGGTCGCGGCGTTCTACCCGCTGCAGTGGCTGACCGAGCAGGTCGGGGGATCCGACGCGAGCGTGACCGGCCTGACCGCCCCCGGCGTCGAGCCGCACGACCTGGAGCTGAGCATCCAGCAGGTCACCGAGCTCAAGGACGCCGCGCTCACCGTCTACATCAAGGGCATCCAGCCGGCCGTGGACGACGCCGTCGAGCCGGACACCAGCTTCGACGCCGCCATCGCCGTCACCACGATCCCCGCCGGCGAGCACACGGAGGAGGAGGGGGCGGAGGAAGGCGCGGAGGAGGAGCACGGCCACGAGGAGCTGTCGTACGACCCGCACCTCTGGCTCGACCCCGCCCGCCTGGCCACCGTCGCCACCAAGCTCGGCGAGCGCCTGGCCGCCGCCGACCCCGCGCACGCCCAGGGCTACAAGGACCGCGCCGCGAAGACCGCCGCCACGCTCGGGACCCTCGACCAGGAGTTCACCAAGGGCCTGACCACCTGCAAGACCCGGACGCTGGTCACCGCGCACGAGGCGTTCGGCTACCTGGCGGACCGGTACAAGCTCAAGCAGGTCGGCATCACGCTCGACCCCGAGACCGAGCCGTCGCCCACCCGCCTGTCGGAGGTCGCCAAGCTGGCCAAGGCCGAGGGCGTCACCACGATCTTCACGGAGTCCCTCGTCAGCCCGAAGGTGGCCGAGGTGCTGGCCGCCCAGGTCGGGGCCAAGACGGCGGTGCTCGACCCGCTGGAGAGCAAGCCCTCCGGGGATTACCTCTCCGCCATGCGCGATAACCTCAAAACCCTACAAACAGCACTGGGGTGTACGGCATGAGCGAAACGGCCTTCGCGATGACCGACGGCCGGGTCTCCTTCGATGGCAAGCCCGTCCTTCGGGGAATCGACCTGACCGTGTGTCCCGGGGAGGTCGTCGCCCTGCTGGGCGCCAACGGCTCCGGCAAATCCACGCTCGTCCGCACGCTGCTCGGCCTCACGCCGCTGACCGGCGGCCGGACCCTCGTGTACGGCACCCCGCCGGCCAGGTTCCGCGACTGGTGGCGCATCGGCTACGTGCCCCAGCGGCTCCAGGTCGGCGGCGGCGTGCCCGCCACCGTCCGCGAGGTCGTCGCCTCGGGCCGCATCGCCCGGCAGAGCCGCCTGCGCCGGACCAGCGCCGCCGACAAGGCCGCCGTCGCCAGCGCCCTGGAGGCCGTCCGGCTGGCCGATCGGGCCGGTGACCCCGTGCAGTCGCTGTCAGGGGGGCAGCAGCAGCGGGTGCTCATCGCCCGGGCGCTGGCCGGGGAGCCCGACACGTACGTGATGGACGAGCCCACCGCCGGCGTGGACGCCGAGACGCAGCAGCTGCTCGCCGACACGCTGGCCGGGCTCGTCGAGGCCGGCAAGACCGTGGTGCTGGTCGCGCACGAGCTGGGCCCGCTGGAGCCGATCATCACGCGCGGCGTGGTGATCCGCGAGGGCCGCATCGCCCACGACGGCCGGCCGCCCCGCCCGGAGGGCGACTGCGCCAGGCCGGGGCACGAGCACCAGCACCCGCACGCGGAAGAGCCCGTCGGGGGGCCGCTCACCGGATGGCAGGGGGAACCACGGTGAGGCAGGCGGGACGAGCGGCGAGGCAGGCGGCACAACCGGCGAGGCAGGCGAAACCACCGGTCCGGCAGGGGGAACCAGCGGTCCGGCAGGGGGAACGACCGGTGCGACAGGGGGAACCACCGGTCCGACACGGGGATCGACCGGTGCGACAGGGGGAACCAAAGTGATCTTCGAACTGCTCCAGGAGCAGCTCTTCCAGCTCGCGCTCGTCGCGGCCCTGCTGGTGGGGCTCTGCGCGCCCGCCGTCGGCACGTTCATCGTGCAGCGGCGGCTGTCGCTGCTCGGCGACGGCATCGGCCACGTGGCGCTGACCGGCGTCGCGCTCGGCTTCCTCACCGGCACGGCGCCCGTCCTGACCGCCGTCATCGTCTCCATCGCCGGCGCCGTCGCCATCGAGCTGGTCAGGGCGCGCGGCCGCACCAGCGGCGACGTCGCGCTCGCGCTGCTGTTCTACGGCGGCATCGCCGGCGGCGTCATGCTCATGGGCATCGCACCCGGCGGCAGCACCGCCAAGCTGAACTCCTACCTGTTCGGCGCCATCGCCAGCGTCACCGTCGAGGACATCTGGATCATCGGCGCGCTGGCCGCCGCCGTGATCGCCGTCGTGCTCATCTTCGGCAGGGAGCTGTTCGTGCTCTGCCAGGACGAGGAGATGGCCAAGGCCAGCGGCCTGCCCGTCCGCTTCCTCAGCCTGCTCATCGCCGTCACCGCCGCCCTCACCGTCGTCATCGCCATGCGGGTCGTCGGCCTGCTGCTCGTCAGCGCGCTCATGGTCATCCCCGTGGCCACCAGCCAGCAGCTCACCCGCGGATTCCGCACCACGATGGGGCTGGCCATGCTGTTCGGCGTGCTCGCCTCCGTGGGCGGGCTGCTCGCCTCCACCTACTCCGCCAAGGTCCCGCCGGGCGCCGCGATCGTGCTTCTTGCCCTCGCCGGCTTCGTCCTGGCCCTCGGTGTCGGTAAATTCGTACGGCGAGGCCGTACCCAGGAGTCGACATTGAGCGAGCGACCACAGCTGCGCGTCGAGGAGATCGCATGACGACAAGGCGCGATGCCGTGCACGACACCCTCCGCCAGAGCGAGGGTTTCCGTAGCGCGCAGGACGTCTATGCCGAGATGCGCCTGCACGGGGCGAAGATCGGGCTGACCACCGTCTACCGGGCGTTGCAGGCCCTGGCCGACAAGGGCCAGGTCGACGTGCTGCGCACCGACGACGGCGAGTCCGTCTACCGCGCCTGCGCGACCGACACCCACCACCACCATCTGGTGTGCCGCAAGTGCGGCCGCACCGTGGAGGTCGCGGGGCCGGCCGTCGAGCGGTGGGCGGAGGCGGTGGGCAGCGAGCACGGCTTCACCGAGATCACCCACACCGTCGAGGTCTTCGGCACCTGCTCCTCCTGCTCGACGACCCCGGCGCGGTCGAGCTGACCTGACGCTCAGCCCGGACGAGCCGAGGCTCACGCTCGGGCCTAAGCGGGCTGAGCTCACGCTTGGCCCGAACGGGCTGGGCTCACGCGGCCGTCGTCCGAGGGGACCTTCTCGGCGGAGGCCCGGGCGGGGGGCCTCCGGGACCCGTACAACACCCCCACCACGACCACCGCGCACCCGGCGAGCTGCAGCACCGACGGCCGCTCGCCGAGCACCAGGGTCGAGATCGCCACCGTGGACATCGGCTGCACCAGCAGCAGCAGCGCCGTGAGCGCGGCGGGCTGGCGCGGCAGCGAGTACGTGATCAGCGACCACCCCACCACCTGCGGCCCCAGCGCGAGCAGCACCAGCCACCCGTGCGCCGGCCAGCTCGGCATCAGGTCCGCGCCCCCGAAGACCGGGCTGAGCGCGGCGATGGCCACCGTGGCCACCACCGTCGCGTGCGCGAGCGGCCCCGCCGCCCGGTCGGACCCGCCCTTGAGCAGCAGCAGGTACGCCGCGTACGACAGCGACGTCGCGATCCCGGCCGCCACCCCCAGCATCGGATCGCTCCCGTAGGCGGCGCTGTCGAACACCCCGGAGATCAGCACGACCCCCGCGAACACGACCGGCGTCCCCACCATCAGCCGCGTGGACGGCCGCTCCCCGAACAGCGCCCACGCGGCGAACGCCACGATGAACACCTGGAGGTTCCCCAGCACGGTCGCCAGCCCCGCGCCGACGTACGCGATCGCGTGGTGCCAGAACAGCAGGTCCAGCGCGAACACCACGCCCGCCGCCCACGACATCAGCACCGCCCTGCGCGGCAGCGGCCCGAACCTGCGCCGCTCCAGCCAGGCCAGCACCAGCATGGGCGGCACCGCGTACGCGCACCGGAACAACGCCGAGGTCGCCGGCGATACACCTGACAACCGCACGAGAGGGGCGGAGGTGGAGATGATGAGCGCGCCGACGATCGCGATCAGCACGATACGGCGATGTGCACTCATGGAAACCCCCGGAACCCCGAACAGGAGATACGCTGCGACCACGCTAGAAGCCAGCCCGGACAGGAGTCAACATGCCGTTTGGCCATGACATGGTGCATTCTCTGGCCACCGTTGTCGAACTGGTCAACACCTCGCCGTCCACCGGCGGCGAAGAGGGCCTGTCCGGCCTGGCCGAGCTGCAGGCGTTCGTGGAATCCCGCAAGATCAGCGGCGTCAGCACGCTCACGGCCCGCGACCTCGGCCAGGTCCGCATGGTCCGCGAGGCCTTCCACCGCGTCTTCACCGCCCCCGACCAGCCCACCGCCGTCCGCACCCTCAACGCGCTCCTGGCCGAGACCCGCATCACCCCGCGCCTCACCGAGCACGACGGCCACCCGCTGCACGTCCACTACTTCGCCGCCGACGCCACCCTCGCCGAGCACGTGGCCGCCGACTGCGGCGTCGCCCTCGCCCATCTCCTCGTGGAAGGCGAGGCCGAACGCCTGCGCACCTGCTCGGCCCCCGACTGCGACCGCGTCTTCGTCGACGAGTCCCGCAACCGCTCCCGCGTCTACTGCGACAGCCGCACGTGCGGCAACCGCATGCACGTAGCCGCCTACCGCGCCCGCCGCCGCGCCTGACCCCCAGAGCCTCGTAGGGGTGCCCGGGAAACTGCTCGGCCCTCCCCCAAAGGCGTGCTTCGCACGACGAGAGCTCGGACAGCGCCCTGTGGGGGCACGCCCCCGCACCCCCAGCGGTGGCCTGCCGGCCCCCGCACCCCCGGACGCGATCCCATCGAGAAGACGCCGGCCATCCCCGAGCAGCCGCACCCTTCCGGGGATATACCGACAAGCCACGCCCTGGGATCTCCGCACACGTCTGCCCTCAGGGTCGTGGACGACCCGTCCCCGTAACTGTCGGGCCTGATCAGTAGCGTGGCCGCATGGGTGTGGACGGGCCCGACCGGGTCATGTTGCGGGCGGCTCTGCTGGATGCCCGCAGGGCGGAAGCCGAGTTCGACGGCGCGTGCGCGTGGCTGGAGGCGGCCATGAAGGGGCCGATGGATCCGCTCGGGGCCGAGGTGTGGGTGTTGGACGAGAGCTTCCGGGAGGTGTTGCTGGTGCGGCACCCTTGGCGGGGCTGGGTGCCGCCGGGCGGGCGGGTGGAGCCTGGGGAGAGCCCGCGGGAGGCCGCTCGCCGCGAGCTGTACGAGGAGACGGGGGTCCGCGTCGAGCTGCTGGACGTTCCGGCGGCGGTGGCGGTGCGGTCCTACGGTCCGGAGCTGGGTCTCACGCTCGGCCTGTCCTACGGGGCCGTCGTGCGCCGGTCGGTGCCGTTGGTGGAGGAGTGCGGGCAGCCGGTGGCCTGGGTGCCTCTCTCGCACGACTGGGAGGGGATGTTTCTGGAGGATCGTGCGCGCATCCGCGAGTACGCGAGGCGGAGGGCGGGAGCGTGACGGGGATCAGTCCAGGTTCACCACGAGCCGCGAGTCCACGCCGTTCCCGTGCACGGGGTCACTGCCTCTGATGTGCACGGCGTGTTCCGTGACGCGCGCCCGGTACAGCCGTAGCGGCGACGGTGCGCGTAACTCCTCGGCGGGGAACACCTTCTGCTCGGGGAACCGGGCCCGGCAGGCGGTCTCCGCATGGCGGTCGAGCTCGTCGTCGGGCACCTGGGCGGCCGTGGCCCGCAGGTAGACGGCCTGGGCGCCGCCCCCTACCGGCACGGTGGAGTCGAAGATCACCATGCTGACCTCGGGGCGTTCGGCGAGGTTGCGTGAGTGGTGCGAGTCCGGTGAGGAGATCCAGTACAGGGTGTCGTAGCCGTCGGGGGCGAAGTAGACGGGGGACACGCGCGGACGTCCGTCCGGGTCCACGGTGCCCAGGACCATGTACCTGTTGGTGTCGATGATGTTCCTGGCCATGTCGGCAAGCGTCACAGGACCTCCCGCGTCTCTCCGGGCTCATCCTCCCCTGCGGGCCGATCGGGTGCCAAGACCCCGGCGCCCTATGCCGCGCGGACCGGCGATTCGGGTGCTAGATCAACTTCTTAGAAAATATGTGCGATTTCATGCCGGACTTTACGGCTGGGACTCGGGCGACTTTCTCTCGCGGGGACACCTATCGGGTACGTCACATTCCGTGGTTATTCGCAGTGATGTCGCCGCACATTCGGGGCGGGGCGGACTGAATTGCGCAACAGCTATCAGCGCTCCGTAACGTGCGGGAGCGCGGACGCGACGGACCCACGGGGGACCGCGCGCAGGCCGCACCCCCTACGGCCGCAGGGCCGAGAATCAGAAGAATACTCACATCCGGGCCGTGACTTGTTAATGCCTTCTGGAAAGACTTCGTATTCATCCCTGACGTCGGCGGCTACGATAGGCCCATGAAACGCTATTTTCGACACGAGGCTGAATCCGATTTGGGCGAGGGAATCGCATACCTCGAGTTCGACGGGCAGTGGGTGAGCCGCCAGTTGGAGATTTACGAAGACGGCGTTTTCAGGGGCACCGCGAGCGATTCTCCCGACATGATGACCGATCAGCCGCTCGAAGAGCTGGGGCTCACGGAGGAGCACGAGATCAGCGCGGAGGAGTTCAACGAGGCGTGGCATCAGCATCTGACCTGACGTGACGGCCTCAGGTCGTGGCTCGTCAGGCGCCACGACGGGCCGCCGCCTACCGCGCATCCATCCGCGACACATCCGTCCGCGACGCATCCACCTGCGGCTTGCCGCATGACCCGCCCGGACGGTCTGTCGCACGATCTGCCCCCACAGCCTGCCGCATGACCTGCAAGACAAGGCGGCGGCAGGCTGGAGACAGAGGTGAGCCGGCTTCGGCTCAGGCGACGACGGTGCTCGGCGAACCCGGCCGCGCCATCGCTTCAGGCGATGACGGCTGCCCGCCGAACCCGGCCGCGCCATCGCTTCAGGCGATGACGGCTGCCCGCCGAGCCCGGCCCGCGTCGGGGAAAGGGTCAGGTGCCGAAGTCGCGGTGGCGCAAGGCGAGCAGGCCCGCACCTGTCAGGAGGGTCGTGATCGCGAGCAGCGCCGTCACCGGGACGAGCGGGAACGCGGTGGCGAGCATGGCGTTGGGGATGTGGTGGAACGGCTCGGCCGGGCTGCCGCCCCACAGCCCGTACAGCGGCCCGACGACCTGGCCGAGGCCGGTGGTCAGGAGCCACGCCAGCCACGCGATCACCACGGCGGCCCGTGGCAGCAGCCCGTATGCCAGCAGGCACACCGCTCCCACGCACCACGCCGCCGGGACGGTGCTCAGCGCGCCCGCCAGGAAGGCCGGGGCGTCGGTGAGCAGGTGGCCGACCGCCAGGGAGTAGATCACGCCGAAGGCGAGGCCGGCCACGGCCATCAGGGCCGCCGTGCCGAGCGCGGTCACGAGGAGATGGCCGGACGCCCAGCGCAGGCGGGTCATGGGGGTGGCGTGCAGGGCCTCGGCACGTCCGGACGTCTCCTCCGCCCGTAGCCGGACGATCATGAGGACCGGGTAGAGGGCGACGGCGTAGGCGATGATCAGGATCAGGTACCAGAGGTAACCGGCGACCATCTTCTCGCCTGCGGCGATGCCGAGGAAGTGGGTGATGTTGTCGACGATGATGCTGGGCCGGGAGACCAGGTCGCGGGCGGGCGCGGTCAGCGCGCCCCCGAGCAGGGCGAAGACCGCCACCCCCGCCAGCCATTTGAGCAGGAGCGCGCGGTGCAGCCGCCAGGCCAGGCTGACCGGGCCGCGCAGCTCGGGGGCCGACTCGGGTCCCAGGCGCTCGGGCAGCAGGCCGGAGCCGAGGTCGCGGCGGGCGAGCAGCCGGTACGCGGCCCCGTACAGGATCGCCGACACCAGCACGCAGACCCCCAGCAGCCACCACCGCTCGCTCTGGTACGGCTCCACCAGGTGGACCCAGCCGACCGGCGACAGGTACTTCAGCCACGCCTGCCCGGACACGTCGGCCGCGAAGCGCAGCACGTAGGCGGCGCCGAGGGCGGTCAGGGCGATCACGGTCGCCGTGTGGGCGTTGCGGGAGAGCTGCGCGGCGACCGCCGCGATGCCGCCGAACATCCAGCCGGCGACCGCGATGCCGCCGCCGTAGGTGAGCGAGCCGGCCGGCTCCAGCCCGGCCCCGATCAGCGCGGCGGCGGTCAGCGCGCCGCCGATCAGGCTGGTCCCGCCGGCGACCAGCAGCGCGGCCGTCAGCGGGGCGGCGCGGCCGACCCGGCCGGCCAGGACCAGCTCGCTCCGGCCGGCGTCCTCCTCCCTGCGGGTGTGGCGGATCACGGACATGAGGGCCGCCAGCGCGCTGGCGAGGTAGAGGAAGCCGCCGCTGCGCCAGGTGGCGAGCACGTCGAGGCGCGGCTCCACGACGCCGCCGCCGATCGCGCGCAGGAACGGGTTGCCGGCGATGACCTTGAGGTAGGTGAGCTTGAGCTCGTACGTGCCCATGTTCCGGTTGATGTAGGCGACCATCACCAGGGACAAGGACACGATCAGCAGGATCCACCAGGGGGCGGTGCCTCGCTCGCGGCGCAGGGCGAGGCGGGCGAGGGTGCCGGTGCCGAGGGTGGCGTTCATCGGGCCTCCCGGCACCGGGCGAGCGGTCCGTTCACCGTGACCAGCTCCTGTTCATAGGTATAGCTGACTGTTCTGATGAACAGGAGGCTATACCCACGTATAGTGCGCGACAAGGCGGGGCCTCACCTCCGCACGTTCAGGCCGGGGTCACCTGCCAGGTGACGCCGTGCGAGGTGAGGTGGTCGAGGAAGGACGCCGGGTCGAACGCCTGCGCCGGCGTCACCGCCCCCGCGGGCGCACCGTCCGCGACCAGGCGGCGCGCCCCTTCGACGGCGATCACCGCCGTCATCCCGTAGGGGTCGAGCCCCGTCACCCAGCCCCGCGCCCGCTTCCCGCCCGCGCCGCCGAGACCGTCGGCACCGCCTGCACCGCCCGTGCTGCCCGGGCCGGTCGCCTCGGCCAGCATCAGCCAGCGCGAGGCTTGCCTGGCCGCCTCGTCCGGGATCTCGGGGACGCTCGCCACGACGTCGGGCGTCAGCGCCGAGAACATGGCGGCCACCTCGGTCCGGATCACGCTGCGGACCCGCCCCGCCCGCACGTGCCTCGGGACGGTGACCACCCCGGGCAGCGCGAACACGGCGACGGCCACCTGACCGTCCTCCCCGGGAACGGCGAGGGACGCGCCCTCGCCCAGACCGTCCGGGTGCCAGGCCCCGTCCGTGTACGCCAGCGGCTCCTCCCCGAGCACCGCCGCCATCGACCGCGCGGTCCCCCGCGAGGCGGCCCCGGGCCCCCGCAGGTCCGCCACCAGCACCTCGGCCACGGCGACACTTCCGGACGAGCCGATGGTGCCGACCCGCTCGGCCACCAGGTGCGCGATCATGTCCCCCGGCCCGCCGTCGTCGGCCAGCCCCGGCACGACCGTGACCCCGGCCCGCACGGCGTCCTCGTGCGCCTCGTCGAGCACCCGGCCGATGTACCGCTGCTCCCCCGAGGTGTCCACGTAGTGCGCCCCGGCGGCGATCGCGGCCCGGATGACCGGCTCCCCCAGCACCGTGAACGGCCCGGCACAGTTGATCACCACCGGGCAGTCCCGGAACGCCTGCGCCAGCGCGTCCGGCTCGTCGAGCGCGGCCACCCGGATCTCCTCGCCGGCCTCGGCGACGCTGCGCAACCGCGACTCGGACCGCCCGACGAGCACCGGCGTGAACCCGCGCCGCCGCACCTCCGCCACCGTGAGCCGTCCGGTGAACCCGCTGGCTCCATGCACTGCGACCTTCATCGTTCTCCTTCTCAACCGCCTTAATCGACGCAGCTCACGCTAGGAGGAGGAGCGGCGGGTGCCCATGTCCGGCGCTCCGCCCGCCATGTCCGATCGTCCAGGAGCACCCCGCCAGGGGATACCGTTCGGACATGGACGTGCTCAGCGACGCCATCTCCGCCATGCGCACCGGGCGGCCCCACGCCTCGCGCACCCGCCTGCACGGCCCCTGGGGCATGCGGTTCCAGCCGCAGCAGGGCGCCGGGTTCCACGTGATCCTGCAAGGCTCGTGCTGGCTGCTGCCCGCCTCGGGGGAGCCGGTGCACCTCGGGGTGGGCGACGTGGTGTTCCTGCCGCGCGAGCTGGGCCACGGCCTCGCGGACGCGGTCACCACGCCGCTGGTGGAGGCCGTCCCCGAGTACGAGGACGGCTCCCCCATCGGCAGCCTGCACCGCGACGGCCCCGGGCCGCTGACGGAGATGCTGTGCGGGGCGTACCGGCTGGACCAGTCGAGGCTCCACCCGCTGCTGACCGAGCTGCCCGACGTCATGCACATCCCGGCCAGCATCGGCCGCCACCCGTCCCTGAGGGGCGCGATCGAGCTGCTCGGACGCGAGCTCCAGTCCATGCAGGACGCGGGGTTCGAGACGGCCACGTCGGCGCTGCTCGACGTCCTGCTCGTGTACGTCCTGCGCGCCTGGTACGACAGCCGCCCCGGCGACGAGGCCACCGGCTGGGGCGCGGCCCTGCGGGACCCGGCGGTGACGGCGGCGCTGCGGGCCATCCACCAGCATCCGGCGACGCCGTGGACGGTGCAGTCGCTGGCGGCCCGGGCGGGGCTGTCGCGGGCGGCGTTCGCGCAGCGGTTCGCGGGCAAGGTGGGGGCGCCGCCGCTGGCGTACCTGACGTGGTGGCGGATGACGACGGCGGCGCGGCTGCTGCGCGAGACCGACCTGCCGCTGCGGTCGGTGGCCGAGCGCACGGGGTACGCGACCGAGTTCGCGTTCGCCAAGGCGTTCAAGCGGGAGTTCGGCACCGCGCCGGGCCGCTACCGGAGCGGCGACACATCGGGCTATCGGAGCGGCGGCGGCACATCCGGCTGATCACCCCTGGCGCCCGACCCTCACTGTGCGCAATCATTCACGCACGGAAAGTGAGGTCACCATGCTCATCGCCGCCATCGGCCTGCTCATCGCCGCAACGTTCGCCGCGCTCGCGGCCCTCGCCGCGTACGTCGCCAACCGCCGCATCCCCGCCCAGACCCGCCAGGACTACCGCGACGGCAGCGGGGTGATCACCGGCATCGTCGGCACCCTGTTCGCGGTCAGCATCGGCCTGGTCGTGGTCGCCGCGTGGAACCAGGTCAACACCGCCACCGAGACCAGCGCGACCGAGGCCAGCAACCTGACGGACGTCTACTGGTACTCGCGCACGCTCCCCGCCCCCCAGCGCGTCGCCCTGCAGACGCTCGCCGGCACCTACACCACCACGGTCATCCGCGAGGAGTGGCCCCTCATGGCCGAGGAGCACCGCCTGTCGCAGAGCGCCTGGCGGGCCTCGGAGCAGCTGCGCGCGTTCTTCCAGACCGTCCAGCCGGACGGCAGCGGCCCCTCGGCCCGCTACGGGCAGGCGATGAGCCGCATGCAGGCCGTCCTGGACGCGCGCCGCTCGCGCGCCCAGATGGCCGACACCGGCGTGCCGCCGCTGCTGTGGGTGGCGCTGGCGGCCTGCGGGCTGGTCGCGCTGCTGCCCTCGATCCTGTGCGGCAGCGCCAACCGGAAGGTGCACATCACCATGGCGGCGGCCGTGGGCGGCATGGTGGGGCTGGTGCTGTTCCTGGTCTACCAGCTCGACTTCCCGTTCAGCGGCGGCATCTCGGTCTCCCCGGCCGCCTTCGAGCAGGCGCTCGACCGCTTCGCCAGCATCCGGGCGCTCGGCGCCGGATAAGACCGGTCAGACCTGGTTGGGGATCGCCCCGCCGTAGCGCCGGTCGCGCTTGGCGAAGATCTCGCACCCCTCCCACAGGTCCCGCCGGTCGAAGTCGGGCCACAGCCGGTCGAGGAAGACCATCTCGGCGTAGGCGGACTGCCACAGCAGGAAGTTGGAGAAGCGCTGCTCCCCCGACGAGCGCAGGAACAGGTCGACCGGCGGGATCTCGGGCTCGTCGAGGTAGCGGGCGAACGTCTTCTCGTTGACCTTCGACGGCTTGACCCGCCCGGCCGCGATGTCCTCGGCCAGCTTGAGCGCGGCGTCGACAATCTCGGCCTGCCCGCCGTAATTGACGCAGAACTGCAAGGTCAGCGTGCGGTTGGACATCGTCATCTCCTCGGCCGTCTGCAGCTCGGAGATGACGCTCTTCCACAGCCGGCCGGGCCGCCCGGCCCAGCGCACCCGCACGCCCATCGCGTTGAGCTCGTCGCGCCGCCGCCGGATGACGTCGCGGTTGAAGCCCATGAGGAAGCGCACCTCGTCGGGCGAGCGCTTCCAGTTCTCCGTGGAGAACGCGTACGCGCTCAGGTAGGGGATGCCCAGCTCGATGGCGCCTTCGATGACGTCGAACAGCGACGACTCGCCGGCCTTGTGCCCCTCGGTGCGGGGCAGGCCGCGGGCCTTGGCCCAGCGGCCGTTGCCGTCCATGACGATCGCGACGTGCCGGGGCACCAGCTCGCGCGGGATGGGCGGCGGGGTCGCCCCCGACGGGTGGGGGGACGGAGGTCGTACGTTCACGCGGGCTCCCTTTCGACGTGTCGGAGAGAGCGTATTCCGTGTTCGAGGTGCCATTGCAGATATGCGGCGACCAGGCCGCTGCACTCGCTGCGGTGGCGCGACTCGGAGGCGTCGGCCGTGGCCCAGTCGCCGCGCAGCAGCGCCGTCATGAGCCCGATCGTCTCGCCCGCGGGCACGGCCGAGCCGGCCGGCTTGCACGCCCCGCACACCACGCCGCCTGCGACGATGGCGAACGCCCTGATGGCCGGCGCCTGGCACTTGGCGCACGCCTCGAGCGCGGGGGCGTAGCCGGCCACGGCCAGGGAGCGCAGGAAGTAGGCGTCGAGCACCAGCCTGGCCTCGTGGCCGCGGTCGGCGAGCGTGCGCAGCCCGCCCACCAGCAGCAGGAACTGCCGCAGCGCGGGCTCCTTCTCCCCGTGCGTGAGCCGGTCGGCGGTCTCCAGCATGGCGCTGCCGGCGGTGTAGCGGGGGTAGTCGGCGGCCAGCGCCTCCCCGTAGGGCCTGATCGTCTCCGCCTGGGTGACGACGTCGAGCGTGCGGCCGGTGTGCAGCTGCAGGTCGACGTGCGTGAACGGCTCCAGCCTGGCCCCGAAGCGCGACTTCGTGCGGCGCACGCCGCGCGCCACCGCCCGGATCTTGCCCGTGCGCTTGGCCAGGATCGTGACGATGCGGTCGGCCTCACCGAGCTTCTGGGTGCGTAGCACCACGCCTTCGTCACGGTAGAGACTCACTCGCACATCTTACGGCCGACCTGTATACCGGCGGACGGAACGTTACGGGCATGCTCGTGTGACGCGACTTTGCGTCACTCTCACTAGACTTTGACCCCTGTCCCCGCATTACCCGTTGTTCAACCCCCCGCTACCGCCTCGAAAGGGAGTCATGACCCGCGTGGTCCTGCTGGGCGCCTCGCCCGGCCCCGACATCTCTCCGACCGGCCTGAGGCTGGCCGCGCTTTCCGGCAATCCGTCCGTGTCCGAACGGCTGCGCAGCCAGCTCACCTCCATGGATCCGCGCTTCGCCACGATCCCGACGGACGACGTGGCGTCCGCGCTGCGCGCCCTGGCCGACGTCGCCGAGCAAGCAACGGAGAGCCTGTTCATCATCCCTGAGAACTCTGTCGTCCACGACGAGCTGATCTACCAGATCACCAAGTCCAAGCGCGGTGCGCTGGCGCTCGTCGCGAAAGAGCCGCGGGTGGGGGTGACGGAGGACAACGGCCTGGAGGAGAACGGCCCCGAGGACAATTCCGCCGAGGACCGCATCCCCATCGACGAGGCCGAGCCCGAGATCGGCATGAACCGCGTCGAGGGCCTGCCGGTGCGCCTGCGCGTCGGCAAGTCGCGCGTCGTCTCGGTGGGCACCGCCAACCACGCCGTGACCAGGCCGAACGCGGTGGCGCTCGGCCCGCTGCACATCAGCGCGCGCAACGCGCCGCGGCTGGCCGAGACGTGCCGGGAGCTGGCGGCGATGGCCGACCGGTTCGGCGCCGATGACGACCTGGTGCAGCTCGTCGTGTTCGGCCTGGTGCGCAACGGCGTGTCGGTCGGCATCAGGGGCCGGCGCGACCTGTTCTACCGCCGGGTCACCACCCAGGAGGAGGTGAACGAGGCCGGCGCCGAGATGGCCGGGATGGACGAAGACCGCTCCCGCCTGAACAACGCCGTCAAGGGCGCCGACGGCTTCTTCACCACGTTCTTCGTCTCCACCTACTCCCGCTACATCGCCCGCTGGGCCGCCCGCCGCGGCCTGACGCCCAACCAGGTGACGCTGATCTCGATCACGCTCGGCGTGGCCGCGGCCGCCTGCTTCGCCACCGGCGAACGCCCGTGGATGGTGCTGGGCGGCGTGCTGATCTACTTCGCCTTCGTCTTCGACTGCGTCGACGGGCAGGTCGCCCGGTACGCCCGCAAGTTCGGCGTGCTGGGGGCCTGGCTGGATGCGACGTTCGACCGGTTCAAGGAGTACGTCGTCTTCGCGGGCCTGGCCGTCGGCTGGGTGGTCTCCGGCAACGGCGACGAGATCTGGATCCTGGCGCTGGCCGCGCTGAGCCTGCAGTCCGTCCGCCACCTGCTCGACTTCTCCTTCGGCGTCGCCAACCGCCGCAAGCCCCCGGCCCCGCTGCCCACGACCCCGCTCGACGCCCCCGACGACCGCGACCTGCGCCAGAAGCTGACCGCCCGCAAGGTGGAGCGCAGCCAGGGTCTGCGTGGCGTGCTGAAGATGTGGACGAAGGCCGGCAAGTACCGTGTCGTCCACTGGGCGCGTAAGATGATCGTCTTCCCCATCGGCGAGCGCTTCGCGGCCATCGCGATCACCGCCGCCCTCTTCGACGCCCGGATCACCTTCATCACGCTCGTGATCTGGGGCTCCGTCGCCGCCGCCTACACCCTCACCGGACGCCTCATGAGGTCGCTCGTATGATCACCCACCCGCAGGCCATGGCCACCCCCACGCCGGACCCCGACGAGGAGCGCCGCCGCATCCAGACCGCCCGGCTCGTCGCCTACCGCGACGACGGACCGCTCGCCACCGTCCTGTCCGGCAAGCTCGGCGGCGGCCTGCCGCCCGTGCCCGCCACGCTCGTGGCCCTGCTCGCCGTGGTCGGCGTCACGGTCGCGGGGCTGCTCGACTCCGGCGGCCCCATCCTGCTGCTGCCCGTCGCGATCGTGCTGCTGCTGGTGCTGCCCACGACGCCGCGCGACCACCTGGGCCGCTTCGACTGGCTCACCCCGCCGCTGCTGCGCGCGGCCGAGTTCTTCACCATCATCGCGATCGGCCTGACGGCCGAGGCGCCGAAGTGGCTGCTGTTCGTGCTGGTGTACGTCGTCGGCTACCACACCTACGACACCGTCTACCGCACGCGCCAGAGCATCTGGCCCCCTGCCTGGGTGTTCCGGGCGGGGCTCGGCTGGGAGCTGCGGCTGCTGGTCATCGGGGCCGGGGCGGCGCTGGGCGTGCTGACGCCGGTGCTGGCGGTGCTGACGGCGTACCTGTTCGTGCTGTTCGCGGTGGAGAGCGTGACGAGCTGGGTGCGCCTGGACAAGGCGTCCGCCCAGGCGGGCGCCGACGCCGAGCAGGACCTGGAGGCGTCCCCGGAGGACGCCCTGGAGCAGGCGACGGGGGAGGCCGAGAAGGGCTGAGCCGCCCCCTCCTCGCCATGCGGCGCCGCGCCTTCCGCGCGCGGCGCCGTTCCCTTTTGTCCAGGGAGCTGGAGAGCGCTCCCCTTTCTGCCTTCGTACGTTGACAGCCCGTAAAGGCTGTGCTCAGATCTTGGAGAGAGCGCTCTCTAGCACCCCCCAGGAGCGAGCATGACAACACCGAACCGGCGCCGACTGGCCGCCATGGCCGCCGTCCTCGTGGCACTCAGCGGCCTGCTCATCAAGACGGCGGTCAGCGCCTCGGCCAGCGTGCCGGCCACGCCCTCCGGCTGGTCCCTCGTCTGGTCCGAGGACTTCAACGGCTCCGCGAACACGCTGCCCTCGTCCAGCAACTGGATCATCGACACCGGCCACGCCTACCCCGGCGGCCCGGCCAACTGGGGCACCGGCGAGATCCAGAACTACACCTCCAGCACCGCCAACCTCAGCCTCGACGGCTCCGGCAACCTGCGCATCACGCCGCTGCGCAGCTCGTCCGGCGAGTGGACCTCGGCCCGCATCGAGACCAGGCGCGCCGACTTCAAGCCCGCCGACGGGCGCATCCTGCGCATCGAGAGCCGCATCCAGATGCCGAACGTGACCGGGGACGCCGCGCTCGGCTACTGGCCGGCGTTCTGGGCGCTCGGGGCCCCCTACCGGGGCAACTACTGGAACTGGCCGGGCATCGGCGAGTTCGACATCATGGAGAACGTCAACGGCATCAACTCCGTCTGGGGCGTGCTGCACTGCGGCGTCAACCCGGGCGGCCCCTGCAACGAGACCACCGGCCTGGGCGCCAGCCGTGCCTGCCCCGGCTCCACCTGCCAGTCGGCCTACCACACCTACCGCTTCGAGTGGGACCGCAGCGTCAGCCCCAACCAGCTGCGCTGGTACGTGGACGGCCAGCAGTTCCACAGCGTCAGCCAGTCGCAGTTCGACGCGGCCACCTGGAGCAACATGACCGGCCACGCCGGCTACTTCCTGCTGCTCAACGTGGCGATCGGCGGCGCGTTCCCCAACGCGCTGGGCGGCTCCACCCCGACCGCCGCCACCGTCCCCGGCCGGCCGATGATGGTCGACTACGTGGCGGTCTGGCAGAGCGGTGGCGGCGGCACCGACCCCACCACCCCGCCGGGCGGCGTGGACGCCCGCTCGACGATCCAGGCCGAGCGCTACCAAGCCCAGTCGGGCACGATCACCGAGACCACCACCGACTCGGGCGGCGGCCAGAACATCGGGGCGATCTCCAACGGCGACTGGCTGCGCTACGACGGCGTGGACTTCGGCTCGACGCCCGCCACCCAGTTCAGGGCCAGGGTGGCGTCCGGGGCGGCGGCCGGGGTGAGCGGGCTCGTGCAGGTCCGCCTCGACAGCCCGACCGCCACGCCCATCGGTGACTTCGCGCTGGCGAACACGGGCGGCTGGCAGAGCTGGCGCACGGTCCCGGCCAACATCTCGGGCGTGACCGGCACCCACACCGTCTACCTGACCTTCTCCTCCGGCCAGCCGGCCGACTTCGTCAACGTCAACTGGTTCACGTTCGCGACCTCCTGACCGGCACGACCAGGACGTTCCGGGGAACAATGGGGCGATGAGCGAACTGCCGGTGATCGACATCGCCCCGCTGCTCCAGGCGGAGGCGGCGGACCCAGGCAAGCGGGCCGTCGCCGACGCCATCGGCGCCGCCTGCCGGGAGCACGGCTTCTTCTACGTCTCGGGCCACGGCGTGCCGCCCGCGCTCATCGAGCGGCTGGACGCGGCGAGCCGGCGCTTCTTCGCGCTGCCCGAGCCCGTCAAGGACGAGATCTCGATGGCACGCGGCGGCCGGGCCTGGCGGGGCTTCTTCCCCGTCGGCGGCGAGCTGACCTCAGGGCGGCCCGACCTGAAGGAGGGCATCTACTTCGGCGCCGAGCAGCCGCCGGGCGACCTGCCCCTGCACGGGCCGAACCTGTTCCCGGCCCAGGTGCCGGAGCTGCGGGAGGCGGTTCTGGAGTACCTTCCCGCGATGACGCGGGTCGGGCAGGCGGTGATGAGCGGCATCGCGCTGAGCCTCGGGCTGGCGGAGGACTACTTCCGGACGGGATACACGGCCGACCCCACCATCCTTTTCCGGATATTTCATTATCCGCCGGGGCCCGCCGACGACCCCGACACCTGGGGTGTCGGCGAGCACACCGACTACGGGCTGCTGACGCTGCTCCTCCAGGACGGCAACGGCGGCCTCCAGGTCCGTACGGCCACCGGCTGGATCGAGGCACCCCCGGTGCCGGGCACGTTCGTCTGCAACATCGGCGACATGCTCGACAAGCTCACCGGCGGCCGCTACCGCTCGACCCCGCACCGCGTCCGCAACCGCAGCGGCAACGAGCGCCTCAGCTTCCCGTTCTTCTTCGACCCCGGCTGGGACAGCGAGGTGCCGCCCCTCCCCTACGCCGGAGGGCGGCGGTGGGACGGCCAGGTGGACTTCACCGGCACCTACGGCGAGTACCTGCTGTCGAAGGTGTCGAAGGTCTTCCCGCACCTGTTCGAGCAGCAGCGGCTTTAGGCGGACTCCCGGACGACGAGGCGGGCGGGCAGCACCACGGACGTCGTGTGGCGGCCCTCCAGCCGCGACAGCAGCAGCCGGGCCAGCGCCAGCGCCTGGTCGGCGACCGGGACGCGGACGGTGGTGAGCGCGGGCGTGGTGGCCGAGGCGGCGTCCACGTCGTCGAAGCCGACCACCGCCAGGTCGTCGGGCACCCGCCGGCCCAGCTCGCGGGCCGCCTGGAGGGCGCCGATGGCGAGCTGGTCGGTGGCGGCGAAGACGGCGTCGAGCGACGGCGCCTCGATGAGCAGCCGCCGGGTGGCGGCGGCGCCCTCCGCGCGGGTGAGGTCGCCGGCCGGGGCCAGGTGCGGGGTCAGGCCCGCGCGCTGGAGCGCCGTCCGGTGGCCGGCCAGCCGGTCCTGGACGGTGACCAGGTCCGTGGGGCCGCAGACCATGCCGATGCGGCGGCGCCCCCGGGCGAGCAGGTGCTCGGTGGCCGCCACGGCGCCGCCGGCGTTGTCCACGTCCACGTACGGGACCAGCGAGGCGATCGGCGGCTTGCCCAGCAGCACGAGCGGCACGCCGGTGCGGGACAGGCGCTCGGCCAGAATGTCGCCCCGGTCGGGCGGCAGCAGCACGACGCCGTCGGCGAGCCGGGCCTCGACATGGGCGGCGATGCGGCGGTGGCTCTCGGCGGTGTCGGCGAGCATGAGCGTGATCTGCTTGCCGGCGCCTTCCAGGAGGCTGGTGACGTACTGGACGACGGCGGAGGTGAGCGCGTCCGCGCCCTGCCGGGGGACGGACAGGACCAGGGCGACGGCGTTGGTGCGGCGGGTGACGAGGCTGCGGGCGGCCAGGTTGGGCACGTAGCCGAGCTCGTTGACGGCGCGCATCACGGCGGTGCGGACCTCGGGGCTGACCGACGACTCGCCGTTGACGACGCGGGAGACCGTCGCCCTGGACACGCCGGCGCGGGCGGCCACCGTCTCCAGGGTGGGGCGGCGCGGCCGGGTCTCGGCGAGCCCGTTGCGGCGGATGACGTCGCGGTACCACAGGGCGCTGTCCTTCATGCGCCGCCGCTGGGTGGCGAAGTCGACGTGCACGAGGCCGAACTTGCGCTGGTAGCCGTCGGACCATTCGAGATTGTCGAGCAGCGTCCAGACGAGATATCCGCGCACGCGGGCGCCGTCGTCGATGGCGGCGCGCAGGGCGCGCAGATGTTCCTCGATGAAGCTGATGCGCTCGACGTCGTGAATGCCGTCGCCGGTCACCACGTCGACGAAATCGGCGCCGTTCTCGGTGACCATCAGATCGAGGCCGGGATATTCGCGGGAAATGCGGCCGAGAAGCAGGGAAAGGCAGTTGGGGACGATCGGCCAGCCCATGGCGGTGACCGCCGTGGGAATGGTGCAGAACAGAATGCCCTCGCTGCCCGGATAGGCCGGGTCGGCGGGCTCGCTGGGCTGCGCCTGGACGACGAGCGGGGTGTAGTAGTTGACGCCGAGCAGGTCGAGCGGCTGCGCGATCGTCTCCAGGTCGCCCGCGCGGACGTGGCCGAGGCCGGCGTGCCGCTCGATGACGGGCAGCAGCTCCGCCGGGTACGCGCCGCGCAGCGCCGGCTCCAGGAACTGCCGGTTGGCCAGGGCGTCGATCCTGGCCACGGCCGCCGCGTCCTCCTCCGACAGCTCCCTGCCGAAGTCGCTGACCTGGGCGGGCGTCATGACGGGCGCGATGTTGAGCACGAGGCCGACCTTCTCGGCCCCGGCCGCGCGCAGCGCCTGGACGGCCAGGCCGTGGCCGAGCAGCATGTGGTGGGCGGCGCGGAAGGCGTCGGCGGCCGACTTGCGGCCCGGGGCGTGCACGCCGGAGCCGTAGCCGAGGAAGGCCGCCACCCACGGCTCGTTCAGCGTGAACCAGGTGTCCACCCGGTCGCCGATCCGGTCGTGGACGGCGGCGGCGTACTCGGCGAAGCGCTCGGCGGTGTCGCGGGCCGGCCAGCCGCCGCGGTCCTCCAGCGCCTGCGGCAGGTCCCAGTGGTAGAGGGTGGCGTAGGGGGTGATGCCGGCGGCGGTCACCTCGTCGAGCAGCCGGTCGTAGAAGTCGAGGCCGGCCGCGTTCGGCTTGCCGCGCCCTTCCGGGAAGACGCGTGCCCAGCTCACCGAGAACCGGTAGGCGGCCATTCCCAGCTCTTTCATCAGCCGCACGTCGTCGGGATACCGGTGGTAGTGGTCGCACGCCTCCGCCCGGTCCGCGGAAAAGGTGTCCCAAATGGACGGCAGGCGGCCGTCGGCGGCCGTGGCCCCCTCGATCTGGTAAGCCGACGTCGAAACTCCCCACACGAAGTCTTCGGGGAAGCTCGTGATGCTCATGCTGGCGGATGCCTTTCGGTCACGATTGTCGCGCCCAGTCTCCCGCGCGCCACTCGTCGCGCGCCAGCCTGGCCAGGCTGTATACAGAGCGCGTGGAACTGGACCGGCTCGATCGTGACATCATCGCGGCTCTCGTGGACGACGCGCGCCAGACCTATGCCGACATCGGGCAGCAGGTGGGGCTGAGCGCGTCGGCGGTGAAACGGCGGGTCGACCGGCTGCGCGAGACGGGGGCGATCACGGGGTTCAGCGCGCGGGTGTCGCCGCAGGCGCTCGGCTGGACGACCGAGGCCTACGTCGAGCTGTTCTGCCAGGGCAAGACGAAGCCGTCGGACATCGCGCTGGCCGTCGCCAGGTTCCCCGAAGTGGTGGCGGCGGCCACGATCACGGGCGAGGCGGACGCGCTCCTGCACATCAGGGCGACGGACGTGCGGCACGTGGAGCGGGTGATCGAGCGCATCGCGGCGATGGCGTTCGTGGTGCGGACGAAGAGCTCCATCGTGCTGTCGAGGCTCGTCGACACACCGCCTGGCGCGGCCGTGGCGCAGCCGCGCAACGGATCCACCGCTTCGGGGTGAGAGACGCAACAGACCCGCGCGAACACGCAATGTCAACCCCTGGCCTGCGCAAACACCGATTCCTAGGCTGTCCTCATCCCCTGCGATGAGGGGGTTTTCCCTGCTTGAGAGCCGATGGAGTGCTGCATGCCCAAACACTTCCTCATGTGCCGTCCCGAGTACTTCACGGTCGAGTACGCGATCAACCCGTGGATGCATCCCGAGGCCGGCGCGGACCGCGACGTGGCGGTCCGGCAGTGGGAGGGCCTGAAGGCGGCGTACGAGGAGCTCGGCCACGAGGTCAGCCTGATCGACCCGATCGAGGGGCTGCCCGACATGGTCTTCGCCGCGAACGGCGCCCTGGTCGTGGGCGGCCGGGCCTACGGCGCCCGCTTCGCCTACCCGCAGCGCGGCCCCGAGGGCCCCGCCTACCTGCGCTGGTTCGCCGAGCGCGGCTACCCGACGCTGGAGCCGGCGCACGTGAACGAGGGCGAGGGCGACTTCCTCACGCTCGACGACGTCATCCTGGCCGGCACCGGCTTCCGCACGGACGTGGTCGCCCACCAGGAGGCGCAGGAGTACCTGGGCCGCCCGGTGATCTCGCTGACGCTGGTGGACCCGCGCTTCTACCACCTGGACACGGCGCTGTTCCCGCTCGACGGGCGCAACGTCGCCTACTACCCGGACGCGTTCTCGCCGGGCAGCCTCGCGGTGCTGCGCCGCATGTTCCCCGACGCGGTGATCGCGAGCGCGCGCGACGCCGAGGTGCTGGGGCTCAACGCGGTCAGCGATGGCAAGAACGTGGTCATCAACGCCGAAGCGTCCGATCTTCAGTTGGAGCTCAAGCGCCGGGGGTACGAGGTGATCCCGGTCGACCTGTCGGAGCTGCGTAAGGCGGGCGGCGGGCCGAAGTGCTGCACACTGGAGATCAGGGGGGAGAACTGATCATGACCACCAGCGCAGAGCTGATCGAAGTGAGCGAGCGCCGCAGCGCGCACAACTACCATCCACTGCCGGTGGTGATCCACGAGGCGCACGGCGCCTGGGTCACCGACGTCGACGGCAAGCGGTATCTGGACTGCCTGTCCGGCTACTCCTCGCTCAACTTCGGCCACGGCCATCCGAAGATCATCGAAGCGGCGAAGGAGCAGCTCGAACGCCTCACGCTGACCAGCCGCGCCTTCTACCACGACCAGTTCGCACAGTTCTGCACCGGGCTCGGCGACCTGACGGGCAAGGACATGATCCTGCCCATGAACACCGGCGCCGAGGCCGTCGAGACCGCCATCAAGGTGGCGCGCAAGTGGGGCTACGAGGTCAAGGGCGTCGAGCCCGACCAGGCCAACATCATCGTGATGGAGGGCAACTTCCACGGCCGCACCACCACGATCGTGAGCTTCTCCACCGACCCGGACGCGCACGACAACTTCGGCCCGTACACGCCCGGCTTCCGCATCGTCCCCTACGCCTCGATCGAGGCGGTGCGGGCGGCCGTCGACGCGAACACGGTGGCGGTGCTGGTCGAGCCGATCCAGGGTGAGGCCGGGGTGCTGGTGCCGCCCGACGGGTACCTGAGCGAGCTGCGGGAGCTGTGCACGTCCGAGGGCATCCTGATGATCGCCGACGAGGTGCAGTCGGGGCTCGGGCGCACGGGGCAGACGTTCGCGTGCGACCACGAAGGGGTCGTGCCCGACATCTACGTGCTGGGCAAGGCGCTGGGCGGCGGGGTCGTCCCGGTCTCGGCCATCGCCGCCGACCGCGACGTGCTCGGGATCATCCACCCGGGGCAGCACGGCTCCACGTTCGGCGGGAACCCGCTGGCCTGCGCGGTCGCGAACGCCGTGATCGAGATCCTCAACACCGGCGAGTTCCAGGCGCGGGCCGCCAAGCTCGGCGAGGTCCTGCACGGGCGCCTGCGCGAGCTGATCGGGCAGGGCGTCCTGGAGGTGCGCGGGCGCGGGCTGTGGGCGGGCGTGGACATCGACCCGTCGATCGGCACGGGGCGGGAGGTGTCGAAGGCGCTGATGAAGCGCGGCGTGCTGGCCAAGGACACGCACGGCTCGACGATCCGGCTGGCGCCGCCGATCGTGGTCTCCGAGGAAGACCTCCTCTGGGCGATCTCCCAGCTCGCCGACGCCATCTACGAGCTCAAAACCTCTTAGCATCTTTACGGCAAAGCCGACCAGGGCCCACCCACCGCACGTGGCTGGGCCCTGTCCAGGGAGACGCTCCTCCGGTTCACGTGGCCGGGCGCCGTCACGGCGCCCACTCGACCATCCGCGTGGTCAGCGCGTGGCCACCGGCGAGGGGCCTTCCGTCGGCCGGTCCGCGGCACGCGTCTCGGGCACCGCCGAAGGGGCCGTCTCCTTGGGCACCGGCGACGCGCTCTCGCTCGGCCTGGCCGGCGGCGCGCTCTCCGGAGGCGACGCCACGGGCGAGGCACTCTCCGTCGGCACGGCGGCCGGCGCGCTTTCCGTCGGCTTGGCCGGCGATGCCACCGGCGCGGCGCTCTCCGTCGGCACGGCGGACGGGGGCACCGGGGCGGGGCTTTCCGAGGGCTGGGGCTGGGTGCAGGTCACGTCGCCCTCCGTGCTGGCCTCCACGTCCGGCAGCCGGTCCGCCACCGCGACGCCGAGCTGCGCCGTCCACGCCAGCACGCTGCCCTCGGGCGCCTTCGCCTCGGCCGCGTCCACGACCACCTGCCGCTCCCCCATGTAGAGGTAGGTCGCGGGGTCGAAGATGAGCTGGGTGCGCACTCCGCCGCGGTCGAGGCGTTGCAGCGCCGTCCCGGCGCGCCCGGCGGAGTCCTTCACCCCGTCGGCCGTCTCCACCCCGGGGATGCCCTTGATCGCCTCGAACAGCGCCTCCCGCTGCGCCCGCGGCAGGTACGTCTCCAGGAGCAGGTCGCGCCCCTGCCCGAACGCCTCCACGTCCCGGTCCACGGCCTTGCCGTCCTCCTGCGGGCGGGCGCTGAGCCGGTAGAGCCGCTCGCGCAGGGCGGCGGCGTCCGTCGGCAGGGTGCTGAGATAGGCGTAGTCGGTGCGGCGCTCGCCGAACTTCTCGGGGCAGGACGGCAGCCCCATGTACGAGGGGCCGTCCAGGGGCGCCTTCGCCTCCTCGGGCAGCGTCTCGCCCGGCCACGGCCGGGGTTCGAGGCTCTCGGACATCAGCAGGCCGTTCGCGCTGCCGTCCGTCGACTGCCAGATCTTGCGGTGCGTCCGGTACAGGTACCGCGTCTCCTTGCCGTCGGCGAAGGACTGGGAGGTGTACATCGTCTCGGACTCGACCACGATGAACTGGCCGGGCCGCGGGTTCAGCTCGCCCTTGGGCATGTCCACGGCCTGGACGACCGAGGTGGCGGGGCCGCCGGGCCCCTGGTTCGACAGGGCGACGGCGACGCCGCCGACGAGCACGACCGTCACGCCGAACGCGGCGGCGGCCTGCCAGCCCAGCCGCGGCAGGCGAAAGCGGCGCCCGTGCCGCGCCTCCGCCAGCAGCCGCTCACGGGCCCGCGCCCTGGCCTCGGCCCCGTACGGCGGCACGTCCGGGCGTCCCTCTGCGAACTCGCGAATCTCGTCATCCATGCTGGGGCTCCTCTGCGAAGGGGTCGGTGCCGCCGAGCGCCCTGCGTACCTTGACGCGGAGCCGGTGCAGCCTGGACCGGACGGTGCCGACGGGCACGCCGAGGGCGAGCGCCGCCTCCTCGTAGGTCAGGTCCGCCCAGGCCAGCAGGAGCAGCAGGTCGCGCTCCGCCGCGCTGAGCCGGGTCAGCGCTCTGGCCAGGCGGGGCTGGAGCTGCTCGGCGGTGACCCGGTCGGCGCTGCGCTCGTCGAACGTGCCGGGGCGCTCGGCGCTCACCCTGGCCATGGCCGCGGTGCGGCGCCGCTCGGCCCTGCGGTGCTGGGCGACGACCTTGGTCGCGATCCCGTAGAGCCAGGGGCGGGCGTCGGGCCAGGTGGGGTCGTAGCGGGCCCGGCCGCGGAAGGCGGCCAGGAACACCTCGCCGGTCACGTCGTCGGCCAGCTCGCCACCGAGGCGGCGCGCCGCGTACCTGTGGATCTCGTCGGCGTGCCGGTCGAACAGCGCCGCGAAGCTCTCGGGGTCGCCGACCGAGCGGCCGATCAGCGTCGCGTCGTCGAGCGTCTCAGGCACATCCTGAACTCCCACCACGTAGCCGGTCCTCTCTTGTGCGGTCACCCTGTTGTTGGCCGCACGCCGGAGGACGGTTCCCACTATTTCGGCAGCCGCCAGACCTGCATCCCCTCGGGAGCCTCCACGGCCTCGAACCCGGCCGCCTTCAGCTCCGCCGCCAGCACGTCCCCGGCGGGCCAGTACGCGGTGGAGACCACCTCGTCCTCGCTGATCACCACGCCGCGCTGCCTGATCCGGTAGCGGAAGCGCGAGACGACCCGCTCCGCCTCAGCCTCCACCACCTGTCCGGCCACCTCGTACGTGTGCCTGCCGACCTGGTAGGAGCCCATGACGTGCGGCTCGCCCGGCTCGGCGGGCGCCCGGTCGCGCCAGTTGAACAGCAGCCGCCCGCCCGGCGCGAGCTGCCGGCGCAGCACCCGCCACAGCTCGGCCCGCTCGGGGGCGGCGAAGCTCTGCAGCACCGAGATCATCACGACGGCCTCGACCGGCTCGTCCACCTCGGCGTCCAGCGCCCCGCACGGCAGCACGGTCACCCGGCGCAGCAGCGCGGGGTCGGCGGCCAGGCGGGAGACCAGCACCGAGCGCATGCCGAGCGACGGCTCCAGGGCGTAGACCTCGCCGGGGGTGGTGCGGGCGATCAGCTCGGTGATCAGGCCGGTGCCGGCGCCGATCTCGACGACGGCGCCCCGCACGTCCGCGAGCAGCGGGGGCAGCAGCTCACGGATCGCGGGCACGTGGCCGTCCTCGTGGAAGAGGTCGTAGAAGGGAACAGCGGCGGCGTAGTCGTCCTCGTGCATGCCGATCAGCGTAGGCGGGTGCCGTCGATCGGTTTGACCGCGTCGCCGGTGGAGCCGTACCAGGTGACCTGGTCGGGCAGGTCGAGGGTGGCCAGCGCGTTCTGGAACCAGGGGCCCTTGGTGATCTTCCAGCGGAACGGCGGGCGCGGCACGCCCGCCAGCCGCGCCAGCAGGCTGCCGACCAGCGTGGCGATGGAGAACTGGGTGAACACGTTGGCCCAGCGCAGCATGCGGCTGAGCGGGTTGCGGATGGGCGAGCAGACGATCTGGAAGATCTGGCCCCGGTCGGCCTTGGCGAGGTAGGAGTAGTGGACGTCGCCCGACAGGATCAGCACCGGCTTGCCCAGCCCCATCAGCAGCCGCGCCAGGTCCTCGAACGAGCGCCGGAACGCCGCCCAGTGCTCCAGGTCGATGGCCTGGCGGAACGTCTCGGACCAGCGCCGCACGAGCGGTCCCCACTTGCCGTCGCACAGGGCCTCGTTCCAGTTCTGTACGCCGTGCACGCCCTCGGGCAGCAGGAACGGGATCGACGAGCCGATGATGAGCCGTTCTGCGGGCCGCCGGACCTCCTCCTCCAGCCAGGCCCACTCCCCCGGGTCGAGCATGCGCCGGTCGCCGGGGGTGAGCTGCCTGGCGCAGCGGGTGTCGACCATGATGAGGCGGGCGGTGCCGAGGTCGCGGGAGTAGCTCCAGCGGTTGCTGCTCGGCTCGGCGTCGGCCAGCTCGGCGAACGCGTCGAGCGCCGCCCCGCCGTCGCCGGCCATCAGCTTGGCCAGCAGCTCGTCCTCGGCGCGCTCGGCGGGCGAGAGGTTACCGAGGTGCTGGTAGACCCAGTACGCCCCGAGCCCCGCGACGACGCGGCGCTGCCACCACGGTGTGCGGGCCATCTGCTCGCGCCAGGGCTGCGAGGTGTTCCAGTCGTCGCGCAGGTCGTGGTCGTCGAAGATCATCGCGGTCGGCACGGTGGACAGCAGCCAGCGGATCTCGGTCTCGGTCCACGCCTGGCGGTAGAGCTCGGCGTACTCCTCGAAGTCGGCGATCTCGCCCTGCGGCTCGGTGGTCCTGCGCGAGCGGATGTAGGCGAGCATGTCGGGTGAGGGGTTGTCGGCGTAGACCTGGTCCCCGAGTAAGACCAGCAGGTCCGGCCACTCCTCCTCGTCCGCCTCGGGCAGGTGCTCGCCGAAGGCGCGCAGGACGTCGTCGCCGTGGCTGCGTACGTGCGCGGCGTCGTGCGGCACGCTGGTGCGGCACGATCCGAACGCCAGCCGGCGCACGCCTTCCGGGGGCAGCAGCCGGATCCGGCTCGGCGGGCGACCCGCCATGGGCCAAACCTGCTCCCCGTCGAGCTTCACCGCGTACGACGCGATATCCTGGGACAACTCGACGAGATCCACGATCGCGTAGTGGTGTCCGTGCACGGTGAACGTAGGCGACCGGTAAGACCTGCCATCCGCCTCCACGGTGACCGTGCAGGGCTCGGCGGTCTCCACCCAGATCGAAGCGCTGTCCGAGTCGACGTGTCTCAGCATCGGCCCCACCACCAGTGCGGGCATTCCACTCCTCAATTCGTCGATCCGGCACACTCTCGCTCCGCAAGCCTGCCAGAGTGGCACGGTCCACAGCATCCGATCAGCGGCTTGGATTTCTACCAACAACTAGGCAAGGTCAAACCCCCCGCTCTAGGATGATCGTGACATCAACGCCCAAAAAGGGAAGGCAACGGCGCTTTTCCCGCAAATAGGGCGTCCATACCGGGAGGAACTTCTTCCATGAGCATCATGGTGCCGTCAACGACGCCGGCCCTGATCACCCCGGGCCGCCAGGCCCTCGACTCCGCTCTCCACCAGCTCGACCAGGCCGCCGGCCACCTCGGGCTCGACGACGGGCTCCGCACGATGCTGGCCACGCCGCGCCGCTCGCTGACCGTCTCGGTGCCGGTCCGGCGCGAGGACGGCCGCCTCGACGTCGTCCAGGGCTTCCGCGTCCAGCACAACGTCTCGCGCGGCCCCGCCAAGGGCGGGCTGCGCTTTCATCCCGGCACCGACATCCACGAGGTCACCGCGCTGGCCATGTGGATGACGTGGAAGTGCGCCCTGGTCGGCATCCCGTACGGCGGCGCCAAGGGTGGCGTGGCCATCGACCCGGCCGGGCTCACCACCCGCGAGCTGGAGCGGATGACCCGCCGCTACGTCAACGAGATCCTGCCGCTGATCGGCCCGGAGAAGGACATCCCCGCGCCCGACGTCGGCACCGACGAGCAGACCATGGCCTGGGTCATGGACACCTACAGCGTCAACGCCGGCTACTCCGTGCCCGGAGTGGTCACCGGCAAGCCGATGACGCTCGGCGGCTCGCTCGGCCGCAACGGCGCCACCTCGCGCGGCGTGCAGATCGCGACCCTGGCCGCGCTCGGCCGCTCGCCCGAGGGCGTCACCGTGGCCGTGCAGGGCTTCGGCAAGGTGGGGGCGCTGGCCGCCCAATACCTGTCCGACGCCGGGTGCAAGGTCGTGGCGGTGTCCGACGTGACGGGCGCCGTGCACCACGCCGGCGGCCTCGACGTCGCGCGGCTGCGCGGGCACGCGGCCCAGACCGGCGGCGTGCGGGGCTTCCCGCAGGCCGACGCGCTGTCCCACGACGACCTGCTGGAGCTCGACGTGGACGTGCTCGTCCCGGCCGCGCTCGAAGGCGTGATCACCGAAGCCAACGCGCCCCGGATCCGCGCCCGCATGATCGTCGAGGGCGCCAACGGCCCCACCACGCCCGAGGCCGACGAGATCCTCGCCGCGAACGGGACCCTGGTCGTGCCCGACATCCTGGCCAACTCGGGCGGGGTGATCGTGTCGTACCTGGAGTGGGTGCAGAACATGCAGGCGTACTCGTGGAGCTCGGGCGAGGTCGAGCTCAAGCTCCGCGACCTCATGCTCGGCGCCTTCTCCGAGGTCACCTCGCTGGCCGCCGAGCGCGGCCTGACGCTGCGGCAGGCGGCGCACGTGATCGGCGTGGGCCGGGTGGCCGAGGCGCACCAGATGCGCGGCCTCTACCCGTGATCCCGCTGAGTCTTCTGATTCCGCCGGGCTCGCGACTTTAGTAGCACGGGGCTCGCCCAAGGTTCGATGCCGGGGCGGGCCCCGCGTTGCGATCGTGGAGCCATGAGAGGAATCATCAACGTCGTCGCCGTGATCGCCATCATCCAGGGGCTCGTCGGGTTCGCCGGGCGGATGTGGTTCGACAGCGAGTGGGGGTTCCTGCACCGGCTGGTGGAGCTGCCGCTGTGGGGGTATCCGGTGGTGGCGGTGGCGGGGCTGGTGACGCTGGTCCTGGTCGACGCCTCCAAGAAGCGCGAGCAGGGCTGAGGGCGCCCACAAGCGGCAGCGGCGCTGAGGACACCCAGAGGGTGAAGGCTCACTTGCCGCTGTAGAGGCGGTAGGTGGCCAGGATGTTGAGGCGGTGCAGGTCGCGGCAGAGCGCGAGCATGCCCCGCTCGGCCGCCTCCTTCGGCACCCGGTAACCGCCGAGCGCCGCCGCCAGCCGGGGGTCGAGCCGCTCGGCCCACGGGTCGGCGCACGCCGCGTACGTCTCCTCCAGGCTCCGCCCCGCCTCCACGCTCGCCACCACGTCGTCGTGCAGCCGCTCCAGGTAGCCGAGCAGCGTGTCCACGGCCGCCCGGCCGTCGCCCATCGGCCCGTGGCCCGGCACGATCGTCTCCAGCTCCGGCAGGGCCTCGCGCATCCGGTGCAGCGACGCCGCGTACGGCTCGGGGCCGCCCTGGAGCAGCATGTGGGCCGTGCCGGCGTGGCAGAGGAAGTTGCCGGTCCACGCCGTGCGCGTGTCGGGGACGTAGACCACGGTGTCGCCGGGCCCGTTGCCCGGGCCGAAGTGGTGCAGCTCCACCACCCGGCCGCCGAGGTCGATCTCCGCGTAGGAGTCGAACACCACGTCCGGCCGCCGCCACTCGCCGACCGTGTCGAGCAGCGCCGCGTCGCCGTACATGTTGCCCGACCTGACCTGCTTCTCGTACGCCAGGTCGGCCATGTTCTCCTTGTTCGCCCGCGAGGAGACGATGACGACCTCCTCCGGGAAGGCGGCGTTCCCGAACGTGTGGTCGCCGTGGTAGGTCGTGTTGACCAGGTAGCGCAGGGGCCGGCCGGTGAGCGCGGCGGCCGCCTCCTGGATCTTGACCGAGACCTCGGGCGTGATGCCCGCGTCGATCACCAGGGCCGCCTTCGTGCCCGCCACCACGCCGTTGTTGTCCTTCGGCGGGGGGCTGGCCATCAGCGCGTGGACGCCCTCCGCGAACGTGTGCGGCACCAGCTCCAGCCCCACCGGCGACAAGTTGGGCCCGCCGTACCCCTCGGGCCGCTCCGCGATCTCCCGCTCCGGAATCCGTGACCTCGACATCAGACTGTCTCCCTTCTCATGCCTCCAAACTAATCGAACGATCGATTATTTTTCAAGAGGTGGTTGGATGTTCTTCGTGAGCACCACCGCACCCCGCCGCCGCCCCGGCCGCCCCGCCAAGGCCGAGGCCGGCGACACCAAGGCCGCACTCCTCGACGCCGCCCTGCGCCTGTTCGCCCGCCAGGGCTACGCCGGCACCTCCATCAGGGCCATCGCCCGGGAGGTCGGGCTGAGCGAGAGCGTCCTGTACGCCCACTTCGACGGCAAACGCGCCCTCTACGACGCCGCCATGGAACTGGCCGGCCCCCAGGCCGCCACCCTCGCCATCGACGACGCCCCCGACGACCCCACCGCCTTCGTCGAGACGTTCGCCGCCCGCGTCCTGGCCGCCTGGGACGACCCCCGCTCCCGCCAGGTCACCAGCCTCGTCACCCGCGACGGCCTCATGCACGACGAGCTGCTGGACCTCGGCATCGAGGACGCCCTCGCCCACCTGTCGGCCCGCTTCGCGACCTGGCAGTCAGCCGGCCGCATCCGTACGGACCTGGGCAGCCCCGACGACCTCGCCTACGCCCTCCTGGCCCCCATCGCCCACGCCCGCATGCTGTGGCTCCACGCCGAGGCGACGCAGGCCCAGCTGGAGCGCGCCCGCCACCGCATCGCCGCCCACGCCACCCTCTTCGCCCGTGCCCTCACCCCACGCCAGGACACGCACGGCGGGAGGTGATGCGTGGGCTACGGCGAGCGCAGCGGGTCTCCGACACGCATAACGGCGGGGACCCGTGGGGGTTCCCAAAAGGCTTGTGGCAGGTGAAAACCGGCGAGCGGCGCACGAAGCGCGGCGAGCAGCGCACTAGGCAAGCAGGCAGCACGCCTGGCCAGCAGCGCAAGCAGCCGCTAGAGGCGCAGCTCGGCGTAGTCCAGGGCCTCCATCAGGCTTTCCAGATCGCGCATGAGCCGCTCGGTGCGTTCCTGGCCGAAAGCCAGCGCGATCACCCCCTGCTGCTCGGCGACCGCCCCATCGACGCGGGCCAGCAGCTCCGCCCCCCGCCCCGACACGAACACCGCCACCCGCCGCCGATCCCCCTTCGCCGGCCCGCGATACACCAGCGCCCGATCGATCAGCCGATCCACGGCCTTGGTGAGCGTCGGGTGCGGCATCAGCACCGCCTCGGCGAGCTCGCCCATCGAGGCGCCCCGCCCGTCGGCCAGCGCGCGCATGATGCGCCACTGCTCGACCGTCACGTCCTCGCCGGCGAGCACCGCCGCCAGCCCGCGGTTGACGCTGCGCTCCGCACGGCTGAGCAGGTAGGCGAGTGAGGACCCGAGCCCTGAGGTCGTCATGGTGAGGTCCTTTCGTCGGGGAGCTAAGTGGGAGGATACTCGTCGGCGTGGCGGCGACCGTCGATCCTCTCGAAGCGCGGCTCCTCCCTTCCGGCGCGGTCAGGATCGGCCTGATCGTCCCCGTGTCCGGGGTGCTGGGCCTGATGGGCCCGTGCGCGATCAACTGCGCCGTGCTGGCCGCCGAGGAGGTCAACGCCGGGGGCGGCGTGCTGGGCCGCCCGGTGGAGCTGGTGCTCATCGACGGTGGGCGTCCCGCCGGGCAGGTGGCGGCCGAGGTGGCGGGGCTGGTCCGGTCGGGCACGGTGGAGGCGGTGGCGGGCGCGCACGCGAGCGACGTGCGCGTGGAGGTGGTGGCGGCGATCGGGGGGCGGGTGCCGTTCGTGTACGCGCCGCCGTACGAGGGCGGCGGCCGGGCGCCGGGCGTCTACTTCCTGGGCGAGACCCCCGACCGGCAGCTCGCGCCGGGCATCGAGTGGCTGGCGGGCCCGCGCCGGGCGCGCCGCTGGTTCCTGCTGGGCAACGACTACATCTGGCCGCGCCTGGTGCACGCCAGCGCCCGCCGGCGGTTGCGGGCGGCGGGCGCGACGGTGGTGGGTGAGCGTTTCGTCCGGTACGGCGAGGCGGTGCGCTGGCTGGGCCGGGTGGCCGACGCCCGTGCTGACGCGATCCTGCTGACGTTGATCGGCAGTGACCTGGTGGCGTTCAACCGGGCGTTCGCGGCGGCGGGGCTGGGCGCGGCCCGGCTGTGCGGGGCTCTGGAGGAGCACGGCCTGCTCGGCATCGGCGGCGACGCGACCGGCGGGCTGTATGCGTCGATGGGCTATTTCCGCGACCTGCCGACCCCGGCGAGTCTCGACTTCGCGCAGCGGTACGCGGCCAGGTTCGGCGACGACGCCCCCATGCTGAACGCGCACGGGCACGGCTGCTACGAGGCGGTGGCGATGCTGGCGGCCCTGTGCGCGCGGGCGGGTTCGCTGGCGGTGCCGGAGCTGGACGCGGTGTCCGACGGCACCACGATCACCAGTGCGCGGGGCACGCTCACGCTGGTGGATCGGCAGGTGCGGCAGCCGGTGCACCTGGGCAGGGCCGACGGCCTGGGCTTCTTTCTGGAGAAACCTTTTCAGTAGAAAGCTTTGGCTCTAAGGTGCAGAACGCCCCCCAAGCACGAGGAGCCGTCATGAGCAGCGTCGAGCAGTTCGGCTACCGCCAGGAGCTTCAGCGCTCCCTCGGTTTCGCCGATCTGATGATCTATGGCTTGATCTTCATGGTGCCGATCGCCCCGTTCGGGATCTTCGGCAACGTGTTCGCCGTCTCCCACGGGATGGTCGCGCTGGCCTACCTCATCGGGCTGGTCGCGATGGCGTTCACGGCGCTGTCGTACGCGCAGATGGCCCGCGCGTTCCCGATGGCCGGGTCCGTCTACACCTACGCCGGGCGCGGCATCGCCGCCCCGGTCGGCTTCATCGCAGGCTGGGCGATCCTGCTGGACTACGTGCTGGTGCCCTCGCTGCTGTACCTGGTGGCCAGCACGGCCATGAGCTCGTTCGTCCCGGTGATCCCCGTCTGGGCCTGGCTGGCGATCTTCGTCCTGCTCAACACCGTCGTCAACTACCTGGGCATCCAGATGACGGCCAGGATCACCCGCATCATGCTGGTCGCCGAGCTGGCCGTGCTGGCGATCTTCCTCGTGGTCGGCGGGATCGCCCTCGCCCAGGGCAAGGCGCAGACCGGCGCGCTCACCCCGCTCTTCGAGCCCTCCTCCTTCACCTGGAGCGTCGTGCTCGCCGCGGCGTCGGTGGCGGTGCTGTCGTTCCTCGGCTTCGACGGCATCTCCACCCTCGCCGAGGAGAACCGCGAGGACGCCCGGCGCCTCGGCCGCTCCATGGTCGCCGCGCTCGGCGTCGCCGCCGTGCTGTTCGTGGTGCAGACGTGGGTGGCGGCGCTGCTCACCCCCAACCGGGCCAAGCTCATCGAGGCAGGCGACGCCGCGGGCAGCGCCTTCTACGACACCGCCGCGTTCGCCGGCGGCCAGTGGCTCTCGGTGCTCACCGCCGTCGCCACCGCCATCGCCTGGGGCTTCGCCAACTCGCTGGTCGCGCAGGCCGCCACCTCCCGCCTGCTGTTCGCGATGGCCCGCGACCGGCAACTACCGCGCTTCCTCGCCGTCGTGGACCCCAAGCACCGGGTGCCGGTCAACGCCACCTTCGCCGTCGCCGGCATCTCGCTGGTCCTCGGCATCTACATGAGCACCCGGACGAACGGCATCGGCGAGCTGGCCTCGCTGGTCAACTTCGGCGCCATGTTCGCCTTCCTGCTGCTGCACATCGCCGTGGTCGTGCACTACCTGATCAGGCAGCGCAGCCGCAACTTCTGGGCGCACCTGATCGCACCCGTGATCGGCTTCATCGTCCTGGTGGCCGTCGTGATCAACCAGAACGTCGCGGCCCAGTGGGTCGGCGGCATCTGGCTGGCCATCGGCCTGCTCGTCCTAGCCGGCTCCTACCTGCTGGGCCGCCGTCCCGTCCTTCCCACGGAGGTCAAATGAACGTCGTCTCCTACCGTCCCAAGCCGGAGGAGCTGAGCTACACCTTCGGCGGCCGGCCGGCCCTCGGCAAGGTGCGTCCCGGCACGATCCTGGAGCTCTACACCGAGGACTGCTTCGGCGGCCGGGTCCAGACGGTGGACGACCTGCCGTCCCGGGTGTGTGAGTTCCCGTATCTGAACCCGGTGACCGGGCCCTTCCACGTCGAGGGCGCCGAGCCCGGTGACACGCTGGCGCTGCACTTCATCTCGATCACCCCGGCCAGGGACTGGGCGGTGTCCACGACGTTCCCGCACTTCGGGGCGCTGACCGGGACGCACACCACGGCGATGCTGCAGCCGCCGCTGGAGGAGCGGGTGTGGCGGTACGACATCGACCTCGGCAGGAACGTCGCCGTCTACCACGCCCGCAACAGCGACTTCAGCGTCGCGCTGCCGCTCGACCCCATGCACGGCACGGTCGGCGTGGCCCCCGGCGCCAACGAGGCCCGCATGACGATCACGCCCGACGCGCACGGCGGCAACATGGACACCCCGGAGCTGCGCGCCGGCGTCACCGTGTATCTGGGCGTCAACGTCGAGGGCGGGATGTTCTCGATCGGCGACGGGCACGGGCTGCAGGGGCACGGCGAGGTGTGCGGCACGGCGGTGGAGTCGGCCATGAACACCGTGGTCGCCGTCGAGCTGATCAAGGGTGTCGCCACGCCGTGGCCGCGCCTGGAGGACGACCTGCACCTGATGTCCACCGGGTCGGCCAGGCCGCTGGAGGACGCGTACCGGATCAGCCAGCACGACCTGGTGACGTGGACGTCCGAGCTGACCGGCCTCGACACCCTCGACGCCTACCAGCTCGTCAGCCAGGCCGGCCAGGCGCCGGTCGGGAACGTGTGCGACACCAACTACACGATGGTCGCCAAGCTGCCGAAGGCGTATCTCGGCGGGGCGGCGGACGTCTACGAGTCGGCGCACGCCCGGCTGCGCGCGCTCGGTTCCCAGTACACAAGTTAGGTAAACCCCCATGTCGCAGGTCAGGATGCTGATCATCTTCGGCCTACAGTGACAGGGTGCTCAGGTTGGCCCTGTCTCTCGTCCTGCTCGATCCAGCCGCCGTCGCCGAGGTGTCGCAACGCAACGTCCCCGTTCCGCACGTGCTCACCCCTGACGGCGACCGCCTGGGCTACGCGCCGGTCCCGCGCCCCTACACGGGGGCGCGGCGGCTGACCGGGGTGCTGCTCGGCCGCGATCCGGTCGCGAAGACGGACGTGTTGTGCGGGGGCACGGTGATCGGCTCGCGCAGCCGCAGCCTCGTGCTGACGGCGGCGCACTGCCTCTACCACGACGGGCGGCTGCTCGAGCACCTGGCGTTCCTGCCCGGTTTCGATCGGGGCCGGCCGCCGATGGGAGTCTGGCCGGTCGTCCGTACATGGGTGCCGGCCAAGTGGCGCACCCGGCCGTACTCGCCGGAGCTGTTGCCGTACGACGTGGGGCTGGTGGGTGTCGCCAGCGGGAAGCGCCCGCTGGAGTCGGTCACCGGGCGGGGGCTGCCGCCGATGGCCACGACCAGGGGCACGGAGCTGCGCGGTCTCGAACTGCTCGGGTATCCGGCGGGGCGGGGGTATCCGGGCACGAAGATGTACCGGTGCGTGGGTGACGCGACCGAGGGGGTGTCCGAGGGGCCGGGGCTGATGATCACGCGCAACTGTCACGCCGCGGCGGGCGGCAGCGGCGGCCCCGCCTTGTACGGCGGGGCGGTGGCGGGCGTCGTGTCGTCGTCCAGCCCGCTGAGCGACGCGAAGGGTTACACGGTGCTGACCCGGCTGGGGGGCAGGCCGTTCCAGCGCATGTTCACCAGGGCCGACCGGGAGATGCGGCTCAAGCCGGCCGGCTGAGGCCCCGGGTCTTCAGCCGCCCGCCTGGGCGACGATCTCCTCGCAGAGGGCGTGCGAGGCCAGCGCGTCGGTGGCGTCGAGGCGGCGCCCGTCGCGCACGGCGGACAGGAACTCCAGGCAGATCTGCTCGATCCCGCGCTGCCTGGCCACCGGCACCCAGTCGGGCCGCCGCGTCAGGGTCTCGCCGCCCTGGTGGGCGATGACGTCCCCGAGGTTGACCACCCGCCGCTTGGCGCCGTCGCCCATGGCGGCGCAGCTCTCCTCGGAGGCGCCGCTCATCCGGTTCATGACGCCGAGGGCGGTGAAGCCGTCGCCGGACAGCTCCAGCACGATGTGCTGGACGAGGCCGTCGCGGACGCGGGTCCTGATCGTGGTGCCGGTGGCCGGCCCGGGCAGCAGGAACCGCAGCGTGTCGGCGACGTGGATGAAGTCCTCGAAGATGGCGCGGCGCGGCACGTCGGGCAGGTTGTGGCGGTGCTTCTCCATGAGGACGAGGTGCCGGGGGTGGGCGGCCAGCTCGACGTAGCCGGGGGCGTAGCGGCGGTTGAAGCCCACCATGAGGGACCGGTCTTCCGTCTCGGCCAGCCGGACGAGCCGCTCGCAGGCGTCCAGCGAGAAGGCGAGCGGCTTGTCGACGTAGACGTGGATGCCGGCGCTGAGCAGCGCCTCGACGATCTCGGGGTGGGCGTCGGTGGCCGCGTGCACGAACGCCGCGCGCACCCCCGCCTTGATCACGTCGTCCACGCTGGTGGAGCGGGCGGCGATGCGGTAGGTGTCGCCGAGCCGGTGCAGCCGGGCCTCGTTGCGGGTGCACAGGTGCAGGTCGAGGGCCGGCTGGGCGGCGAGCACGGGCAGGTACGCCTTCTCCGCGATGTCGCCGAGGCCGATCATGGCAATCTTCATCCGTCGAGCGTAGCCTTCAGCGCCGCGTCGACCGGGGTAGGCGCGGCACCGAACGTGCGCTGGAAGGCGGAGGAGTCGAGCACGAACGGCGCGGTGAACTGGTAGCGGACGTGCCGCAGCTCGCCGAGCATGGGCGAGAACAGCCCGGCCGCCCGCACCAGCGGCCACGGCAGCACCCGCAGCCGGGGCTCGGGGCTGCCGGACACGGCGGCCATCCGCGCCGCCATCTGGCGGAAGGTCAGCGGCTCGGCGGTGGGCACGTGCCAGGGCCTGCCCCAGGCGCGCTCGTCCGCGCCCGCGGTGATCATCGTGTCGGCGACGTCCGGCAGGTACGTCCAGCTGTGCGGGACGTCCGCGGGCCAGGGCGAGACGATCGGCTTGCCCGCCTTGAGCGGCGCGATGAAGCGGTCGCCGAGGTAGGACTGGTCGCTGGCGCCGGGGCCGTAGTAGTCGGAGCCGCGGATCTCGGTGGCCCTGATCCGGCCGGCCTCGTGCGCGGCCAGCGCGTCGGCCCACATCTGGGCGCGTACCCGGAACTTGGGGTTCGGGGAGGAGAGCGGCAGGTCCTCGGTCATGGGGGCGGTGACGGGCCCGTACGGGTAGAGGTTGCCGAGCATGACGTAGACGGCGCCGCTCGCCTCGGCGGCGGCCAGGAACGAGGCGGCCATCGGCGGCCAGTCGGTGAGCCAGCGGTGGTACTTCGGGTTCACGCAGTTGTAGAGGACGTCGGCGCCTCGGGTGATGTCGGTCAGCCTGGCCCGGTCGGCGACGTCCGCGGCGACCTTGGTCGCGCCGTCCGGGCCGCTGCCGGAGCGGGTGACGACGACGACCTCGTGCCCGTGGGCGATGAGCTTGGCGGCCAGGTGCGCGCCGACCTGGCCGGCACCGACGACGACGTGCTTGCCCATGATCAGACCTCGTTCCAGAAGATGCGGAGAACCGCATTGAGGATAAAGAGTGCGGCGAAGATGATCGCCGGGGTGATCACCCCTGCGGCGTAGAGGGCGAGGGCGCCGCCGCCGAACCAGACGATCTCCAGGGCGGCGCGGGCCAGGCCGGTGAGCGGGAAGGTGGCGTTCGCGCCGCCACCCGCCCCGAACAGTGCCCACGCCGTGATGAACAGCGCGGGGCCGCCGAGCCCGGCCAGCAGCTTGATGCCCCAGTTGGGGCTGACGGTGAAGCCCCAGTAGGCGACGGAGGCCAGCACCCCGAGCTCCAGCAGGAACATGAGGAGCATGTTGGCGTTCTTGGCGAGGGCGAGCATCGGGGGCCTCCGGGTGAGGGGTGGTTCGCTTACGAGAGCAATGCTCTCTCAAGAGAGCGCCGATCGTCAAGAGCGGTGCTCTCGTTTCTTGTCACCGCTCTGGTAATCTGCTGCGCATGACAGCCAGCCGCACCGCCAGAGAACGCGTCAGGGCCGAGCTCACCCGAGAGATCACCGACATCGCCCGCCGGCAGCTCGCCACCGAGGGAGCCGGCGGCCTGTCACTGCGGGCCGTGGCCAGGGAGATGGGCATGGTCTCCTCGGCCATCTACCGCTACTTCCCGAGCCGCGACGACCTGCTCACCACACTGATCATCGACGGCTACAACGCGCTCGGCGCGGCCGTCGAGCGCGCCGAGGCCGCCGTCCCCCGCGACGACCACCTCGGGCGATGGCTGGCCGCCTGCCGGGGCGTGCGCGAGTGGGGGGTGGCCCATCCCCACGAGTACGCGCTGATCTACGGCTCCCCCGTCCCCGGCTACCAGGCACCCCAGGAGACGATCGAGGCCCGCCTGCGCGACGTCGTCGTACTGGGCCGCCTCATGACCGACGCCTGGCAGGCGGGCGCGGTCCGCGCCCCCGGGGAGGAGGCGCCGCCGCAGCTCGAACCGGACATCGCCGGCTTCCGCGACCTCATGCCCGGCGTGCCCGACCCCGTGGTCTGGCGCGCCCTCTCGGCCTGGACGAGTCTGTACGGATGGGTGAACTTCGAGGTGTTCGGCCAGTTCAACAACACCCTCCACGACCGGGGCGGCGCCTTCGAGCACAGCATGCGGATCGCGGCGGGCACGATCGGGCTTGCTCAGTAAGACTTACTAAGTTTTACTGAATACATGGCTCGTAAGTCTCAGGAGCTCGGCCGCTTCACGGATGTGGCGCTGCTCGTGCTCATCAGCCTCGCCGAGGGGCAGAAACACGGATACCGCATGATCAGCGACATCGAGGAGTTCTCCGGCACGTCGCTGGAGCCCGGCACGCTGTACGGGGCGCTGATGCGGCTGGAGGAGCGCGGCTGGATCGAGCCGGTCGCCTCCGCCGAGCGGCGCAAGCCGTACCGGATCACCGACGGCGGGCGGGCCGCGCTGCGCGAGCAGCTCGCCACGCTGCGCCGGGTGGAGCAGACCGGGGTCCGGCGCAGCCTCGCATGGGGGCCGGCATGATGCGGGCCGTGGCGGGGGCCGTGCTGCGCCTCTACCCGAAGGCGTGGCGAGAGCGTTACGGCGAGGAGGTCGCCGACCTGGTCGCCGCGCGCCCCGTGCGGGCGCGCACCGTGGCCGACCTGGCGATGGGGGCGGCCGACGCGTGGCTGCACCGCCGCCGCATCCCCGGCGCCCGGCCGCTGCGCCTGCCGCTGTGGGCGATCCTCGTCGCCGGCTCCTACGCCCTGTGGCTGCTGTGGGGCCCGGCCGTGAGCGGGCCGGCCAGGCTCTCCTTCGCGTGGGCGGACGCCTCCGAGGCCGGCTGGCTGTTCAGGGCGGCCACCTCCTGCTTCACCATGGCCGCCGCCATGGCGCTGCTGTCGCCGTGGCAGCTCGGCCTCGCCGTGCGCGCCGCCGGGAAGCGCGCCCCCTACGGGGCGGCGGCCCGCGCGACGGGGCGGCGGGTGCTGCTGACGGCGCTCGCCGTGGCCGTCCCGGCCGGGTTCGTCCTGGCCGCCTACCTCGGCTACGTGTTCGGCACCGTGCATCCCGTCACGGCGCTCGGCGGCGCCATGGTGGGCGGCTTCTTCGTCCCGACGCTCATGACGCTGGTCCTGCCGGTGCCGCTGACCGCGTCCGGCTCGCCCGTGCTGGCGGGCGGCGCGCGGGCGGCCGGCAAGTCGCTGGCGGTGGCCGCGATGCTGAACGGGATCGCGTGGCTGGCCGTGGCGGGGCTGATGGCGTTCGGGCTGCGGCACTCCTCGCCGTGGTTCGTCACGGCGGTGGCGGCCGGGGCGGTGCTCAGCACCGGGCTGGCGGCGCTGGTGGCGTGGGCCGTGCTCAGGAGCGCCCCGCACGACCCGGCGGCCCTGCCCGACCCCGCCCCTCTCGGCCCGCTCCGCATCTGAGCCGTCCACCTTTCGGAGGGTCAGGCGGTCGCGCGGGGTTTGAGCAGGGGGACGAGCACCTCGTCCACGATCTCGACCACCAGCCGCTCCGGGATCGGCGGCCCCTCGAACAGGAAGTGGTGGCGCAGCAGCGCGTGCCCGGAGTCGAGGCGGCGCGGGGTGACGTCCGCCGGGTCCACCTCGCCGCGCTCCACCGCCCGCCGCACGATCTCCTCCATCAGCTTCCTGGCCGTGCCCTGAGAGTTGCGCCGCATGGTGCTCAGCGGCGACTCGCCCCGCAACGCCTCGCCGAGCAGCCCGCGCATCGCCTCACCGGCCGGGCCCGACAGGGCCTGCGCCGTACGGGTGAGCATGGCGACCAGGTCGCCGCGCAGGCTGCCGGTGTCGGGCGAGCTCTCCGGGCTGGGCAACGACTGGTAGACCGCCTCCATCACCAGCTCGATGCGGGTGGGCCAGCGCCGGTAGAGCGACGCCTTGCTGGCCTTGGCCCGCTCGGCGACCCGCTCCATGGTCAGCCCGGCGTAACCGACCTCGGCCAGCTCGTCGAGCGTGGCCTGGTAGATCGCGGCGGAGAGCGCCTCGCCCCGGCGTCGTGGCAGCTTGCGGTGGTCGGTGACCATGGCATGCATTCTAGGAAGCGCCGGTGACCGCGCCGGTATCGCCGTGGACGGTGACGAGCTGCCCGTCCTTCAGGGCGGAGGTGCCCGTCCCGGTGCCCATGACGGCCGGGATGCCGTACTCCCTGGCCACGATCGCGGCGTGCGAGGCGGCGCCGCCGGTGTCCACGACGACGGCCGCCGCGCGCTGGAACAGCGGTGTCCACGACGGGTTCGTGTACGGGCAGACGAGCACGTCGCCGGCGGCGAGGCGGCCGAACTCGGCGGGCTTGGTGATCACCTTCACCGGCCCGGTCGCGGTGCCGCCGCCCGCCGGGGTGCCGGTGAGCAGCGCGTCGCCGGTGACGGACGGCGGGAAGATCGCGGCCGGGTCGATGAGCCGCACGCCGGACAGCTCCTCCCGCTTGAGCGCCCGCCTGGCGACGAGCTCCCGCAGCCGCTCGGCGTGCGCCCCGCTCAGGGTGGCCACGTCCCGGATCTCCTCCAGCTCCTCCATCCGCAGGTGGAAGACGTCCTCAGGCGTCGTCAGGACGCCGGCGGCACGCAGGCGGCGGCCCAGCTCCAGCAGCGCCCGGCGCAGGACGGGCTGCGGCATCGTGAAATAGAAGTGGCTGTCCTCCCTGAACGCGACGCCGGCCCGCGCCGCCTCCACCCACCGCTTGACGAGCGCGCGACGGCCCTCCGACCGCAGCCAGGGGTGGGCGAGCAGCCGCTCCAGCGCGTCCCCGCGCGCCGGTCGTTCCTGCTCCGGCGTGCTCCCGGACAGCACCTTCACCAGCCCCAGCACCACCTCGGGGGCATCGCCCCAGGTGGGCGGCGTGACGAGGATGGGGCTGGCGGTCTCCCGATGCCCGTACTCGTCGAGGAACGCCGCCAGCGCCCGCGCGAAATCGGCGGGCGGCGGCTCCGACTCCAGCGCCCCCGTCCGTCTGGCCAGCTCCGCCAGCCGCTCCAGGCCCTCGTTGGTGTCCGTGGTCCTGGTGCGCGCCCCGTGCAGCAGGTCGGCGAACAGCTTGCGCCGCCCCAGCAGCCGTACCGCCACCAGGAGCCGCAGCAGCGCCAGCCCGGTGCCGGGCAGGTAGTCCACGCGCAGGTCGGCCACGGGTGCCACCAGGGCGAGCGCCTGCCGGGGCACGCGCAGCAGCTCGCCCCACGGCATCGCGCTCAGGTCGCGGGAGCGCAGCTCCTCGACCTTCGCCAGGTAGTCGCGAAAGCGCCGGTCCCGCGTCCACTTCGCCGGGTCGTACCGCATCGCCTTGGCCAGCACCAGGAGCGGCGCGATGAGCACCTTCGGGGCCGGCTTCGGCGACGGGGGCACCAGCCGGTAGACGACGCCGTCCTCCTCCTGCAAGAAGTCGTCGAACGCGCGCCGCACGCCGAAGCCGGCCAGGACGTTGCGCATCAGCCCCGCCGGGCCGTACGGGACCCAGGTGGACATGTCGATCGGGTAGGGCCGCTCGGGCAGGTACTCCATCAGGACCGTGGCCAGGCGGCGCCGGAGCGGGTTGAGCCGGCCCACCGGAGGCGGCGGCAGCGCGGTCATGGGGCGGGCCTGGAGCAGGTGGAGCCGCCCGCCCGCGTACGCCCACTCGACGTCCTGCGGGCGCCCGAAGTGCGCGGCCACCTTCCGCCCCAGCCGTCCCAGCTCCGCCACCACCGCATCCGGCAACCGCCCGGCCCGCTCCCCGGCCCCGCTCTCATGAATGACGCCGCCGCCGGGAGCGCTGCGGACGACCACCTCCCGGCGCCCGGGGGTGAAGGTGAGGTGGCCGTGCGCGTCCAGCACGTAGTGGTCCGGGGTGACGAGGCCCGAGACGACGGCCTCGCCGAGCCCGCTGCTCGCGTCGATGACGAGCTGGGTGCGGTCGCCGGTGACCGGGTTCGCGGTGAACAGGACGCCCGCCACCTCCGCCTCCACCATGCGCTGCACCACCACCGCGATCCGCACGTCCGCGTCGTCGATGCCCAGCCTGGCCCGGTAGGCGACGGCGCGCTCGGTCCAGAGGGAGGCCCAGCAGCGGCGGACGGCGTCGAGCAGGGCGGGCTCGCCGGTGACGTTCAGGTAGGTGTCCTGCTGTCCGGCGAAGGCGGCGCCCGGCAGGTCCTCGGCGGTGGCGCTCGACCGCACGGCCACGGGCCCGCCGCCGAGCCCGGCGTAGGCGTCGGTGATGGCCTGCCGCAGGTCGGCGGGCAGCTCGGCGCGCACGCCGCGCCCTTGGGCGCCCAGCTCGTACGCGTGCGTGGTGACGACGAACCCGTCAGGCACCGGGAAGCCGCTCCTGACCAGCTCCCCCAGGTTGGCGCCCTTGCCTCCGGCCACCGCCAGGTCGGCGCGCCCGAAGGCGCTCAGCGGTGCGACGAGCTTCACTGGTTCTCCTCGATGTAGGCGGTGGTGCGGAGCGGGCGCGCCGGCAGCGCCAGTGCCAGCAGGAACGCCACGAGCAGCAGCGGCGCCATGGCCGCGAAGATCGGCGGCGCGGCGGCGGCGAACGCGTCGCGCACGCTCTCCGGCAGTCGCGCGGGCGAGGTGCTGGAGATGCCCGACCGCAGCGTGATCAGGGCGCCCACCAGGGCCACCCCGGCCGACGCGCCGATCTGCCGCAGGAACGTCACCGACGAGGTGGCGGTGCCGAGGTCGGCGTACTCCACGGCGTTCTGCGTGGCCAGCACCATGACCTGCATGACCAGCCCGATCCCGAGCCCGGTCAGCAGCAGCGCGGCGACGAGCACGGCCGGCGCGGCCCCGGCCAGCCCCAGCAGCCCGAGCCCGGCCGCCGCCAGGGCGGTGCCCGCGATGGGATACGGCTTGTACGTCCCCGTCCTGCTGATGAGCCGGCCGGACACGACGGTGGTGAGCAGCACGCCGCCCATGAGCGCGGTCACCAGCAGCCCTGCCCGCGTGGCGCTGGTGTGCAGGGCGATCTGCGCGTACGCGGGCAGGTACGTGACGGTCCCGAACAGCGCGAACCCGATGAGCAGGCTGATCGTCACGGGCACCGCGAACGCCCGGTCCCTGAACAGCCGCAGCGGCAGGATCGGGTCCCGCGCGTACCGGGCGCTGACCAGCCACGCCACGACGCCCGCGGCGGCCAGGACGAGGTAGGCCGGGTTGCCGCTCTCCCCCACCATGACCACCCCGACCACGGCGACGCCGAGCGTGACGGCCCCGGCCACATCGAGCGGCGCCTTCGTACGGGGCCGCGGCAGCTTGAGCGCGACCGTCAGCAGCACGAGCGCCAGCAGCCCCAGCGGCGGGTAGATGGCGAAGATCCACCGCCAGCCGGCCCGGTCGACGAAGAACCCGCCGACCAGCGGCCCGCCGACGGCGGCCACGATGTACGCGGCCCCGAACAGGCCGAGGTAACGCCCGCGGTCACGGGGGCTGACGAGCTCCCCGATGATCGCCTGCGACCCGATGACGAGCCCGCCGCCGCCCAGCCCCTGGATGGCGCGGAAGGCGATGAACTGCGGCATCGTCGTGGCCATCGCGCACAGCACGGCCCCGGCCACGAAGATCATGACGGCGGCCTGCATGACGGGCTTGCGGCCGTACCGGTCGCCGAGCTTGCCGTAGACGGGCATGACGACGGTGGCGGCGGCGAGGTAGGCGGTGACGACGGCGGGCATCTGGTCGAGCCCGCCGAGGGCTCCGGCGACGGCGGGCAGCGCGGGCGCCATGATCGTCTGGTCGAGGGCGCCGAGCAGCATCGCCAGCACCAATCCGGACAGCACGAAAAGCACGGCATCACCAGCCTTAGTGAACGGACCGTTCTCTAACGAGCATAGGATTCACCGCAGAGAAACGCAACGTTCACTAAACGCGGGAGGTCCGGAAGTACGCGCCGGGAGTGACGCCTGTCTCGCGCCGTGCAGAACCGGCTCCTGGCGGAGGTCCTGCGGGTGCTGCGGCCGGGCGGGGTGCTCGTCGGCGCCGACAGCCTGCCGAGCCACACGCTGCACGAGTTCCACGACGCCGACGTCTACAACCCGGTGGAGCCGTCCGCGTTCCTGGTGCGCCTGCAGACGCTCGGATACGTCGACATCACGCTCAGCGTCGGCGACGGCCTGACGTTCAGCGCGCACAAGCCCGCCGTCCGTTCCTGAGGCGGCCCGCTCACCGAAACAGGCGGGCCTGAGGCGGCCGGTGTACCAAGACAGGCGGGCCTGAGGCGGCCCGCTCACCGAGACAGGCGGGCCACCTCAGGAACACCGGCTCAGCGCGAGGCGCGGTTGACCGCGGAGATGATGGCCTTCAGCGAGGCGGTCGTGGTGTTGGCGTCGATGCCCACACCCCACAGCACCTTCCCGTTGACCTCGCACTCCAGGTAGGAGGCCGCCTTGGCGTCGCTGCCCGCGCTCATCGCGTGCTCCACGTAGTCGAGGACCCGCACCTGCATGCCGACGCCCGCGATCGCGTCGATGAACGCCGAGATCGGGCCGTTGCCCTTGCCCTCGATCTCGCGGATCTCGCCGTCGAGCCGCACGTCGGCGCTGATGAGATCCTTGTCGTCGACCGTGGACTCGTGCCGGTGCGCCATCAGGCTCAGGCGGCCCCAGCGGTTGGCCGGGTTGGGCAGGTACTCGTCGCGGAAGATCTCGAACATCGCGGCCGGGCTGATCTCGCCGCCCTCGCTGTCGGTGCGCGCCTGCACGACCTTCGAGAACTCGATCTGCAGCCGGCGCGGCAGGTCGAGCTGGTGGTCGGCCTTCATGATGTACGCCACGCCGCCCTTGCCGGACTGGCTGTTGACCCGGATGACCGCCTCGTAGGTGCGGCCGATGTCCTTCGGGTCGATCGGCAGGTACGGGACCGCCCACGTGAACTCGTCGACCGGCACCCCGGCCGCAGCGGCGTCGCGCTCCAGGTGCTCGAAGCCCTTCTTGATGGCGTCCTGGTGGGAGCCGGAGAAGGCGGTGTAGACCAGCTCGCCGCCCCACGGGTGGCGCGGGTGCACGGGCAGCTGGTTGCAGTATTCGGTGACGCGGCGGATCTCGTCGATGTCACTGAAGTCGATCTCGGGGTCGACGCCCTGGGAGAACAGGTTCATGCCCAGGGTGACCAGGCAGACGTTGCCGGTGCGCTCGCCGTTGCCGAACAGGCAGCCCTCGATGCGGTCGGCGCCGGCCATGTAGCCCAGCTCGGCGGCGGCCACGGCGCTGCCGCGGTCGTTGTGCGGGTGCAGCGACAGGACGATCGAGTCGCGGTGCTTGAGGTTGCGGTGCATCCACTCGATCTGGTCGGCGTAGATGTTGGGGGTGGCCATCTCGACCGTGGCCGGCAGGTTGATGATCACCTTGCGGTCGGGGGTGGGCTGCCACACCTCGTTGACCGCGTCGCACACCTCGACGGCGTACTCCAGCTCGGTGCCGGTGAACGACTCCGGCGAGTACTGGAAGTAGACGTCCACGTCGCTGGCGTCGGCGAGCTTCTTGACCAGCTTGGCGCCCTCGACGGCGATGGCGGTGATGCCGTCCTTGTCCTGGCCGAAGACGACGCGGCGCTGCAGGGTGGAGGTCGAGTTGTACAGGTGGACGATCGCCTGCTTGGCGCCCGCCAGAGACTCGAAGGTGCGCTCGATCAGCTCGGGACGGGCCTGCGTCAGCACCTGGATGACGACGTCGTCGGGGACGCGGCCCTCTTCGATGATCTGCCGGATGAAGTCGAAGTCGGTCTGCGAGGCGGCCGGGAAGCCTACCTCGATCTCCTTGTAGCCCATGCGTACCAGCAGCTCGAACATCTGGAGCTTGCGGTGCGAGTCCATCGGGTCGATCAGGGCCTGGTTGCCGTCACGCAGGTCCACCGCGCACCAGCGGGGCGCCTTGGTGATCACCTTGTCGGGCCAGGTGCGGTCGGTCAGCCGGATCGGCTCGAACGGCTGATAGCGATGGACGGGCATGCGGCTGGGCTGCTGAGCGGTCATGGTGGATGCTCCTCGTCGGTCTCCGGAAAGAAAGCGGCCGACGCGCATGACTCGCTCCGCGGCGAGGGAGCCGGCCTAGAGGCCCCCGCCGCGGCAGCTAAGAAGGAGCCCGCGCAGCATGCCATGCACGCTACCAGACGTCTCGGGATGCACCGCCCACGATCTCAGATTCCGAGACCGGCTCCTTGATCATGAGCACGCCGTCAATCAGCCACCAGCACGCTCAAGCAGGTCACGCAACCTTCAAGCTTCTCGTACTCCGAAATATCCACCTTCGTCACGAAAAATCCGCGCTTTTCGAGCATGACGGCGGTCTGGGGCGCCGACGCGGACATCAGCACCCGATCCTCCCCCAGCACCACCACATGGGCCCCCGCCTCCTCCTCCGGCACCAGCATCCCGGGCAGATCCACGCAGGCCGGATCCCCGATGAGCGTCCCGTCGGGCAGCGCCGTCACCGCCGACTTCAGGTGCAGCACGCCCCGCAGCTCCACGGCCACGATCCGCCGTTCCGGCAGCAGGGCGGTGAGCTGCGCGATGGCCTCGTCGCTGGTGCGGGCCGACCTGCCCACGTACACGGTGGGGCCGACCTGCAGCACGTCGCCGCCGTCGAGCGTGCCGGGCGGCACGATCCGTACGCACTTCATGCCCAGCTCGTGCACGACCCGCGCGACCGACTCCACCTCCGGCCGCCGCTCCGGCGCCCCCGGCCTGGTCAGCACCGCCAGCCGCCCCGACACCACCATGGTGTCCTCCACGAACGGCGCGTCCGGCAGGTCGTCGGCGCGCGGCACGTACACCGGCCGCCAGCCCGCCCCGGCCAGCGCCTCGACGTACGCGTCGTGCTGGGCGGCGGCCCGCTCGTGGTCCACCGGCCTCCGCTCGATATGTGTGACGATTCCCTCGGAGATGCTCGGACCAGGCTTTCTTACCAGCGCCATACCACCCATAGGGCGTGTTCTATCACGCGGTGATTAGAGTCTTGGGCATGCGGGACGACGAGATTCTCACCAGGATCAGCGCGCTGGTCACCGAGGAGCACGAGCTGCGCGACCGGCTGTCCGCCGGTGAGGTGACCTCCGACCAGGAGCACGCGCGCATCAAGGAGCTGGAGACGGCCCTCGACCAGTGCTGGGACCTGCTCAGGCAGCGCCGGGCCAGGCGCGGCGCGGGCGAGGACCCCGACGGCGCCACCGCCCGCCCGGCCGGCGAGGTGGAGAACTACCGCCAGTAGCACCGTCGGCGGTGGAACGACGGAGGAGCGTCGTCGTCGTCGGCGGCGGTAAAACGGCTGGCCACGGCCGGTGGCGGTGCGCTTGGCTAGAGGCATGCGGATCCAGCCCATCACCATCCCCGACCGGCCTGGCGACCCCTCCGACGACGACCTCGTCGAGGGCCTGCACGCGGCGTACGCGACCGGCTACCACGAGGACGCCGGCCCCGTGATCCCGCTCGCCCGGTTCCGCCGCGACATGGGCGCCCACTCGCCCGCCCAGCGGGTCGAAGCGTGCGCCCTCATCGAGGACGGCCAGGTCATCGGCGGCTACTCCCTGGCCTTCCCCCGGCTCGACAACCTCCACACGGCCTGGGTCTTCCCCCTCGTCGTGCACCCCGACCACCGTGGCCGCGGCCTCGGCAGCGCGCTCTTCGAGCACGCCCTCGACCGCGTACGCGCGCACGGCCGTACCCTCCTGCTCACCGAGACTCCCGCCACCGGCACCGGCGCCCGCTTCGCCGCCGCGCACGGCATGGACGTGGCCCTGTCGGAGGCCCGCCGCACCCTCGACCTGCGCAAGGCCGACTGGCCCGCACTGGAGCGCATGATCCCCCAGGTCGAGGGCTACACCCTCGAACGCTGGATCGGCCCCACCCCGCCCCACCTGCTGCCCGACCTCGCGACCCTCCTGAACGGCATGAACGACGCCCCCCGCCACGGCGACGTCGAGGAGCAGAACTTCAGCCTCGAACGCCTGCGCGCCCGCGAGGAGAGCATGCCCGACGTGGGCCAGACCTGCTACACCACGATCGCCCGCCGCGACACCGACGGCGCGCCCGCCGCGTACACGCGCCTCTTCCTCGACATCGGCCGCACCGACGGCTGGGCCCAGCAGAGCGACACGGCGGTGCTGCGCGACCACCGCGGCCACCGCCTCGGCCTGCTGCTCAAGCTCACCAACCTGCTCTGGATGCGCGAGCACGAGCCCCACGTCGAACGCGTCATCACCTGGAACGCCACCACCAACCGCCACATGCTCGCCATCAACGAAGCCATGGGCTTCGAACTCTTCGACGAATGGCACCAGTGGCGGCTCCCTGTGGAGCCGATGGATCATCCGGGCTAACCTGAGCCTCTATGACCTTGGAGGTCCTGAGAGACGGGGATCCGAGCCAGGTGGGGCCCTACACCCTCCTCGCCCGGCTCGGCGAGGGCGGCATGGGCGTCGTCTACCTGGCCCGCGACCCCGCCGGCACCCGGGTCGCCGTCAAGCTCCTGCACGCCCGCATGGACGCCCACCCCGACTTCCGGCGCCGCTTCGCCCGCGAGGTCGCCGCCGCGAAGCGCGTCGCCCGCTTCTGCACCGCCCCCGTCCTCGACGCCGACGTGGACGGCCGGCTCGCCTACCTGGTCACCGAGTACGTCGAGGGCCCCAGCCTCAAACAGCACGTCACCACGTACGGCCCCCTGCGCGGCTCCGCCCTCGACGGCCTCGCCGCCTCCATGGCGATGGCCTTACGCGCCATCCACGGCGCCGGCGTCGTCCACCGCGACCTCAAACCCTCCAACGTCCTCCTCTCCCAGGTCGGCCCCAAGGTCATCGACTTCGGCATAGCCTGGCTCGCCGACGCCGACCTCAGCAGCACCGTCCTGGGAACCCCCGCCTACATGTCCCCGGAGCAAATCTCCGGCGGCCCGGTAGGCCCGGCGTCGGACATCTTCTCGTGGGGCTGCACCGTCGCCTTCGCCGCCGCCGGCACCCCGCCCTTCGGCTCCGGCACCATCCCCACCCTGCTCCTCCGCATCGTCAACGACCCACCCACGTTGACCGGCCTCCCCGGCCCCCTGCACGACCTGGTCCTCGCCGCCCTCCACAAAAACCCCACCGCCCGCCCCACCGCCCAGGCCCTGATGGACCATTTGAGCGTCGGCCCCACAGACGGTGCAGGCGCGCCCGTCATCGGGACCACGGGCGGGGGCAAGGGGCCGAGCGGCGACACGGACCCGAGCGGCACGGGCCCAAGCAGCACGGGCGCAGGCGGCACAGCGGGCACGCCCGGCACCGGCCCGAGCAACGACGAGGGCGCCGGCAACGCAAGCACGACGGGCGCGAGCGTGGCACGCGCAAGCGACGCGAGCACGGCGGGCACGAGTGCGCGCATAGCGGGCACGAGCGACGCAACCACGGCCGGTACAGGCATCGCAGGCACGGGCGGCGGCGCGAAGGGCGCGGGCCTGGCCGGCACGGGCGGCGGAGGCGGAGGCGGCGTGGACGTGCCCTCCGCGAGCGCCCCTCCCGGCGCCGGTGCGGCGAGAGGTGGTACGGCGGAGGGCGGCGCGACGGGGACGGCGGTCAACCGGCGTAAGGTGCTGACCGCCATGGCCGCCCTGGTGGTGGCGGTGGCCGGGGTTTCGGTGGCGCTGGCCCTGCGCGGAGACGGGAAGACCACCACGGCCGACACGTCCACGATGCCACCGGCAGCCGCCACGGCCCAACCCACCCCCGAGAACCCCCTGCGGTCGAAGGGCCCGGTCACGTTCTACGCCCCCGAGGAGCCCGGCGCCGCCAAGCAGGCGGCCCTGTGGAAGGACGACCGCCCGCAGGATGCCGAGCTGATGCGCAAGCTGGCCCAGGTCCCGCACGCGATCCGCCTGGCCCAGCCGGAGGTCAGGTCGAAGGTGGAGACGACGATCGCGGCGGCGGAGCGGGCGGGCGCGGTCCCGGTGTTCCTGGTGAACTACATGCCGGACGCCGAGTGCCGCCCGACCACCACGGACGCGATGCGGACGTACCAGGAGTGGCTGGCCGGCGTGGCCCGCCAGATCGGCTCCGCGAAGGCGGTGGTCATCCTGGAGCCGGGCAGCCTGGTGAAGATGCCGGGCACGGACCAGTGTCCGGACCTCCAGGGCTCGCCGGAGCAGCGGTACAAGGACCTGCGTCAGGCCGTCCAGACTCTGAAGGCGAATCCGCGGACGGCGGTCTATCTGGACGGCAGCCAGGACCACTGGCCGGGCACCGAGATCATGGCCGAGCGCCTGATCAGGGCCGGGGTCGACAGAACGGACGGCTTCTTCCTCAACACGGCCGCCTACCAGAGCACCGCCAACAGCGTCGAGTACGGCAAAGCCCTGTCCGCCTGCATCGCGGTACGTCTCAAGACGGGCGGCACAACGTGCCCGAAGGACGCCACGGTGGACCCGGCGGCCATGCCGCACTTCGTCGTGGACACCAGCCGCAACGGCCAGGGCTCCTGGTCCCCGAAGAAGCACTACGCGGACCCGCAGACGTGGTGCAACCCGCCGGGCCGCGGCGTGGGCGACCGGCCGACGACGGAGACGGGTGAGGAGCTGGTGGACGCGTACCTGTGGATCGCCCGCGCGGGGACGTCGAGCGGAAGGTGCAGGCGCGGCACGGACGGGGAGAAGGATCCGGAGCGCGGCGTGGTGTCGCCGGAGAGCGGCGAGTGGTGGGCGGACCTGGCCCTGGAGCGCGCGAAGAACGCGAACCCGCCGCTCCGCTGAGGCCCGCCTCCGAACGGAATGGCACCCCACTGTTGCGCCGGCGTTAATGCCACGTAAGAAGTCATGTTAAGCGGACGTTAGATATCAGCCCTGCTCCCTTGTCCGGAGCAACCTTCTGGCGTGAGGCTCTGACCAGCGACTACAGCCCCCCAGGAGGTTCCTCGTGAGCAAGGCACGCGTGCCGTGGAAGGCCGTCATCGGCGGCTCCATCGGCAACATGGTCGAGTGGTACGACTGGTTCGTCTACAGCAGTTTCGCCGTCTACTTCGCGGCCTCGTTCTTCCCTGAGGGCAACGACACGGCGAAGCTGCTGAACACCGCGGCCATCTTCGCGGTCGGCTTCTTCATGCGCCCGCTCGGCGGCTGGCTCCTGGGCCGTTACGCGGACAGGAAGGGCCGCAAGGCGGCGCTCACGCTCACGGTGACGCTCATGTCGGCCAGCGCGCTGCTGATCGCGATCGCGCCGACGTACGAGGCGGTCGGCTACTTCGGCGCGCTGGTGCTGGTGGTGGCGCGCCTGCTGCAGGGCCTGTCGGTGGGCGGCGAGTACGCGGCCAGCGCGACGTACCTGACGGAGGCGACCCCGCGCGGCCGCCGCGGCTTCGCCTCCAGTTTCCAGTACGTCTCGATGACCGCGGGCCAGCTCGTCGGCCTGGGCCTGCAGATCATCCTGCAGAACACGATGTCGAAGGAGGCCCTCAGCTCGTACGGCTGGCGCATCCCGTTCATCGTCGGCGCGGCGGCCGCGGCGGTCGTGTTCTACCTGCGCCGCAACCTGCTGGAGACGGAGGCGTACGACGAGGAGGAGCGCGAGAGCGGCAAGGGCCGCGGCACGATCAGGGCGCTGCTGAGCCACAAGAAGGAGGCGTTGCTGGTCATCGCGCTGACGATGGGCGGCACGGTCGCGTACTACACGTACACGACGTACCTCACCAAGTACCTGTCGAACTCCGCGGGCCTGCCCAAGGAGACCGCCACGCTGGTGAGCTTCTGCGCGCTGTTCATCTTCATGTGCCTGCAGCCGCTGGCGGGCGGCCTGTCGGACCGGATCGGGCGCCGGCCGCTGCTGATCACGTTCGGGATCGGGTCGATGCTGGGGACGGTGCCGCTGATGACCGCGCTGGGCGGGGTCGACGGGTTCGGCGGCGGGCTGGTGCTGTCGCTCATCGGGCTGGTCATCGTGACGGGTTACACGTCGATCAACGCGGTGGTGAAGGCCGAGCTGTTCCCGACGAACGTGCGCGCGCTCGGCGTCGCCCTCCCGTACGCGATCGCGAACGCCCTGTTCGGCGGCACCGCCGAGTACGTGGCGCTGTGGTTCAAGGACAACGGCATCGAGTCCGGTTTCTTCTGGTACGTCTCGGGTTGCGCGGCCATCTCGCTCGTCGTCTACCTGACCATGCGGGAAACGAGGGACGTGGCGCTGTCCCGTACCGAGCAGGTCATGGGGGAATCGGTCGCCACCCGCGTCTAACCTGGCGACATGCGAGTTCTGCTGGTCGAGGACGACGATCGGCTCGCCGCCGCCCTCACGAAGGCTCTTGCCCGGCACGGCCATGAGGTCGTCCGGGCGAGCCTGGCCGTCGACGCTCTCCGCCTGGCGGGGGGCGTCGACTTCGTCCTGCTGGATCTGGGGCTGCCCGACATGGACGGCCTGGAGGCGTTGCGCCGGCTGCGCCGGGTGTCGGCGGTGCCGCTGATCGTGGTGACGGCCCGTACCGAGGAGCGGGAGGTGCTGCGCGGCCTGCGCTCGGGGGCCGACGACTACCTGGTCAAGCCGTTCCGCACGGTCGAGCTGATGGCGCGCATGGAGGCGGTGGTGCGGCGGGGCACGCGCCCGCGCCCGCAGCGCGACGACGTGGTGAACGTCGGGGACGTGCGCATCGATCTGGAGGCGCGGCAGGTCACGGTGGCCGGGGAGGCGGTGACGCTGACGCGGCGGGAGTTCGACCTGCTGGCGATGCTGGCGCGCGAGCCGGGCGTGGTGCGCGGCAGGGAGGAGATCCTCGACGAGATCTGGGGCGACCCGCTGCTGTCGGCGTCACGCTCGCTGGACGTGCACGTGGCGAACCTGCGCTCGAAGACCGGCCGCCCCGGCTTGGTGGAGACGTTGCGCGGCACGGGATACCGGCTGGGCTCGACGGCGTGAACGCGCGGCTCGTGGTCACGTTCACGACGCTGATCGTGTTCCTGGTGGCGGCGCTGGCGGTGCCGCTGGGCCTGGCCTACGCCTCGCACCGGACGAACCGGCTGCTGCTCGACCGCCGCGCCGACGCCACCCGCTTCGCGGAGCTGGCCGACCAGGCGGCCCGCGACGACGACCACACGGGGCTGATCGCCGAGATCAACCGCTATGCCGAGCTGTACGGGGCCGCCGTCCGCGTCCGTGACCGCGACGGCTCGCTGCGCCTGTCGGCCGGCAGCTTCGAGTCCGACGACCGGGACGCCCTGCGCCTGGCCCTGTCCGGGCGTACGACGGAGGACCTGCCGACGATCAGCCCGTTCGGCCCGGACACGGTGCTGCTGGCCGAGCCGGCCGGCCGGGACGCGCAGATCTCGGGCGTGGTGCTGCTGCAAGCCCCTACCGACCGGGCACGGCTGGACGTGTCGCTGGTGTGGGGCGCGCTGGCGCTGGGGGCGGTGGTCGCGCTGGCGTACTCGGTGCTGGCGGCCCGGCGGCTGGCCCGCTGGATCCTGCGCCCGGTCACGGAGCTGGACCGCACCACGCAGGCGATCGCGCAGGGCCGGCTGGACGCGCGGGCGCACCCCGGCGTCGGCCCGTCGGAGCTGCGGCGGCTGGAGGAGCGCTTCAACGCGATGGCCGACGCGGTGGCGGGGGCGATGGAGCGGCAGCGGGCGTTCGTCGCCGACGCCTCCCACGAGCTGCGGACGCCGCTCACCGTGCTCGGCCTGCGGCTGGAGAACCTGGAGCCGCATCTGCACGGGGAGGGGACGGCCGAGTTCGAGGAGGCGATGGCGGAGCTGGACCGGCTGGCCCTGCTGGTGGAGGACCTGCTGACGCTGGCGAAGGTGGAGGCGGGCGCGGGCCTGGAGGCCAAGGAGGTCTCGCTGGCTCGGCGCCTGGCGACCTGGCGGGAGGTGTACGCGGCCGCCGGCGTCCGTTTGCTGACGGACATTTCCGAAATATCCACCATCCCGGAGGCCGCGGCCCGGATCGCCGACATCGCCCTCGACAACGCCCAGAAGTTCGTCCCCCAGGGCGGCACGGTCACCGTCACCCTGGAGGACGGCGTCCTGCGCGTGACCGACGACGGCCCCGGCCTCAGCGAGGAGGAACGCGCGGAGGCCCTGGGCCGCTTCTGGCGGTCGGGCGCCCACGCGAACGTGCCGGGCAGCGGCCTCGGCCTGGCCATCGCCGCCGAACTGGCCCGATCGTGCGGCGCCACCCTGAGCCTCCTGCCCGCCTCCCCGCACGGCCTGGTGGTGGAGCTCCGGCTCCCGCCCTGACGTCAGGCCGCGGGAAGGGTCAGGCTGGAGCGGGCGGGGCGTTCCCGCGCGGCGGCCGGGGTGGTGGCGAGGGTGCGCAGCATGGTGTTGCGGCGCTCCAGGGCCTCGAGCGTGGTGGGGAAGAGGGCGGCGTCGCCGGTGCCGACCTGGGCCTGGTTCTCGGTGACGAAGGGGCGGGTGTCGCGTTCGTAGGCAGCGAAGGCCGCGGCGTGGTCGGGGTGTGCCGCCAGGGAGGCGGCCAGCATGTACGCGCCCACCAGCGCCAGGCTGGAGCCCTGCCCGGTCAGGAACGAGGGCGCGTAGGCCGCGTCACCGACGAGCGCGACCTGGCCGTCCGACCAGCGCGGCATGCGGATCTGGCTGACCACGTCGAAGAACAGGTCGTCGGCGTCCCGCATGGCGGCGAGCATGCCGGGGACCTCCCAGCCGGCGCCGGCGAAGACGGCGGCGACCAGGTCCCGCTGGGCCTGCGGGTCGCGGAAGGCGGAGTGCGGCGGCTGGGGGCGGGCGAAGGCCAGCAGGGCGTGCAGCTCGTCGCTGTCGCCGGCGGCGTAGAGGGCGGCGGCCCGGCCCGGGGTGCTCCACAACACGCCCTCGTGGGCGAGCCCGAACGTGTTGGGCACGGTGAAGCCGGCGAAGCAGTAGCCCAGGTAGTGGTGGAAGGGCTCCTCGGGACCGAACGCGAGCCGCCGGGTGTGCGAGTGCAGGCCGTCGGCGCCGATCACCAGGTCGAACGTGCGCCGGCCCCCGCCACGGAAGGCCACGTCCACGCCGTGCTCCGACTGGTGGAGGGTGTCGATGGAGTCCCCGAACAGCAGCTCCACGTCGTCCCTGATCCCCGCGTGGAGGGCGGTGGCCAGGTCGCCCCGGCGTACCTCCAGGTCCTGTCCGGCGACGCCGCCGTCCAGGGCGCGCGGGTCGAGGGAGGCCACCTCGACGCCGTCCGCGTCGAGGAAGGTCAGCTTGCGCGTGTCGACGTGCGCTTCACGCAGCCGGGGCAGGATCCCCATACGCCGGACGACCTCCAGCGCGGTGCCGCGGATGTCGATCGGGTAGCCGCCCGTGCGCAGGCGCTCCGACTTCTCGACCAGGGTGACGGCGAAGCCGTACCTCCGGAGCCAGAACGCGAGCGCGGGGCCGGCGATGCTGGCCCCGGAGATGAGGACGGTGCGGACGTTCATGCCTTGACTCCTTTTTGCATGATGCGGAACACCACAACGGACAGTGCGGTGATGACCCCGGCCACGCCGAAGCCGGCGACGAAGCCCCACTCGGCCGGGACGCCGGAGGCGGGCTCGACGGCGGCGGTCAGGATCGCGCCGGTGACCTGGACGCCCACGGCCGAGCCGATCACGCGGGTGACCAGGACCAGGCTGGTGGCGATGCCGGTGTCGTCCTGATCGACGGCGGCGGTGGTGCTGGAGATCAGCGCCGTGACGCAGACGCCGCCGGCGAGTGCGATCAGCGCCTTGGCGACGACGAGGTGCCAGACCTCCGTGTGCAGGACCGTCAGGCCGAGCAGGGCGGCCGCCATGACGGCGATCCCGGTGACGGTCACGGCACGGGTGCCGAACCGCCGTGCCGCGATCCCGCCGATCGGCCCGCTCGCCGCCGCGGCGACGAGGCTGGGCAGCAGGTACTTCCCGATGTCGGTGGCGCCCGCCGCGAAGCCGTACCCGTCGGCGGGCGCCGCGAGGAGCTGCGTGACGAGGTACGTCGCCACGGACGTGCCCACGCAGACCGCGAAGGTGATCACGCACGAGCTCCACATGCCGGGCACCGCCAGCATGCGCAGGTCGACCATCGGCGCGGCGGCCCGGCGCTCGACGGCCACCCATCGGGTCGCGAGCACGACCACGAGCACCGCGAGGCCGCCGACCAGGAGCGGCTGCGAGATGAGGCTGGGCACCATGGCGAGCAAGGCCATGAGCGCGAGCAACGTGGCGCTCAGCAGGAGCATGCCGGGCCAGTCGATCCTGGCCTCCGAGCGGGCCGGCGGATCGTGCGGCATCAACACGTTCACGAGCAGCGTGGCCACGACGATGGCGAGCGTCGGCAGCGCGAACATCCAGTGCCGCGACAGCCCTTCCGCCACCGGTCCGGCGATCAGCGTCCCGGCCATGCCGCCGCCCATGAACAGCCCGGTCACCAGGCCGATCGCCACCTGGGACTCGCCCGGCGGGAGGTATTTGCGTACCAGGATGAACGACAGGGGCAGCGCGCCCAGCATCGCGCCCTGCAGCACCTGGCCGACCAGCAGCACCGGCAGGTTCGGCGCCAGCGCGGACAGCAGGCCACCGGCCGCGACCACCGCCATCAGCCGGATCAGCACCCGCTTCGCGCCGTAGCGGTCGCCGAGCTTGCCGGCGACGGGCGCGAGGAGGGCGCCGGTGATGAGCAGCATGATGCTGAGCAGGGCACCTTGGGCGGGGCTGAGGGCCAGCTCGCGTTGCAGGAGCGGGAGCGCCGGCGTCACCACCGACTCCAGGGCGGCGGTGGCCACGGCCAGCATGCCGAGGGCGAGGACGGCGGGTCTTCCGATGCGGGGCGGGGCGGCTGTCGACGTACGGGACATGGACGTCCTTTCCGGTTTCGGTTTCCGGGAGCGCGTCAACCACACTACACCGTGCAGTGTAGTTCGTTACACCGATGAGTGTAGCTCCGCTAGGATCCGTGCATGCCGACCACGAAGACGCTGCGTGCAGGTTCCGCCCACAAGCGGACCGCCATCCTGACGGCGGCCCGGGAGCTGTTCCTCACCGACGGCTTCGACCGCACCAGCGTCGACGCGATCGCCGCCCAGGCCGGGGTGTCCAAGCGGACGGTGTACGACTACTTCGGCGACAAGCAGACCCTGCTGCGGGCCGTCCTCGACGCCGTCGGCCAGTCACTGGTCGCCACGATCCGGCGCACCCTCGACGACACCCTCACCGACGTCACCGAGGCCGGGGAGCTGGAGTCCGCCCTGGTGGCGTTCGCGATGCGGATCGCCACCGACATGCTCGGCTCGGCCGAGTACGCGACGCTGCAACGCCTGGCCCAGACCGAATCCGACCACCTGCCGCACCGCGACGACCAGGTCATCACCCACGCCCCCGACGAAGCCCTCGGCGAACGCCTGGCCGCCCTCGCCCGCGCCGGCCTCCTCGACGCCCCCGACCCCCGCCTCGCCGCCGACCACTTCATCGCGCTGACCTTCGGGGTCGCGCTCAACCGGCTCGGCTCGGCCAACGCCGCCGAGGACGATCGCGTCCGACCGCTCGTCATCGAAGGCGTACGGGCGTTCCTGCGCGCGTACCGTCAGCAGACGTGACCTCTTCATCGCGGCTTCTTGCCGACCTGGCCCGCGCCGGGAACATCGCCGCCCTGCGCCAAGCCTTGCCGCCCTGGTCGGCTCTCCTCCCCGAGGCCGATGTCGAGGCGATGCTCGGCGAGCTGGTGGACACGGCCCGCGCGGCCGCCACGCCGGAGACTCTGGCGCTGCTGCTGGCCCAGTGGCGGCACAGTGCCGAGATCCACGCCGACCCGGCCCTGCACGCCGTCCTCACCCGCGAGCCCGAAGGCGACCTCGGCGCCGTCCCGCGCCCGGCCGGTCAGCCGTACACGGAGCGGTAGTAGCGGGCCGCGCCCGGATGCAGCGGCACGACGCCGGTGCCGATCGCGTAGCGCTCGTCGAGCCGGCCGCCCGGGGCCGACGGGGCTTGGAGGCGGTCGCGGGCGCGGAACAGGGTCTCGGTGATCGTGTACGCCAGGTCGGCGGGGAGCGAGCCCCGGCACATCAGGTAGCTGGGGGTCCCCACCGTGCGTACGGTCCTGGCGCCCCCGTACGTGCCCGCCGGCACGGACGCGTCCTCGTACACGGGCCCGAACCGCCGCCGCAGCACCGGCACCAGCGTCTCCAGCGACACCAGCCGCACGTCGTCGCGCGCGGCCAGGGCAGGGGTGGGCACGCCGCCGGACCAGAAGAACGCTTCGATGCGCCCGCCGCGCAGCGCCTCGATGGAGGCGTCGAGGTCGAGCCGGGCGACGGTGGGCGGCGTGCCGAGCGAGGCCGCGGCCAGGATGCGCGTCGCGGTCACCGCCGTCCCCGACCCTTCGACGCCGATGGAGACGGCCTTGCCCGCGAGCTGCCGCACGGTGGTGATCACCGAGTCCTTGGCGACGACCAGATGCACGTAGTTGAGGTACATCCGGGCCAGCGCGGCGACGGGCTGGTGCCGTACGCGTACCGCGTCGTCGGCGGTGTCGGCCAGCGCGAACCCCGCGTCCGCGCGCCCGTCCGTCATCATCGTGAGGTTCTGCACGCTCGCGGCGGTGGGGATCTCCCGCACGCGCATCCCGCCGCGCCGCAGCTCCTGCGCGAGCCGGTCCCCCAGCTCCCGGTACGGCCCGCCGGCCAGCCCCGTCGCCAGCCGCAGCTCGAACGAGGCGTCCTCGGACCCCGAGCACCCGGCCACCGCGAGCGCGGCGAGCCCGAGCAGGGTGCGGCGGGATATAGGCATGAATTCACGTTAGCCGGTGGAACAGAATGGACGATGTGACGACCGCACGCCTGCGCATCGCCCCAGAGCTGAGGATGTTCCTGCCCGCGAGCCGCCGCCACGAGTGGCAGGAGGTGACCCCCGACCGCACCTCCACGCTCGGCCATCACGTCGAGTCGGTCGGCGTCCCGCTGACGGAGGTGGGCCCCATGCTGCTCGACGGCCGGGGCGTGCCCCCGTCGTACCAGCTCACGCCGGGCGACGTGGTGGACGTGCAGCCGGTCCCCCGCCCCCAGCCGCTCCCCGACGAGCCCCGCTTCCTCCTCGACGTGCACCTCGGCACGCTGGCCCGGCGGCTGCGCCTGCTCGGCATCGACACCGCCTACCACAACGACATGGACGACCCGGCGCTGGTGGTGCAGGCCAACGAGGAGCGGCGCGTGCTCCTCACCCAGGACCGCGGCCTGCTGCGCCGCCGCGCGCTGTGGCTTGGCGCGTACGTGCGCGGCTCCGCCCCGGCCGACCAGCTCCGCGACCTCCTCGAACGCTTCGCCCCGCCCCTGCGCCCGTGGACGCGCTGCACCGCCTGCAACGGCGTGCTCGTGCCCGTCACGAAGGACGAGGTCGAGCCTGTGCTGGAGGACGGGACGCGGCGCAGCTACGACGCGTACGGCCGGTGCGCGTCGTGCGGGCAGGTGTACTGGCACGGCGCGCACAGCGGCCACCTTGAGGAGATCGTGCGGTCGGCGCGGGCCTGGGTGTCGTGACCGTCAGGCCGAGCTCGTCCGGCTTCGGCGCCGTGCCGGCCCCCGACCACCAGCTCTAAACGGCCAGCAGCCGCCGTACCTCCTCCTGCTGGAGATCGTCGGCCACACCGGTCCGCACGACCCGGCCGCCGTCCAGGATGACGAACGTGTCGGCCAGTCGCAGCGCGATGTCCAGGTACTGCTCCACCAGCAGCACCGCCAGCCCGGCCCCGTGCAACCGCTCGATGGCGGCCTCGATCTCCAGGATGATCGACGGCTGGATGCCTTCCGTGGGCTCGTCGAGGATGAGCATCCGGGGCCGTGTCACCAGGGCCCGCGCCATGGCGAGCTGTTGTTGCTGACCGCCCGACAGGTGCCCGGCACTCCGCTTGAGCAGCGCCCCCAACGCCGGAAAAAGATCAAGGGCCTCGTCGATGGCGGAGCGGGGCTGGCCGGCGGCCTCGACGGTCACCAGCAGGTTGCCGAGGACGGACAGTTGCGGGAAGCACTGGTGGCCCTGCGGGACGTAGCCCATGCCGAGCCGTACCCGTTCGTGCGGTTTGAGGCGGGTGACGTCGCGGCCGTCGAAGGTGACGGTGCCGGCCGTGGCCGGGAGCACCCCCATGATGGTGTTGAGCAGCGTGGTCTTGCCGACCCCGTTGCGTCCCATGACGCACACGAGCTGCCCGGGTCCCACCTCCAGTGAGACCCCGAACAGCACCCGCGCCCGCCCGTACCCTGACTCAAGGCCGGTTACCGACAGCATCCTCGGCCTTCCTCCTCCCCAGGTAGACCTCCTGCACGCGGGGGTCGGCGCTGACCTGGTCGACCGAGCCCTCCACGAGCACCTTGCCCTCGTGCAGCACGGTCACCGTCGAGGCGTGCCGCCGCAGGAATTCCATGTCGTGCTCGACCACGATCACCGTGTGGTCGTCGGCGATCTCGGTGAGCAGTTCGCCCGTACGCTCGCGCTCGTCCTTGGACATGCCGGCCACCGGCTCGTCCAGGAGCAGCAGCTTGGGCCGCTGCGCCAGCAGCATGCCGATCTCGAGCCACTGCCGCTGGCCGTGGGAGAGAACGCCCGCTGAACGCTCGGCGAGGTCTTCGAGACCAGTCCTGGTCAGGGCCTGCTCGACGGCTTCCGAGATGCCGCGCCGCCGGCGGGCCAGGGACCACAGGGGTTGCCGGAAGGTGGCGGCCAGGTCGAGGTTCTCGATCACGGTGAGCTCCTCGAACACGACCGATGTCTGGAACGTGCGGCCCACGCCCAGCCGGACGATCTGGTGCTCCTTCCGCCCGACGAGGTCGAGGCCGCCGAAGCGCACGCTGCCCCCGGCGGGCTTCGTCAAACCGGTGATGACGTCGATGAGGGTGGTCTTTCCGGCGCCGTTGGGGCCGATGAGGAAGCGCAGCTCCCCTTCTGGCACGGTCAGGTTCACGCCGTCGAGGGCGCGGAACCCGTCGAAGACGACCTGGACGTCACGTAGTTCGAGCACGGCGCAACCTCCCGACGACGCCCACGATGCCCTTCGGGGCCAGCGTCATGACCAGGATGAACAGGGCCCCTTGCAGGTAGAGCCAGCCGTCGGCGAACTGCTCGCTGAACGCCGTCTTGGCGTACCCCATGACGACCGCCCCGAGCACGGCGCCGGCCAGCGCGTGCCGGCCGCCGACGGCCACGGCGACGACCAGCTCCAGTGACGGGACGACGCCGAGCAGCGCGGGCGAGATGATGCCGACGACGGGCACGAACAGGGCGCCGGCGAGCCCGGCCATGCCGGCCGAGGCGGCGAAGGTGACGGTCTTGACGAGGGCGGGGTCGTAGCCGAGGAAACGTACCCGGTCCTCGCCGTCGCGGACGGCGACGAGCAGCCGCCCGTACCGGCTGTGCACGAGCTGCCGCGTGGCCAGGTACAGGATCCCCAGCACGGACGCGACCACCAGGTAGAGGCCGCGCTGCGTGGAGTCGTCGGCGAGGTCCTGGCCGAACAGCTCGAAGAAGTTCGTCATGCCGTTGGTGCCGCCGGTCAGGCCCTGCTGGCCGACGAGGAGGATGACCATGGCGGCGGCCAGTGCCTGGGTGAGGATCGCGAAGTACGCCCCGCGTACGCGCTGCCGGAACACCAGCGTGCCGAGCAGCACCGCGAGCAGCACGGGCCCGAGCACGGCCATGCCGACGGCGAAGACCGGGTTGGCGAACGGCGCCCACAGCGCGGGCAGCTTCTCGACCCCGCTCCACACCATGAAGTCGGGCAGCCCGCCCGGCCCGGCCTCGTTGAGCTTGAGGTACATGGCCATGGAGTAGCCGCCGAGCCCGAAGAAGACGCCCTGCCCGAGGGTGAGCATGCCGCCCTGCCCCCAGGCGAGCCCGATCCCGAGCGCGACGATCGCGTAGCACAGGTACTTGGCGAGCAGCCCCAGCCGGAACGGCTCCAGCAGCAGCGGCGCCGCGACGAGCGCGATCACCGCCACGGTCGCGAAGGGCAGATGTCTCTTGATCACGTCAGCACCCTCGACCTCAGCACGAACATGCCCTGCGGCCGCACTTGCAGGAACGCGATGATCACCGCGAAGACGATCACCTTGGCGAGCGACGCGTCGGACCAGAACTCGGCGTAGGAGTTCAGCAGCCCCAGCGCGACGGCCGCGAGCACCGCCCCGCGCAGCTGCCCGAGCCCGCCGGCCACGACGACGAGGAAGGCGTCCACGATGTAGTACGTCCCGAGCGCCGGCCCGACCGGCCCGATGAGCGTCAGCGCCACCCCGGCCACCCCGGCCAGGCCGGAGCCGATGAAGAACGTCAGCATGTCCACCCGCCCGGTGTCGATGCCGCTGGTGGCGGCGAGCTGCCGGTTCTGGACGACGGCCTGCGTCCGCCGCCCCAGCCCGGTCCGCGTGAGGTAGACCCACACGGCCACCACGCCCGCCACCGCGAGCCCCATGATGAACAGCCGGTTGTACGGCAGGATCCCCACCCCGCCCGCCAGCCACGACGGCGCCGGCACCTGCACGTTCGGCGCCCCGAACAGGTCGCGGGCGAGCTGCTGCAGCACGAGGCTGACGCCCCAGGTGAGCAGCAGCGTGTCCAGGGGCCGCCCGTAGAAGTGCCGGATCGCGGCCCGCTCCAGGATCAGCCCCATGACCCCGGCGACGAGGAACGCCACCGGCAGCGCCGGCAGCAGTCCCCCCATCAGGTACGCGGTGTAGGCCCCGGCCATGATGAACTCGCCGTGCGCCATGTTGATCACGCCCATCTGGCCGAACGTGAACGTCAGCCCGAGCGCGATCAGCAGCAGCACCGCCCCGATCGACAGCCCGATGGGCAGCTGGTTGAGAAAGGCGGCCATCACTGCCCCGCCGCCAGGCCGGCCGCCCACGGATACCCCTTGAGGTAGGGGTCCGGCTTGATCGGCTTGCCGGAGTCCCACACCTGCTTGATGAGGCCGTCCGGCTGGATGATGCCGATGCGGGCGGTCTTGTACATGTGCTGGTTCTCGCCGTCGATGGTGACCAGGCCTTCGGGACGTTCGAGCGCGATGCCGGGCGCGGCCTTCTTGACCGCCGCGACGTCGGTGCTGCCCGCCTTCTTGACGGCCTCGGCCCACAGGTAGACGGCGTTGTAGCCGGCCTCCATGGGGTCGGAGGTGACCTTGTTCGCGCCGTACTTCGCCTTGTACGCCTTCACGAACGCCTCGTTGGCCGGCGTCTCGGTGGTCTGGTAGTAGTTCCAGGCGACGGGGTGGCCGGCGATGTTGTCCACGCCGATGCCGGTGACCTCCTCCTCGGCGACGCTCACCGACAGCACCGGCATGGCCTCGGCCGTCGCTCCGGCGCTCTTGAGCTGCTTGAAGAAGGCCACGTTGGAGTCGCCGTTGAGGGTGTTGAAGACGGCGTCGGGCTTGGCCTGCACGACCTTGTTGACCAACGTCGAGTATTCGGTGTGGCCCAACGGGGTGTACTCCTCGCCGAGGATCTCCATCCCGTTCGCCGCCGCGTACGCCTTGATGATCTTGTTCGCGGTCCGCGGGAAGACGTAGTCGCTGCCCACCAGGAACAACTTCTTCTTCCCCTGCTCCTTCAGGTAGTCGAGCCCGGGGATGATCTGCTGGTTCGTGGTCGCGCCGGTGTAGAAGATGTACGGCGAGCTCTCCAGCCCCTCGTACTGCACCGGATACCACAGCAGCGCCTTGTACCGCTCGAACACCGGTAGCATCGCCTTCCTGCTGGCCGACGTCCAGCCGCCGAAGACGGTGGCCACCTTGTCCTGCCTGATCAGCTTCGTGGCCTTCTCCGCGAACGTGGGCCAGTCGGAGGCCCCGTCCTCCACCACCGGCACGAGCTTCTTGCCGAGCACACCCCCGGCCTTGTTGATCTCTTCGATGGCGAGCAGCTCCGCGTCGCGCACGGTGACCTCGCTGATCGCCATCGTGCCGCTGAGGGAGTGCAGGAGGCCGACCTTGATCTCGCTTGAGGAGGCGGCGGGTTCGGCGCCGGATCCGCAGGCCGCCAGGGCCAGGGCGAGCAGCGCGGCGACAATCGGACGGGAGATGCGCACAGGAGTTCCTTCCTGCCGACCGGTTCTGCGAGAAAGGTGACTCCGGGACATTTCACTTGAAGATCCCGTTTGTTAATTGGCTATTGCCGGACGTTCACAAAGACACGGGAAATTCATCCGCGCGGCGCGAAACCAACACGACATGCGTACGCAACAGCGCGGAAACGGCCGGTTCCTAAGGTCCGGCCATGCGGCTTACCTCACACGAGCAGGAGCGGCTGCTCATCCACGTCGCCGCCGGTGTGGCGCGCGAGCGGCAGGCCAGGGGCCTGCGACTCAACCACCCAGAGGCTACCGCCATCATCGCCTCGTTCCTCATGGAGGGCGCCAGAGACGGGCGCAGCGTGGCCGACCTGATGGAGGCGGGCCGGTCGGTGCTCGGGCGCGCCGACGTCATGGAGGGCGTGCCGGAGATGCTGGAGAGCGTGCAGATCGAGGCCACGTTCCCCGACGGCACGAAGCTCGTCACCGTCCACAGGCCGATCCCGTGATCCCCGGCGAGTATGCGCACCCGGAAGGCGGCATCGCCCTCAACCCGGGCCGCGACCGCGTCACCGTGCGCGTCGTGAACACGGCCGACCGGCCCGTGCAGGTGGGCTCGCACTACCACTTCGCCGCCGCGAACCCGGGCCTGGAGTTCGACAGGAAGGCCGCATGGGGGCGGCGGCTCGACGTGCCCGCGGGCACGGCCGTCCGGTTCGAGCCGGGCGTCGAGCGCGATGTGACGCTGGTGCCGCTGGCGGGCGCCCGCGTGGTGCCCGGCCTGCGGCCGGAGTGGGCGGGGCCGCTGGATGGCTGACGGAGCTCGCATTTCGCGTGCCCGATATGCGGCACTGTACGGCCCCACGACCGGCGACCGGATCCGCCTGGCCGACACCGACCTGTTCATCGAGGTCACCGAGGACCGCTCGATGGGCCCCGCCGGAGCCGGCGACGAGGCCGTCTTCGGTGGCGGCAAGGTCATCCGCGAGTCCATGGGCCAGGCCCGCACCACCCGCGCCGAAGGAGCGGCCGACCTCGTCATCACCGGCGCCGTCATCCTCGACCACTGGGGCGTGATCAAGGCCGACGTCGCCGTCCGCGACGGCCGCGTCGCCGCCATCGGCAAGGCCGGCAACCCCGACACCATGGACGGCGTGGACATCGTCATCGGCCCGTCCACCGAGGTCCTGTCCGGCAACGGCAAGATCCTCACCGCCGGGGCCGTCGACTCGCACGTCCATCTCATCTGCCCGCAACTCCTCGACGAGGCCATCGGGTCCGGTGTCACGACGGTCGTCGGGGGCGGCACCGGGCCCGTCGAGGGCACCAAGGCCACCACCGTCACCGGCACCTGGTACCTCGGCCGCATGCTGGAGTCGCTGGACGCGTACCCGCTGAACTTCGCCCTGCTCGGCAAGGGCAACACGGTCAGCACCGAAGGGCTGCTGGAACAGCTGCGCGCCGGAGCGTCCGGCTTCAAGCTGCACGAGGACTGGGGCTCCACCCCCGCCGCCATCGACGCCTGCCTCACCGTCGCCGACGCCTCCGGCGTGCAGGTCACCATCCACACCGACACGCTGAACGAGGCCGGCTTCGTCGAGTCCACCCTCAAGGCCATCGGCGACCGGATGATCCACGCGTACCACACCGAAGGGGCCGGCGGCGGGCACGCACCCGACATCATCCGCGTCGCCGCCCACCCCAACGTGCTGCCCTCCTCCACCAACCCCACCAGGCCGCACACCGTCAACACGCTCGACGAGCACCTCGACATGCTGATGGTCTGCCACCACCTCAACCCGTCGATCCCCGAGGACCTCGCCTTCGCCGAATCCCGCATCAGGCCCACCACCATGGCCGCCGAGGACGTCCTGCACGACATGGGCGCCATCTCCATGATCGGCTCCGACTCGCAGGCCATGGGCCGCATCGGCGAGACCATCATCCGCACCTGGCAGACCGCCCACGTCATGAAGGCCCGCCGCGGCTCCCTCGGCCCCGGCCCCGCCGACAACCTCCGCGCCCGCCGCTACATCGCCAAATACACCATCTGCCCCGCCATCGCCCACGGCCTGGAGGCCGAGGTCGGCTCCGTCGAGCCCGGCAAGCTCGCCGACCTCGTCCTCTGGGACCCCGCCTTCTTCGGCGTCAAACCCGACCTCGTGCTGAAGGGTGGGGTGGTGGCGTGGGCGCAGATGGGCGACGCCAACGCCTCCATCCCCACCCCGCAACCCGTCCTGCCCCGCCCCATGTTCGGCGCCTCCCCCGTCACCGCCGCCGCCACCTCCCTCCACTTCGTCTCACCCCTCGCCGTAGAGGCGGGCCTCGCCGACCGCCTCTCCGTCCGCCGCCGCCTCGCTCCTGTGGCGGACGTACGGCGCCGCGGCAAGTCGTCCATGCCCTTGAACGACGCGCTCCCGCGCATCGACGTGGCACCCGACACCTTCGAGGTCCGCATCGACGGCACCCTCATCGAGCCCGCCCCCGCCACCACCCTGCCCCTCGCCCAGCGCTACTTCCTGTTCTGATGCATCCGTCCCTGCTCCTCCTCACCGACTCCCGCCTCCCCGCCGGCGGCCACGCCCACTCGGGCGGCACCGAGCGGGCGATCGCCTCGGGCGCCGTCCACGACCTCCCCTCCCTGTCCTCCTTCCTCCGCGGCCGCCTCCATACGGCGGGCACCGTAGCCGCCGCCCTCACCGCCGCCACCTGCACCCAGGCGGCGGCACAGGCGGAGACGCTGCGAAGGGCCGGGCCGGCGACGCCGCTTGCGGCAAGCGAAGCGGAGCGCACCCCCTCAACGCCGCACGACGCGGCGCCGCACCCGTGGCTGGTCCTCGATGCCGAGGTGGACGCCAGGACGGCCAGTCCCGCCCAGCGTGACGCGTCCCGTGCCCAGGGCCGGCTGCTCCTCCGCGTCGCCCGCCGCGTGTGGCCGCACCCCGTCCTGGACGACCTCGCCGGCCTCATCCCGAGCCCGCATCACCCCGTCGCCCTGGGCGCGGCGGCGTACGCGGCGGGCGCCAGCCCCGAGGAGGCGGCGCTGGCGGCGGCGTACCACGCGATCACCGGCCCGGCGACGGCGGCCGTGCGGCTGCTCGGCCTGGACCCGGTGGCCGTGCACGCCCTGCTGGCCGACCTGACCCCCGACCTCACCGCCGTCGCCGCCCAAGCCTGCCTGCCCACCTCGGATGGCTGGGAGTCGCTGCCCGCGTACTCGTCCCCGGCCCTCGACCTCCTGGCCGAGCAGCACGCTCAGGCCGAGGTCCGGCTGTTCATCTCATAGAAGGAAGGACCCCGACATGGGAGCCCATCACGACGACCACCACCACGCCCCCGACGGCCGCGGCAGGGCGCTGCGCCTGGGGATCGGCGGCCCCGTGGGGAGCGGCAAGACGGCCCTGGTGGCCGCCCTGTGCCGGACGCTCGGCCCGTCACTGTCCCTGGGCGTGGTGACGAACGACATCTACACCACCGAGGACGCCGACTTCCTGCGCCGCGCGGGCGTGCTCGACCAGGAGCGCATCCTGGCCGTCGAGACCGGCTGCTGCCCGCACACCGCCATCCGCGACGACATCGCCGCGAACCTCGACGCCGTCGAGACCCTGGAGCACCGCTTCGGCCCCCTGGACCTGGTGATCGTGGAGAGCGGCGGCGACAACCTGACGGCGACGTTCAGCCGGGGGCTGGCGGACCGGCAGATCTTCGTGCTGGACGTGTCGGGCGGCGACAAGGTGCCCCGCAAGGGCGGCCCGGGCGTCACGACGGCCGACCTGCTGGTGGTCAACAAGACCGACCTGGCTCCGCTGGTGGGCGCCGACCTGGGCGTGATGGCCCGCGACGCGGCGAAGGTACGTGGCGAGCGCCCGGTCCTGTTCACCTCGATCCGCCAGGAGCCCACGGCCGCCACGGTCGCCGAGTGGGTGTGGGACCAGGTACACGCCTGGTCCCACACCCACGCGTCCCCCGTCTCCTGATGACCACGCGAGCCGAGGCACTGCGGGAGGATGAGCGGGCGCACGTGCAAGGCCCACCGCCCGCGGCCGGGCAGGCGCACGTGCCGGGGGTGCCGCCAGCGGCGGCCGGGCGGCGGGCGATGCGGGCCAGTGCCGCCGTGGCGACCGCGCTCGCCACGGACGGCCGTACCGTGATCAGCCGCCTGGCCTCGGCGCCTCCGCTGACGTTGCGGCAGACGGGCCCGCACACTGTCCACCTCGTCTCCACGGCGGCGGGCCCGCTCGGCGGCGACCGGCTGGCCCTCCATCTGGACGTCGCCCCTCACACCATGCTGGAGCTGGGCTCGGTGGCGGCCACGCTGGTGCTGCCCGGCGAGGGCCCGTCCGAGCTGCTGGTCACCGCCCGCGTCGGCGCGGGCGCCACGCTCCGCTTCGCCCCGGAGCCGACGGTGCTGGCCGCCGGTTGCGACCACCGCCTCCTGGTACGGCTGGCGCTGGAGGCGGACGCGAGCGTCCTGTGGCGTGAGGAGATCGTGTTCGGCCGCCACGGCGAGGCCCCGGGCCGCTGCCACGCCCGCTTCGACGCCATCCGCGACGGCCTGCCGCTGCTCAGGCAGGAGTTCACGGTCGGCGACCCGGCGCTGGACGCCTCCCCGGCGGTGTACGGCCCGGCCCGCTGCGTCGGCACCACGTTCCTGACGACGGGGGTGAAGGAGGCGGCGCTGGCCGAGGGGGTGGCGGTGCTCCCGCTGGCCGCCCCGGCCACGCCGGCGCCGGTGCCCGCTCAGGCCCCGGCCACGCGGGCGTCATTGCCCGCTCAGCCCCCGGCCACGCTGGTGTCCGCGCTGGCCGCCGACGCCGTCCAGCTCCGCGCCCGCCTGGAGTGGGGCGAGCGCACGGCGGCGGGAGGAAATCCGCCGCACCCGCATCAGAGCGAACGGTCCGGGGCCGCCGCGCCGAAGTGACGACTCCGTTGCGTACGGTGGTGAGGCGCCCGTGCCCGGCATACGCTGATCGTGTGGCCGACGACCTCATGCCCACGCCCGCCCGCCCGAGACTCCACCGCGGCTACCCGCTGGCCGTCGCCGCCGCCGGCGCCCTGCTCGTGTTCTGCGCGGTCCTGCCGTGGGCGGGGCTGCAGGCGACGAGCAGCCTCATCGCCGGCGGGGTGGCCAGTGACGTGCGCGGCATCGACGATCCGTTCGGCGTCTACACGCTGATGGCGGGGCTCGCGGCGCTGGGTTGCGGCCTGGCGGGCCTGCTGTCGCCCCGCCCCAGGCTGGCCGCCCTGGCGGTGGTGCCGGGCGGCGTGGCCGTGGTGGTGCTGCTGAAGTTCGTGATCGGGGGCGGCGGTGACCTGCGTGACCGGATCTCGTTCGATCTCGGGGGGTTGTTGTCGATCGAGCCGGTGATCAGGTTCGGCTGGTTCGCCGCGCTGGGCTGCGCGCTGGCGGTCGTCGCCCTGTCGCTGCTGGCGCTGCTGCGGCGCCGCTGACCCCAGCCTTTGACACAACCGCCGGCCTCAGTCGTAGAAGCCGAGCCGCCGCAGCTGCTTGGGGTCGCGCTGCCAGTCTTTCGCCACGCTGATGCGCAGGTCGAGGTAGACGCGCGTGCCCAGCAGCGCCTCGATCTGCTTGCGAGCCTTGGTGCCGACCTCGCGCAGCCGCTCGCCCTTGTGCCCGATGACGATCGCCTTCTGGGACGGCCGCTCCACGAACATGTGGGCGTAGATGTCGAGCAGGTCGTCGCGCCCTTCGCGGGGCAGCATCTCGTCGACGACGACGGCGATGGAGTGGGGCAGCTCGTCGCGTACGCCCTCCAGCGCCGCCTCCCTGATCAGCTCGCCGACCAGCACCTGCTCGGGCTCGTCGGTGAGCTGGCCGCCCTCGTAGAGGGGCGGTGACTCGGGCAGGTGCTCGATCAGCACGTCGGCCACGACGTCGAGCTGGTCGCCCGACTGGGCCGACACGGGCACGATCGCGGCGAACTCCGCCACCTGCGACACGGCGAGCAGTTGCTCGGCGACCTGCTCCTTGCTGGCCAGGTCGCACTTGGTCACGACGGCGATAACGGGCGTCTTCTTGACGGCCGACAGTTTGTCGGCGATGAACCGGTCGCCCTTGCCGATGGGCTCGTTGGCGGGCACGCAGAAGCCGATCACGTCGACCTCGGTCAGCGTGGACAGCACGAGGCTGTCGAGCCGCTCGCCCAGCAGCGTGCGCGGGCGGTGCAGGCCGGGGGTGTCGACGATGATGAGCTGGGCGTCGGGGCGGTGCACGATGCCCCTGATGACGCGCCTGGTCGTCTGCGGTTTGGACGAGGTGATCGCCACTTTCGTGCCGACCAGGGCGTTCATCAGCGTGGACTTGCCGACGTTCGGCCTCCCCACGAAACAGGCGAATCCGGCGCGATGGTTGTCTGGCGAAGTCACATGTGCATTGTGTCCCATCATCGAGCGTGTTCACGCCACCACGCGAACGCCTGGGGCGCCACGCCGGGTGTCCAGGGCGTCGTGTCGTAGCCGGGCAGCTCGTGCTCGGCCACCCAGCGGAAGTCGTTGATCTCGACCCCGTCGGGCCGGGGCGCGCCGGAGCCGGGGGCCAGGGCGCAGGCGTAGGCGGCGATGACGTAGCCGACCTCGTGCCCGTTGGGGTAGAGCGTGCGGAACTCGGGCCCGCCGTACACGCCGATCAGGCCCCGCACCTCGATGTCGACGGCGAGCTCTTCGCGCAGCTCCCTGACCACGGCGTCCTCGGGCCGCTCGTCGGGGTCGACGCCGCCGCCGGGGGCCGCCCACCGGCCCACGTCGCCGTGCCTGGCCAGCAGCAGCCGGCCCTCGTCGTCGAACACGAACCCCGACACCGAAGGCAGCATGATCAGATCGCCGCCGACCTTTTCCCGCAGTCTCGCCAGGAACGGCGACATCGGCATGGGGTCAGCCTCGCAGGGTGCCGTCGGGGCCGGCCACGAGCAGCTTGCCGACGCCCAGCTCGGCCGCGACCGCCTCGTCGGCGGGGCTCGGGTCGCCCTCGCTCACCAGCGCGACGGCCTCCAGGGACTGCGCGCCGCTGGAGATCGCCATGGCCACCGCCACCTGCACGGCCGACAGGGTCAGCGCGGACAGAGCGACGTTCGTCGCGGAGTAGGTGCGGCCGGTCTCGTCGCGCACGGCCGCTCCCTCGGCGGAGCCGTTGCGCGCCCTGGCGGCGCGGGCCAGGGTGATGATCTTGCTGTCTTCAGGGTTCACCCAACCAGGTTAGGTGCTGACCATGGAGATCGCCGCCTCGACCACCTTCCTGGTACGGGCGGCGTCCACGTCGTTCATCCCCGTGTGCACCACGGATACCAGTGTGTCCCCGACGCGGGACAGGACGACGTCCATCGCGTAGGGGTAGCCATTCAGCCGTCCCTGCAGCCGTGCCGCGACGGCCTCGTCCCCGGCGTCCCGTACGGGCAGCTCCCGCAGCCGCAGGTCGGTGCCGCTGGAGGTGTGCACGGCGCGGCAGGCGCCCATCGCCTCGGCCAGGGCGTGCAGGTGCCCTTCGGCCTCCTCGTTCGCGTAGCGGGCCAGGCCGACGCCCGCCTGCTCCCCGAGCCCGTCGCCGTGGTAGCTGACGGCCGCCTGCGCGGTCAGCGCCTGCCGGGGCGCCCGCCCGCCGGCCGGTTCCAGCACGGCCCGGCAGTTCCTGTCCGCCTGCCCGAACGGCATCCGCCACGCCTGCTCCGGCCGGACCGTGAACCCGTCGGGCAGCGGCGGCTCCTTGTGCAGCACGTCGCGCAGCTGCGCCATGGCCTGCGCGTCGAGGAAGCTCTCCGCTCCCCCTCCTCCGCATCCCGTGAGGAGGCCCGTCACCAGCACCGAAGCGATGATCCAAGGTTTTCGTTCCATGATCCCCCCTTGGATCGCAGCCTCCCCAACCGACGAATGCGGCAATCCACCGGAGTGACCACCAACACGCAAAAAGGGTGTTCCCATCCGGTTTTCCGGACGAGAACACCCTTTACGCCGATCAGCGTCGCGACCGGCAAGCAGCCGAGACGCTGTCGTCCCCCCAGGGAGACCCCCTCCGGCCGCGAACCCCACCCGGCCTTCGGACGACTCCCTTTGTGACACCCACCGCACTGGATGTCGTGATGTAAGAGTGCCGGGCGCGGCTTGCAGAAGACTTGTAGAACGCTTGCGGCTTCCGCCCACATTCGTCCCCACGCAGGTCAAGGGAGCTTCGCCGCACCCGGAACCGACTCGCGGGCCAGTCGGGCTCAGCCGTGGCTCAATCGCGCTCCGCCACCGCCGGGACCACCTCGTCCTCGGGCGGCGTCACCCGGCGCACCACCACCGTGCTGATGCGGTTGCGCCGCCCCGCCAGCGTCTCCGCCGTCAGCGACAGCCCCGCCACCTCCGCCTGCGACCCCGCGATCGGCACCCGCCCCAGCGCGTGCGCCAGCAGCCCGCCCACGGTCTCGACGTCGTCGACCTCGATCTCGGTGTCGAACAGCTCGCCCAGCTCGTCCACCGGCATCCGGGCCGTCACGCGCAGCCCGCCGTCGGGCACGGCCTCCACCCGGGGCGCCTCCTGGTCGTACTCGTCGGTGATCTCACCGACGATCTCCTCCAGGACGTCCTCGATCGTGACCAGGCCCGCCGTGCCGCCGTACTCGTCGATGACGATCGCGATGTGGATCTGCCGGGCCTGCATCTCCCGCATGAGCTGGTCGATCGGCTTGCTCTCCGGCACGTACGCGGCCGGCCGCATGATCGACTCGACCGTCTCCTTGCCCCCGCCCTCACCCGACTCGTGGATCTTGCGGGCGATGTCCTTGAGGTAGGCGATGCCGACGACGTCGTCCTCGTTCTCCCCCACCACCGGAATGCGCGAGAAGCCGCTGCGCAACGCCAGCGACAGCGCCTGGCTGATCGTCTTGCCGCGCTCGATGTAGACCATGTCGGTACGCGGCACCATCACCTCGCGCACCAGCGTGTCACCCAGCTCGAACACCGAGTGGATCATCTCGCGCTCGTCCGGCTCGATCACCCGGCGCTCCTCGGCCAGGTCGACCAGGTCACGCAGCTCGGCCTCCGACGTGAACGGGCCGTCACGGAAGCCCTTGCCGGGCGTGAGCGCGTTGCCGAGCAGGATCAGCAGCTTGGGCAGCGGGCCGAAGATGCGCGTCAGGCCGTACACGATGGGCGCGCTGGCCAGCGCCACCGGCTCCGCGTGCTGACGCCCCAGCGTGCGCGGCATCACCCCGACCACCACGTAGCTGATCAGGATCATCACGACCGCCGCCCACACGTAGGCCCAGCCCTGATCGTGCATGAGATCGATGAACAGCAACGTCGCGATCACCGTCGCGACCAGCTCACAGCTCAGCCGCAACAGCAGCAGCAGATTCAGGTAGCGCGGCGGATCGGTCACGATCGCCTGCAACCGCGCCGCCCCCCGCCGGCCCTCGCGCGCGTACTCCTCGGCACGCACCCTGGAGATGCGCGTCAGTGCCGTTTCCGCACTGGCGATCAGGCCACCGATCACGACGAGCGCGATGGCCAACGGCAACCAGGCGTTCACCGCGGGTTGCGCACCTCCTGCCACGACTCGAGGAGCCGGGACTGCAAGCCGAACATCTCCTTGTGCTCCTCCGGCTCGGCGTGATCGTAACCGAGCAGGTGCAGGATGCCGTGCGTGCACAGCAGCTCCAGCTCGTCGGCCGTGCTGTGCCCGGCCTCCTCCGCCTGCCTGGCCGCCACCTGCGGGCACAGCACGACGTCGCCGAGCAACGCCGGATCCGCCGGCCCCTCCGACTCGCCGCGCGCGCCGCCGCCGGGCCGCAGCTCGTCCATCGGGAACGCCAGCACGTCCGTCGGGCCCGGCTCGCCCATCCACTTCTCGTGCAGCTCCGCCATGGCGTCCTCGTCGACCACGACGATGGACAGCTCGGCGAGCGGGTTGATGCCCATCTCGCCGAGCACGTGAACGGCCAGGGCGACGATGCTCTCCTCGTCGACCCCCACGCCGGACTCGTTGTTGATCTCGATGCTCATGGCCGCCGCTTCCCCCGCTGCTGAATGGCCTTCGGCTCCTGCTGGGCCTGCTGCGTGGCGTCGTAGCGGCCGTAGGCGTCGACGATCTCGCTGACCAGCTTGTGCCGCACGACGTCGGCGCTGCTCAGCCGGGCGAAGTGGATGTCGGGGATCCCGTCGAGGATCTCCTGCACCACCCGCAGCCCGCTCACGGTGCCGGACGGCAGGTCGACCTGCGTGACGTCACCGGTCACCACGATCTTCGAGTTGAAGCCGAGCCTGGTCAGGAACATCTTCATCTGCTCGGCCGAGGAGTTTTGCGCCTCGTCGAGAATGATGAAGGCGTCATTCAAGGTGCGGCCCCGCATGTAGGCGAGCGGCGCCACCTCGATCGTGCCCGCCGCCATCAGCTTGGGGATCGAGTCGGGGTCGACCATGTCGTGCAGCGCGTCGTAGAGGGGCCGCAGGTAGGGGTCGATCTTCTCGTAGAGGGTGCCGGGCAGGAAGCCGAGCCGTTCGCCCGCCTCGACCGCCGGGCGGGTCAGGATGATGCGGTTGACCCGCTTCTCCTGGAGCGCGCGCACGGCCTTGGCCATCGCGAGGTACGTCTTGCCGGTGCCCGCGGGCCCGATGCCGAAGACGACCGTGTGCTTGTCGATCGCGTCGACGTAGCGCTTCTGGTTGACGGTCTTGGGGCGGATCGTGCGGCCGCGTGAGGAGAGGATGTCGAGCGACAGGACCTCGGCGGGGCGGTCGGAGGTCATGCGGAGCATGGCGATGCTGCGCTCGACCGCGTCGGGGGTGAGCTCGCCGCCGCTGCGCAGGACCTCGACGAGCTCTTCGAAGAGCCGCACGACGGTGCCGCTCTCGTCGGGGCTGCCGGTGACGGTGATCTCGTTGCCGCGCACGTGGATGTCGGCCCTGAAGGCGCCCTCGATGACACGCAACAGCTCGTCGCGGGAGCCCAGGAGGCTGACCATCGGGTATTCGTCCGGTATCAGCACCTTCGCTTGAGTCCGCGAGGGAGGTGCCGTGCGTCGGGATTCGTGTAGTTCGGACATGGGCAGGCCAGCGGCCTGATGCCTCCCGGTCTCTTTCGGAGTTCTTCTCCGCCCATGTTATCCGGGAGCAGGCCGATTGCTCTCGCCAATATCACGCACGCGCCGCGGGGCGCGTCGCACGCGCCCCGCCACGCCCGTGAGCACCGGTTCAACCGGGCGGCCAGGTCAGGTCGCGCCCGCCGAGGATGTGGGCGTGCACGTGGAAGACGGTCTGCCCGGCGGCGGCGCCGGTGTTGAAGACGATGCGGTAGCCGCCTTCCGACACCCCGTCGATGACGGCGACCTCGTGGGCGGTCTTCAGCACCTCGTCGGCGAGCCCGTCGTCGGCCGCGGCGAGCGCCGCGGCGTCGGCGTGGTGCGCCTTGGGGATGACCAGCGCGTGCGTGGGCGCCTGCGGGTTGATGTCGCGGAACGCCAGGGTGCGGCCGGTTTCATAAACGATCTCGGCCGGAATCTCCTTGGCGACGATTTTGCAGAAGAGACAATCGCTCACCCGATCACCCTACAGATCCCCTCCCGTTGGCGAGTCCGTTGCGAATCGGTAATCACCTGTGTCGTGCGCAGGAAGATCCACACGGTTAGGGTGAGTGTGCGAGACTTCAGCAGAAAAGACGATTCAGGGTCGGGCGAGCGCCACCTGGCGAGGACACGACTGGGTAATGCACCCTAACGAACCGGGGAAACCTCAAGAACCGGCACCTCAAGAACCGGCAGGGAGTAAACCCTCTGGGAAGGCCGCGCGTCCCACTGATGTGACCACCGAAACCCTTCTGGCCGACAGGTCGATGGGGGCGGTGCCGGTCGGGTGGGATGCCGACATGGCCGTGACCGCGCTGTACAGCGCGCACTTTCGGTCATTGGTGCGTCTCGCTGTGTTGCTGGTGCGCGACATTGCAACAGCCGAGGAAGTCGTGCAGGATGCGTTCGTCGCCATCCATGGTGCCTGGCGTAGGCTGCGTGACCCCGACAAAGCACTCGCCTACCTGCGTCAGTCCGTCGTCAACAGGTCCAGGTCCGTGCTGCGTCACCGCGCGGTCGTCGAGAAGTACGCCCCCAAGGGTCTGCCGGACGCCCCGAGCGCCGAGAACGGCGCGATCGGCGAGCTGGAACGCTCCGCCGTGATCGAGGCGTTACGGGCCCTGCCGACCCGGCAACGAGAAGCACTGGTTCTACGCTACTACGGTGACTTGTCCGAAGCTGAGATCGCTCACGCCATGGGCATCAGCAAGGGCGCGGTCAAGAGCCACACCGCTCGTGGCATGGCCGCCCTGCGATCGGTCCTGGAGAAGATGTCATGACCCAGCCCCCCGACGAGTACGGCGATCTCCTGCGCCGTGCGCTCCGCGCGGAGGCGGACGCGGTCGTGCCCTCGCCGGAAGGACTGGAGATCATCCGCGCGCGGATCCAGCGGCGCGGCGTACGTAACCTGTTCTGGTGGCGCGCGGGTGCGGCCGGGGTCGGCGCGGTCCTGGTGGCCGGCGCGATCGTGATGGCGGTGCCCAACCTGCGCTCCCAGATCATCGAGCAGACCGTCGCCCCGGCGGGCGACAGCTCGTCCGAGGTGCCGTCCAACTCCTCGACCACGCGCTCGCACCAGCCGCCGGCGAAGGAGCCGCCTCCTCAGCAGTCGCAGCCGGTCGTCGTGGTCCCCGAGTCGTCGGCGCCGCCCTCTCCGAAGCCCACCCGGAAGGCGGGCTCGACCAGCAGGCCGTCGCCTTCGCCCTCCGCCACGCCGACGCCGTCCGACTGTCCTTCGCCGCAGGCCGAGCAGCCCGCCGACTGCCCTGAGGGCTCGCCGTCGCCGACGCCGACGGCGGAGGAGACGACGGGGCAGCCTTCGGCGTGCCCGATCGAGGAGTGCCCGCCGCCCGACGAGGTGACGGAGACCCCGACCGAGCTGGCCAGCCCGCTGCTGGACAGCTCCCAGACCACGCCGTAGAGCGGGGTTCTACCAGCGTCCGGTACGGCTGAGCAGCACGGCCGCCGCCGCGACCCCGGCCGTGGAGGTCCGCAGGACCGTCGGCCCGAGCAGCACCGCCGTCGCCTTGGCGGCCCTGAACGCGGCCAGCTCCTCCTCCGACACGCCGCCCTCCGGCCCCACGACCATGACGATGTCGCCGCCGGCGGGCAGCGGCACGCCCGACAGCGGCTCGGCCGCCTCCTCGTGCAGCACGAGGCCGAGGGCGGCCTCCGACAGCAGCCGTTCGACCTGCTTGGTGGTGGCGAGGTCGGCCACCTCGGGCAGGTGGAAGCGGCGGGCCTGCTTGCCCGCCTCGCGGGCGGTGGAGCGCCAGCGGCCCAGCGCCTTGGCGACCTTGTCGCCCTTCCACTGGGTGATGCTGCGCGCGGCGGCCCAGGGGACGATGACGTCGACGCCCGCCTCGGTCATCATCTCGACGGCCAATTCGCCCCGGTCGCCCTTGGGCAGCCCCTGGACGACGACGAGGCGGGGCCGGGGCGGCTCGACGTCGTAGCGGCGCAGCACGTCGAGGCGGAGCGCGTCCTTGAGCGTCTCGCGCACGACGCACTCGGCCACGGCGCCGGCGCCGTCGGTCAGGTCGACCCGCTCGCCGGGGCGCAGGCGGCGCACGGAGGCCGCGTGCCGCCCTTCCGGCCCGTCGAGCGTCAGCTCAGGGCCGTCGAGGCCCTGAGCGAGGAAGACCGGGACGGTCACCGGCCGTTGAAGGCGTCGCGCAGCCGGGAGAAGAAGCCCTGCTGGCCGGGCGCGAACTTGCCCGGCGGCCGCTCCTCGCCCCGCTGCTTGGCCAGCTCGCGCAGCAGCTCCTCCTGCGCGGCGTCGAGGCGGGTGGGGGTCTCGACGTTGACGTGGATGAGCAGGTCGCCCCTGCCGGACTCGTTGAGCCGCTGCACGCCGCGGCCGTACATGGTGATGACCTGGCCGGACTGCGTGCCGGGGCGGACGTCCACCTCTTCGGCGCCGTCGAGGGTCTCGACGGTGAGGATGGTGCCGAGCGCGGCGGCCGTCATCGGGATCTGGACGGTGCAGTGGAGGTCGTCGCCGCGCCGCTCGAAGATCTCGTGGTTGCGCTCGACGATCTCGAGGAACAGGTCTCCGGGCGGGCCGCCGCCGGGGCCGACCTCGCCCTCGCCGGCGAGCTGGATGTGGGTGCCGTCCTCGACGCCCGCGGGGATGCGGACCTTGATGGTGCGGCGGGTGCGCACGCGGCCGTCGCCGGAGCACTCCTGGCAGGGGTGGCGGATGATCGTGCCGAAGCCGCCGCACTGCGGGCACGGGCGGGAGGTCATGACCTGGCCCAGGAACGACCGGGTCACCTGGGAGATCTCGCCCCGGCCGTTGCACATGTCGCAGGTGTCGGGGTGGGTGCCGGGCGCGGTGCCGGCGCCGTGGCACACCTCGCACAGCACGGCCGTGTCGACGACCAGCTCGCGGGTGGTGCCGAACGCGGTCTCGCGCAGGTCGAGCTCCACCCGGATGGTGGCGTTGCGGCCCCTGCGGGCGCGGGAGCGCGGGCCCCTGCTGCCGGTGGCGGTGCCGAAGAAGGCGTCCATGATGTCGCTGAACGGGAAGCCCGCGCCGAAGCCGCCGGCGCCCGCTCCCGCCCCGGCGCCGCCGAAGGGGTCGCCACCCAGGTCGTACATCTGGCGCTTGTTCGTGTCGGACAGCACCTCGTAGGCCTGCGTGATCTCCTTGAACCGCTCCTGGGTCTCAGGATCGGGGTTCACGTCCGGGTGCAGCTCGCGGGCGAGACGGCGGTAGGCCTTCTTGATCTCATCCTGACTTGCGTCACGGCGCACCCCGAGGGTGGCGTAGTAGTCGCTGTTTGCCACTTATCGACCTCTTATGATGCAGCCAGGATCTGGCTGACGTAGCGTGCCACCGCGCGTACGGCGCCCATCGTCACGGGATAGTCCATCCTGGTCGGCCCCAGCACTCCGAGCCGGGCCAGTTGGTTGTCGCCAGAACCGTATCCGGTCGCGACGACGGATGTCCCCCGCAGGTACGGGTTTTCCGCGCCGATGCGCACGGTGAGCGCGGACGGGGTGTCGGATGTCTCGCCGAGCAGCCGCATGAGGACGACCTGCTCCTCCAGCGCCTCCAGCACGTCACGCAGGCCGGTGGCGAAGTCGGCGCCGGCGAGATTGGCGGCGCCGGCGAACACGATCTTCTCGTCGTGCCGCTCGACCAGGGTCTCCAGCAGCACCGACAGGATCGTCGCCGCCGCGGGCCGGTCTTCCGGGGCCAGCCGCTCGGGCAGGTCGGCGACCAGCTCGGGGACGCTGCTCAGGCCGCAGCCGTCGAGGCAGGCGTTGAGCACGGCGCGCAGGTGCGCGATCCGGGTCTCGTCGACCACTTCGGGCAGCTCGACCACGCGCTGCTCGACGCGGCCGGTGTTGGTGATGAGCACGAACATGACCCGCCGGTCGTTCAGCGGGACCAGCTCGACGTGCCTGACGGTCGACCGGGTGAGTGTCGGGTATTGGACGACCGCCACCTGCCGGGTGAGCTGCGCGAGCAGCCGGACCGTGCGGGTGACCACGTCGTCGAGGTCGACCGCGCCGGCGAGGAACGACTCGATCGCCCTGCGCTCGGCCGCCGACAGCGGTTTGACCTGCGAGAGCCGGTCGACGAACAGGCGGTAGCCCTTGTCCGTCGGGACGCGGCCCGCGCTGGTGTGCGGCTGGGTGATGTAGCCTTCCTCCTCCAGCGCGGCCATGTCGTTCCTGACCGTCGCCGGGGAGACCTTCAGGTTGTGGCGCTCGGCAAGCGCCTTGGAGCCCACCGGTTCGTTGGTGGACACGTAGTCTTCGACAATGGCGCGGAGCACCGCCAGTTTCCTATCGTCGAGCACGTGCTCACCTCCTGCCTCTGTCCATATCAGGAACGCGAGGTCTAGCACTCTGTGTTCCCGAGTGCCAAGTGTACGGCTCTCGCCCACAAGGTGCGATAACACCGCGTCCCACATCCTGCTTCTAGCTTCTTGGAAGCGTCTGGCCTCACACTTGCCCGTATGAGCGACGATTCCCGGCCGCCGTCGTACGGGCCCCCGCCTGGGCAGGGTCCCTACCACGGTCAACCACAGCCTCCCCAGTACGGCCCGCAGCCGGGGTCGCAGCCTGGTTTCGGCCAAGGGCCGCCGCCGCCGTCTTGGCAGCCGCCGTCCGGTCCGGCCGCACCGCCGCCGTACGGTGAGGCCACCCGGTTCGGCCCGCCACCTCAGTACGGACAGCACGGCCAACAAGCCCAGTTTCCACCACGAATCAACTCCAAAGCCATAAAACCCAGCCTGTGGTGGCTGGCGGCGGCCTGGGGCGTGTTCCTGGCCTGCTGCGTGGCCGGCGTGCTCCTGTTCGGCGGCAGCGTGGCCGGCGGCGTCGCGAACCTGGCGCCGACCAGGACGTTCGCCTCCGGCGAGACCATCACCGTGCCCGTCGACCCCGCCCAGAAGCCCGGCGTCTACATCGCCAGCGACACGCAGGTCACCTACGACTGCTCCATCACCGGCGGCTCCGGCCAGGCCAAACTCGCCAGGACCACGGGCTCGCAGAAGGTCACGGCGGGCGGCGCCGTCTGGGAGCAGTTCCTCGTCATCAACGCCCCCGCCAAGGGCGACTACCAGCTCACCTGCACCAACCAGGAGCAGGCCGCCGTCCGGTACGGCGTGGGCCGCGACGCCTTCTCCGCCGTGGGCGGCATCACCGGCGGCCTGGCCGCCCTGATCCTCGTCCCCGCCGCCGGGCTGCTCGTGGCCGTCGGCGGCACCATCACCGTCCTCGTCCGGCGCAGCGGCGCCCGGAAGCGCCTTGCGGTCGGCGGGTGATTTGCTACGGTCCCCGTGTGTACGAGGGCGATGTACTGGCGGGAAATTGGCGACGGCCGGGCAAGGGCAAGATCCCTAAGGTGCCCGCCGAGCCGGACCTCGTCGTGGAGGACGCCGACAGCGGCTTCTGCGGCGCCGTGGTGGCCTGCGACAAGGAGGCCGTCACTCTTGAGGACCGGTTCGGCAAGCGCCGCCTGTTCCCGCTCGCGCCCGCCGCGTTCCTGCTCGACGGCAAACCCGTGACCTTGGTACGCCCCGCGGCCACCCCCGCGTCCGCCCCCCGGCGCAGCGCCTCCGGCTCCATCGCCGTGGAGGGCCTGCGGGCCAGGGTCGCCCGGCAGAGCCGCATCTACGTCGAAGGCGTGCACGACGCCGCCCTCGTCGAGAAGATCTGGGGCCACGACCTGCGCGTCGAAGGGGTCGTGGTCGAGTACCTGGAAGGCGTGGACGACCTGCCCGCCATCGTCGAGGAGTTCGGCCCCGAGCCGGGGCGGCGGCTCGGCGTGCTGGTCGACCACCTGGTGCCCGGCTCCAAGGAGAGCCGGATCGCGGCCGCGATCACCTCACCCGACGTGCTGGTCGTGGGGCACCCGTTCATCGACATCTGGCAGGCGGTCAAGCCGTCCGTGCTGCGCATCCCCGCCTGGCCCGACGTGCCGCACGGGGTGCCGTGGAAGGAAGGCGTCATCGCCGCGCTCGGCTGGCGCATGGAGCCCGCGCAGGCGTGGCGGCGGATCCTCGGCGCCGTCTCGACGTACACGGACCTGGAGCCGGAGCTGCTCGGCCGGGTCGAGGAACTGATCGACTTCGTTACGGAGGCACCATGAACCAGGACCCGCCCCAGCCGCCGCCCGACGACGACGCCACGCGCCGCGTCACCCCCGAAGACCTGCCGCCGGGTCACGGCTCCGGGCCGCAGCCGCCCCCGTACGGACAGCCTGGATACGGGCAGCCCGGATCTGGACAGGCTCCTTACGGGCAGACTCCTTACGGGCAGCAACCCGGCTCGGCGCCGAACTTCGGCCAGCAGCCGCCCTCCGGCGGTTACGGGCAGCCCGGCGGCTACGGGCAGTCCGGCGGCTACGGGCAGCCCGGCGGTTACCCTCCTCCGGGCGGCTATCCCCCTCCTGGGGGTTACCCGCCGCCGAACCAGCCGCCACCGCCGCCCGGCTACGGGTACGCCCCCGGACGGGGCGAGCCGTACATCCCGGGCAGGTTCGGCCCGCGCCCGGGCACCGACGACACCACGATGGCCATGCTGGCCCACCTCCTGGGCCTGCTCGTCTCGTGGATCGGCCCGCTGATCATCTACCTGATGAAGAAGGACGAGTCCCCCTACGTCAGGGACCAGGCGGCGGAGGCGCTCAACTTCCAGATCACGATGTTCATCGGCTACTTCGTCGCGGGCATCCTGGTGGTGGTCTTCATCGGCATCGCGCTGCTGCCGATCATCTGGATCGTGTCGCTGATCTTCCACATCCAGGCGGCGATGGCCACCAACAAGGGCGAGCGCTACCGCTACCCGTTCTCGATCCGGATGATCACCTAGACGAGCAGGTCCCGGATCAGGGCGTCGGCGAGCAGCCGCCCCTGCAGCGTCAGCACGAGCCGGCCCCGTTTGAACGGCTCCGGCTCCAGCAGCCCGCGGGCCAGCGCGCTGGCCACGGTCGTGCGCGCGCCCGGCGCGACGTCGGCCAGCGGGTAGCCGGAGTCGAGCCGCAGCTCCAGCATGAGCCGCTCGGCGTCGCGGTCGTCCTGCTCCAGCACCTCGCGGGCGTGCGCGGGCGAGAGCCCGGCGGCCAGGCGCTGGGCGTAGGCGGCGGGGTGCTTGACGTTCCACCAGCGGGTGCCGCCGACGTGGCTGTGGGCGCCGGGGCCGGCCGCCCACCAGTCGCCGCCCGTCCAGTAGAGCAGGTTGTGCCGGCAGCGGGCCGCGTCGGAGACCGCCCAGTTGGACACCTCGTACCAGCGGAAACCGGCCTGCGCCAGCAGCTCGTCGGCGATGAGGTAGCGGTCGGCGGCCACGTCGTCGTCGGGCATGGGCAGCTCGCCGCGACGGATGCGGGCGGCCAGCCGGGTGCCGTCCTCGACGATCAGCGAGTACGCCGACACGTGGTCGGGCCCGGCCTCGATCGCGGCGGTCAGGGAGGCCCGCCAGTCGTCGTCGCTCTCGCCCGGCGTGCTGTAGATGAGGTCGAGGTTCACGTGCTCGAACCCGGCCTGCCTCGCCTCCCGCACGGCCGCCGCGGCCCGGCCGGGGGTGTGCCGCCGGTCGAGCACCCGCAGCACGTGCTCGCGGGCGCTCTGCATGCCGAAGCTGACCCTGGTGAAGCCGCCGTGACGCAGCTTCTCCAGATAGGAGGGGTCGACGGACTCGGGGTTGGCCTCCGTGGTGACCTCGGCCCCAGGCCTGAGCCCGAACTCGGAGTCGATCGCGGCCAGGATCCGGGCCAGGTCTTCCGGCGGCAGCAGCGTCGGCGTGCCGCCGCCGAAGAACACCGTCTCCACCGGCAGCTCCGCCTCGCCCAGGACGCGGCGCGCCAGGCGCACCTCCTCGACCACGGTGTCGGCGTAGTCGCGGTGCGAGGCGCCGGGCCCCAGCTCGGCGGCGGTGTAGGTGTTGAAGTCGCAGTAGCCGCAGCGCGTCACGCAGAACGGCACGTGCACGTAGAAGCCGAACGGGCGCTCGCCGAGGTCGCGCAGGGCGCTGTCGGGCAGCTCGCCCGAAGGGGGCGCGGGATCGCCGTCAGGCAGGGTGGATGGCACGCCTTCCAGTGTGCCCGGCTCCCGGGAGTGCTCCGATCCCATCTCGCTGAAGGGGAACACCATGGCAGGCACCGGCATCGGCATCGGCATCGTCGGGGCGGGCATCTCGGGGCTCACCCTCGCCCTGCGGCTGCAGCAGCTCGGCGTCGCGACGACGCTCTACTGCGAGAGCGACGCGGACACGTTACGTGGGAGCCGCCTGCCCGCCACCGTCGTCCGGATGGGGCACACGCAGGCGCGGGAGCGGGAGCTGGGCAGCGAGCACTTCCGCGACCCCGGCTGCCTCATGAGGCGGGCCAGACTCTCGGTCAAGGGGGATCCGCCGCTGGAGTTCACGGCCGGCGTCGCCGAGCCGTTCCACGCGGTGGACTTCCGGCTGCTGCTGCCCGCGTTCATGGACGACTACGCCCGGCGCGGCGGCGAGCTCGTCGTGGCCGCCAAGCCGCCGGACGCGGCGCAGGTGGACCGCTGGTCGCGGCGGCACGAGCTGATGGTGGTGGCGGCGGGCCGGCGCTCGGTGGCCGAGCTGTTCCCGCGCGACGCCGCGCGCAGCCCTTTCGAACGGCCTCAGCGGCTCCTGGCGGCCGGGCTGTACCGGGGCATCGACCTGGAGCCGCTGTTCTCGTACAACATCTCGGGCGGTGCCGGCGAGATCCTGCGGATGCCCATGATGACGCGCGAGGGGGTCGTCTCCGCCGTCCTCGTCGAAGCGATCCCCGGCGGCCCGCTGGAGCCGATCACCCGCACCCCCTGGCAGGAGGTCCCGGCCGTGCTGCGCGCGCTGCTGCGCGAGCACGCGCCGCGGCTGGCCGAGCGGGTGGATGCGGCGGCGTTCGAGCTGCTGGGGCCCGACGACCTGCTGCAGGGCGCGGTCACGCCGACGGTACGTCAGCCGGTGGCCGAGCTGCCCGGCGGGCGGATCGCCCTGGCCGTCGGCGACGCCTGGATCGTCAACGACCCCATCACCGGCCAGGGCGCGAACCTGGGCTCCAGGTGCGCGTGGATCGCGGCCGACGCCATCGCGGCGGGCGGCCCGTACGACGCCGCCTTCGCCCACGCCACGGCGGAGCGGATGTGGGAGGCGGCGGCGCCGGTCGTCGACTGGACGAACGCGTTCCTGCGGCCGCCCGCCGAGCACGTCGTGAAGCTGCTCGTGGCCGCCGCCACCAGGCAGGATCTCGCCGATCTCGTGCTGACGCTGTTCTCCGACCCGGCGTTCGCCTGGGGGCTGCTGTCGAGCCCCGCGGAGATCGCGCGCATCGTTGACGGGGGCGAGCCGCCGCTCTACGATCGCGTCTAATTTATAGGAAAGTTTCCTATAAGAGTTTCGTGCGCAGCCCGGGAGCCGCTCGTGAAGAAGAAGATCCTGATCGCACTGTCACTCTTACTCGGCCTCACGGCGCTCTCCGTGCCCGCCGAGGCCCGCACCGGCTTCAAACGGGTCGCGTACTTCATCCAATGGGGCGTCTACGGGCGCAACTACCACGTCAAGGACGTCGACGTCACCGGCGCCGCCGCCAAGCTCACCCACCTCAACTACGCGTTCGGGTTCGTCAACGCCGAAGGGGCCTGCTACTCCTCCGACCCCTGGGCCGACTGGCAGCGCCCGGTGCCGGCCGAGCAGAGCGTCGACGGCGTCGCCGACGCCCCCGGGCAGGCCCTCAACGGCAACCTCAACCAGCTCCGCAAGCTCAAGGCCAAGCACCCCGGGCTCAAGGTGATGATCTCCCTCGGCGGCTGGACCGGCTCCAAGTACTTCTCCGACGCCGTCCTCACCCCCGAATCCCGCGCCGCGCTCGCCGGCTCCTGCATCGACCTGTGGCTGCGCGGCAACCTGCCCGGCCTCGAACCGGGCGCGGCCGCCGGCGTCTTCGACGGCATCGACCTCGACTGGGAGTGGCCCGGCTCCTCCGGCGCCGAAGGCAACGCGATCAGGCCCGAGGACAAGCGCAACTTCACCCTCTTCGTCGCCGAACTGCGCGCCCAGCTGCGCGCCTTCTCCCGCTCCGCACAGCTCACCGCCTTCCTCCCGGCCGCCGCCGCCAAAATCGACGCCGGCTTCGAGGTACGCGACGTCTTCCGCCAGCTCGACTTCGCCACCGTCCAGGGGTACGACCTGCACGGCACCTGGGAGCCGCAGACCGGCCACAACGGCAACCTCCTCACCGACCGCCGCGACCCCAACCCGGTCCGCTACAGCGTCGACCAGACCGTCCGCGACTACCTCGCCCGCGGCGCCCCCGCCCGCAAGATCGTGGTCGGCGTCCCCGCCTACGGCCAGGGCTGGACCGGCGTCACCGCCGGCGGCGACGGCCTCTACCAGCCCGCCACCGGCCCCGCGCCCGGCAAGTGGGCCCCCGGCACCGAGGACTACAAGGACCTGGTCTCCAAGCCCGGCAAGCGCTACCGCGACCTGCGCAGCGGCGCCATGTGGCTGTACGACGGCAACGAGTTCTGGTCTTACGACGATCCGGCCGTGCTGGTGCAGAAGGCCGCGTACATCCGGCTGAAGGGGCTCGGCGGCTCGATGATGTGGTCCATCGACCAGGACGACGCCGTAGCCTCCCTCACCTCGGCCCTGTACTCCATCCTCCGCTGACCCCCATGAAGGGGCGCGGCCCCTCTACGACACCGCGCCCCTTCACACCGCCCACCAGCTTCGTCGCGCCACCCCTTCAGCCCCAGCCAGCTTCAACGCACCGGCCCTTCACGCGACCCACTCTCAGCACGCCTGCCGGCCACCTCCGCGCAGTGCCCCTTCACGGCGCCAGCCCTCTTCAGCACACCGCACCGTCCGCGACATCAGCCCCCTCCGTCGCGCCACACCGCTCGCGATGAGCAACGCCCGGCCAGCGCTTCAAAACGCCCCGCCACCACGTTGGCAGCGCCACACCGCCCCATGGGCAGCAGCCCGCCATCGCGTAGGCAGCGCCACAACGCCCTCGGCAGCGGCCACGCCACTCGACGCCAGGTTGCTCGACGGCCTCAGCCCAGCAGCACTCGCCCGGCCATCTCATCCCATTTCGCGTCATGCCCAGGCACGCTGAGGATGCGGCGCAGGGCGTCCCTGTCGCCGTTGCGGGCGCGGAAGTGGTCGGCCACGCTCACCCCGGCCTCGGGCCGTGAGACGAGCTCCACGTCGTCCCCCACCCCCAGCTCACCGAGCTCCACCACCCGCAGGTACGCCCCCGGCCGCCCCGCCTGCGTGAACCGTTTGACCCAGCCGGGCTCGTCCATCCAGTTGCGGAACACCACGCACGGCGTCCTCGGCCCCGTCACCTCCAGCAGGGCCGTGCCCACCCGCCACCGCTCCCCGATCAGGGCTTCGTTGACGTCGATCCCGGTGGTGGTCAGGTTCTCGCCGAACTGCCCGTGGCGCAGCCCCCTCCCGAGCTCGCGCTCCCACCAGTCGTAGTCCTCCCTGGCGTAGGCGTAGACGGCGGACTTCGGCGAGCCGTGGTTCTTCTCGTCGGCCCGAGCGTCCCCCGTGAGCCCGTTGGCGAGCACCGCGACCCGGTGCGCCACCGCGCGCTTGTCGATCGCCGTCCGCTTGAGGTTCCCCGCCCATTCGGCGTCGACCGGCGTGCCCACGTTCACAGAGAGAATGCGCATAAATAGGACGGTAATGGAGCATTCTTCACCAAGGCGAGCCGATATCGGGGCGTTCTCCACCCCAGGATGGAGATCCGACACCCTCAACCCGCAGACCGATCCGGTACGACCGCCACCTCCCTACGGTCAAATGCCGTGAACACCCTACAAATCTCCCTGATCTCCCTCCTCGTCGTCGCGTTCGTCATCTACCGCCAGCTCCGCACCCGCCCGGCCGCAGGCACCGCGACCCTGTACGTCGCCGGCGCCATGGTGATCGTCGGCCTCGTCACGGGCGGCCTCTTCGACACCGCCCACCTCGCCCTCAGCCTGGCCCTCTTCCTCGTGGAGGCCGGCGCCGCCGTGGCGCTCGGGGTGTGGCGGGCGCGGACCGTCCGCGTCTGGCTCGACTCCTCCGGCGTCGCCTGGTCGAAGGCCACGCGCTGGACCATCCTGGCGTGGCTGGCCTCGGCCGCGACCCGCGCCGGGCTGTACTTCGCCGGCACGGCCATCGGCCTGACCGCCTCCACCAGCAGCGTCCTGCTCTTCCTCGGCCTCACCGTCGGCATCCAGGCGTACCTGGTGGCCCGCAGGGGCCGCGCGCTTTCCAGCACCGGGGCGCGACCGGATACGTTCGTGGGGTGATGCGTGGCCTGTCCCGAGCCGTCCCCTTCGCCCTGCGACTGGGAGTCGTCGTGCTGCTCATCGCATCCCAGCTCCAGGCCACCCCCGCCCCCGGCCTCACCGGCACCCCCCTGGCCGTCACCATCCTGACCATCGCCCTGGCTCTCAGCCTGCTCGCCCCTCTTCTCCCTTCATTCCGCAACCCACCCCTTCCTTCCACCGACTCCGTCCACCACCCCACCGGCCCGACCCCGGAGCCGCATCCGGCTCGCCGGAGCCCGTTGCGGTGGGTGGCCGGGTCGGTGGCGCGGGTGCCGCAACGGGTCATGCTGGTCTCCCTCAGCCTGGCGGTGCTCCTGTCCATCGCCCTCAACACGATCACCCGGACCGGCGTGACGATCGGCGCCCTGCTCATCTGCGTCAGCCTGGCGGTGAGCCGTCTGCCGCTGCGCTTCTCGCTCGCCGTCGGGCTCCTGGCCGTCGCGGGGCTCGTGGTGGCGGGCGAACTCGCCGGCTCGCCGGTCGACGACCTGCCCCTCGTGCTCAGCGTCTGCCTGATCTTCCTGATCACGTACGCGGCGAAACAGCGCAAGGCCGCCAGGGCCGCCGAGGCGCGGGAGGCCGTGCTGGCGGAGAGGGCGAGGATCGCCAGGGAGATCCACGACATCCTCGCCCACTCGCTGTCCGCCCAGCTCGTCCACTTGGAGGGCGCCAAGCTGCTGCTGCGCGCCGAACGTACGGCCGAGGCCCTCGACCGCGTCACCCGCGCCCGGGACCTCGCCAAGTCGGGCCTCGACGAGGCCCGGCGCGCCGTCTCGGCCCTCCGCGAGGACCCGCCCGCCCTCCCCGCAGCCCTGCGCACGCTCGCGGACGACTTCGAGACCACCGCCCACCAGCCCTGCACGCTACGCATCTCCGGCCCCGAGCACCGTCTCCCGCCGGAGACGGAGCTCGCCCTCCTGCGCACCGCCCAGGAAGCCCTCACCAACATCCGCCGCCACGCCCCGGGCAGCCCGGCCCAGGTGACGCTGACCTTCGCCGCCGGCCACTGCGACCTGCGCATCACCAACCCCACCTCCGCCGAGCCCGGCACCCCTGGGGGCGGGTACGGCCTCGTGGGCATGCGCGAACGCGCCGAACTCCTCGGCGGCACGCTGACGGCGGGCGAGCAGGACGGCACCTTCCTCGTCCAGTTGAGAGTCCCCGTCCCTTGGGCACGCGGGAGGTTGCGCGCATGATCAGGGTGGTCGTGGTGGATGACCAGGCCGTGGTGCGTGAGGGGCTGGTGCTGTTGCTCGGCCTGTTGCCGGGGATCGAGGTGGTCGGATCGGCGGGCGACGGTGAGGCCGCGTTGCGGGTCGTCGAGACCGAACGGCCGGACGTCGTGCTGATGGACCTGCGCATGCCGCGCATGGACGGTGTGGAGGCGACCGGCCGCATCCGCGCCGCGTACCCGGACACGCAGGTCGTGGTGCTCACCACGTACTCGGACGACGAGTCGGTGTTCGCGGCGCTGCGCGCGGGTGCTCGCGGGTTTCTCACGAAGGACGCCGACGCCGACGACATCGCCTCGGCCGTGGCCACGGTGATGCGCGGCGACGCCCAGCTCGACCCCACGGTGCAGCGTCGGCTCCTCGACACCATGGCCCCTCCCCCTTCCACGACCTCCACCCCTTCCGCACCGGTAACGCCCACCACACCGGGCACCGCCACCACTTCACCGCCCCCGCCCGCCTCCGACCCGGCCCCTGTCCCTCCGGCCGTGGCAGGAACGCGCGCGGCCGTGCCGGACGCGGGCCAGAGCTCCGGTCGGGCGGTGACCGGAGGGACAGGGGTGGGGATGCGGGGGTTGACCCCGCGGGAGGTCGAAGTGCTGAGGCTCATTGCCGAAGGGTTGTCGAATGCGGAGATCGCCGGGCGCCTCTACATCACCGAGGCCACCGTCAAGACGCACATCAACAACCTCTTCGCCAAGGCTCAGCTGCGGGACCGCGCCCAGGCCGTCACCTACGCCTATCGTCACGGCCTGGCGCACCCTGGTTGAGCTGGGACTCCTCGTCGAAGCCCGCGAGCTGTAACAGCGTCTCCAACGCCGCCTGCCTGGTCTCCTCCACGGAGGCGCCGCGCTCACCGAAGCACTCGGCGGCCACGTCGAGCAGGGTCGCCACGACGGCCGCGTCAGGGTAGGGAACGTCCACGAGGACGGTGCCGTCGGCGCCCTCCTCGCGGTCGTCAAGGTGGCGCCTCAGCAACCGCCGGGTCTCCTCCGCCACAGCGACCCCTAGCACCGCGGCCCGCTCGAATCGCTCAGAAGCAATCACGTCACCCTCCAGTCGCACAGGTGTTCGGAAGAGAAGGTACGCGGTGGCACCGACAGAATCGCCTGCGTCGCCGGGGTTCTGGGGGGCGGCTTCGCGCCCGGGGTGAGTGGCGAGCGTTCGGAGCGACGGATGCGCGGCCGGGCCGACGGTGAGCATCCTGGAGGTAGGTGCCCGGCCGAGGTGGGGCGGGTACGGGGCCAGCCGGGCGGGCAGGTGCGCCCCTGCGGTGAGCGGCGAGCATGCGGGCGGCGAGAGTGCGGCCTGGCGGGCGGTGAACATCCAGGCCGGCGGGTGTCGCGGCCGGTCGGGTGGGGGTGCGCACCCACGGTGAGCGGCGAGCGTGCGGGCTGGTGGGCGGTTGGGCGGTGAGCATCCGAAACGGTCGGGTTCGTGGCCGAGGTAGGCGGGTGTGTGGCCGGTCGGGTGAGCGGGCGGGTGCGCGGGTGGGGGGTGGGGTCGCTACGCTCGAACGGTGTACGACTCGATCATCGGTGTGTCTGCCCTGACGGTGGAGCTCGGCGGCAATCCCGTGCTCCGTCATCTGAGCCTGTCCGTGGCGCCGGGTGAGATCGTGGCCGTGGTCGGCCCGAACGGCTCCGGGAAGTCCACCCTGCTGCGTTGTCTGGCCGGGTTGCAGCCGGTCACGGCCGGGGAGGTGCGCGTGTTCGGGCGGGCGCCGGCCAACGATGCCGCGTTCTGGGGGCGGGTGGCGTTGCTGGGTGATGAGCCGGCCTGGTATCCGGGGCTCACTGCTCGTGAGCATCTGGAGCTGATGGGGGCCGTGCACACCAGGGCCAGGATGACGGTGGACACGGCGATGGAGTTGTTCGCGCTGGAGGAGCGGGCCGACGCGCCGCCGCTGAACCTGTCCACGGGTCAGCGCCAGCGCCTCTCCCTGGCCGCCACGCTGCTGCGGCCGAGCACGCTGCTGCTCCTCGACGAGCCCGAACGGGGCCTGGACAAGGGTTTCCGCGCCGAGCTCGCCGATCTGCTCACCGAGTACGCCGACGAGGGCGGCACGGTCGTCATGGCCACTCATGACCAGGGCCTGGCCGCCATCGGCCGTCAGATCGCCCCTTCCGGGGTGACGGCATGACCAAAGGTGGCGGCTGGACCGGAGGCGACGGCCCGACCGACGGTGACGGCATGACTGGTGGTGACGGCGTGACTGGTGGTGACGGCGTGACTGTGGCGATCGGGGGTGATGTCCGGACCCTGCGGGCCTACGTGCGCTCGCGCAGCCGCACCCCCGCCAGCCTGATGGACCGCTACGTCTCCGCCTTCTGCCTGCTCATGCTGATCGCCGTGGCCGGCAGGCCCGTGTCCGGGGTGTTGACGAGCCTGGCGGTACCGGGTGAGCCGGCGCGCATGGGGGCGGGGGTGGCGTTGCTGGCGCTGGCCCTGGCCGGGTTCCTGGCGGCGGCGCGGGCGGCGGGGCCTGTCCTGCTGCCCGGTGCGGACGCCTCCTGGCTGCTGCTGTCGCCGCTGAACCGGCGGCATGTGCTCGCCCGGTCGGCGCGCCTGCTGCTCGGGATCGCGGCGGTGGCGGGTCTGCTGCTCGGGATCGGGCTGCTGGCCGTGCTGGGCGCGCCCGACCAGCTCGTGTGGCGGGTGCTGGGCGCGCTGGTCGTGGGCGTGGCCGCGGCAGTGGGCGGGATGGCGCTGGCCGTGCTGGGGCAGGCGTCGGAGTCGTGGCGGGTGTGGTTGACCGGCGGGACGGCCCTGCTGCTGGCGCTGGCGGTGGTGGCGGTGACGGGCCGGCTCCGTGCGGTGCTGGCGGTCGCGGCGAGCGCTCCCCTGCCGGCTCTCACCGCCGCCGTGTCCGGCGCCGCCGTGCTGTCCGGCCTGCTGGTACGGCAGGCGTGGGCCACGCTCGACCGGATCCCCACCCGTACGCTGGTGACCTCCTCCACCCGGGCCGGCCACGTGGCGAGCGCGGCCATGTCGCTCGATCCTGGCGCCCTCACCTGGATCGCCGAGGACAACCACTGGCGGGCCAGGAAGCTCGCCTCCCGGCGCTGGCCGTCGCTGCCCGCGCCGTTCGCCCTGGCCTGGCAGGACTGGCGGCGGCTGGCCCGCAGGCCCGGCCGGCTGGCGGCGGTGGCGGGGAGCGCCGCGCTGCCGGCGGTGCTGGCGCAGGCGGGCGGCCCGCCGGTGGTGCTGGGGCTGGCCGTGCTCGGGGGTGCGCTGGCGGTGGCGTCGCTGGGCACGTCCGGTGCGCGCAGGGACGCCGACAATCCCGCCCTGGCCAGGCTCATCGGGGTGGGCAGGCGGCAGGCGCTGGCGGCCCGCGCGGCCCTGCCGGCGCTGCTGGCGGGGACGTGGGCGGCCGTCGCGCTCGCCGCCCTGACGCTGTCCTTCGAGGCCGGGGCGCCCACCGATCTCATGGCTTCCGGGGGCGCGGCGTGGTGGTGGTTCGGGCCGCTGGCCGCGCCGGCGCTGGCCGCCGGTGCCCTGCGGATGGCCCGGCGCCCTCCCGTCGATCACTCGATGCCCGTCATCGACACGCCGGGCGGGGCCGTGCCGACCGGCCCGCTCTTCTGGGCGGCCACCGGCCCTGACCTGGCCCTGCTCGGCTGCCTGCCCACGGCGGCGGCGCTGGCCTCCCAGCCGGCGGCCCTGGCCCCGTTCCTGGTGGCGCAGGGAGTGCTGAGTGTGCTGGTGCTCCTGGGGTTCCTGATGCGGGCCAAGTAAGGGGCGGGCATCCCAAGACGGGGGCGGTCAGGCCACGTACACGTCGCTGGGCACGCCGCCGTACGGGATGGTCCGGTCCTTGCGCATGCCGGCCCGCTCCGCCACCCGGTGTGACGGCAGGTTGACGTCCCTGATGACGGCCACGACGGTGCCCAGCCCCTTGCCCACCCGCAGGGCGGCGCGGGCGAGTTCGACCGCGTACCCGTGACCCCAGGCGGACGGCCTGAAGCGGTAGTACAGGTTCAGCACCTCGGCGCCGTCCACGACGGCGTGGCGCAGGCCGCCGAAGCCGAGGACGTGCGGGTCGCCGGGCAGGCGGGCGGCCCAGTAGCCGAGGCCGCGTTCGTCCCAGTCGGCCAGCCACAGGTCGAGCATGGCGCGGCTGGACTCCAGGTCGGTGACGGGGCCGCTGGGGTGGTAGACGCTGGTGCGGGGATCGGAGTGGATCTCGTGGACGGCGTCGAGGTCCTCCGGCATCACCCGGGACAGGACCAGACGCGCCGTCTGCACCGTTTCCATACTTTCAGGGTATTCAGGGGGCCCCCGCCCGGAAAGCGGCCTACTTCTTGGTCTTGTCGGCGCTGGAGTCGGTGGACAGCGCGGCGACGAAGGCCTCCTGCGGCACCTCGACCCGGCCGACCATCTTCATCCGCTTCTTGCCTTCCTTCTGCTTCTCCAGCAGCTTCCGCTTGCGGGAGATGTCACCGCCGTAGCACTTGGCCAGGACGTCCTTGCGGATGGCGCGGATGTTCTCGCGGGCGATGACGCGGGCGCCGATGGCGGCCTGGATCGGCACCTCGAACTGCTGCCTGGGGATCAGCTCGCGCAGCTTCTTGGCCATGTCGACGCCGTAGCCGTAGGCCTTGTCCTTGTGCACGATGGCGCTGAAGGCGTCGACCGCCTCGCCCTGCAGCAGGATGTCGACCTTGACGAGGTCGGCCTCCTGCTCGCCCGCCGGCTCGTAGTCGAGCGAGGCGTAGCCGCGGGTGCGCGACTTGAGCTGGTCGAAGAAGTCGAAGATGATCTCGCCGAGCGGCAGCGTGTAGCGGATCTCGACCCGGTCTTCTGACAGGTAGTCCATGCCGAGGAGCTGGCCGCGCCGCCCCTGGCAGATCTCCATGATCGCGCCGATGAACTCGGCGGGGGCGAGGATGGTGGACTTGGTGACCGGCTCGAAGACCTGCGCGATCTTGCCGCCGGTGGGGAACTCGGACGGGTTGGTGACCGTGAGCTCCTTGCCGTCCTCCATGACCACGCGGTAGACGACGTTGGGCGCGGTGGAGATCAGCGACAGGCCGAACTCCCGCTCCAGCCGCTCGCGCACGATCTCCATGTGCAGCAGGCCGAGGAAGCCGACGCGGAAGCCGAACCCGAGCGCTGCCGACGTCTCGGGCTCGTAGACCAGCGCGGCGTCGTTGAGCTGGAGCTTGTCGAGCGCCTCGCGCAGCTCGGGGTACTCGTCGCCGTCGATCGGGTAGAGGCCGGAGAACACCATCGGCTTGGGGTGCTCGTATCCGGCCAGCATCTCCTGGGCGGGCTTGCCGGCCGAGGTGACGGTGTCGCCGACGCGCGACTGGCGCACGTCCTTCACGCCGGTGATGAGGTAGCCCACCTCGCCCACGCCGAGGCCCAGCTCGGCGGGCTTGGGCTCGGGCGAGATGACGCCGATCTCCAGCGTCTCGTGGGTGGCGTTGGTGGACATCATCAGGATGCGCTCGCGCTTGCCGAGGTGCCCGTCGACGACCCGGACGTAGGTGACGACGCCGCGGTAGGTGTCGTAGACCGAGTCGAAGATCAGCGCCCGCGCGGCCGAGTCGGCGACGCCGACCGGGGCGGGCACCGTGGCGACCACGTGGTCGAGCAGCTCGCGCACGCCCTCGCCGGTCTTGCCCGACACCTTGAGCACGTCGGACGGGTCGCAGCCGATCAGCCCGGCCAGCTCCTCGGCGAACTTCTCCGGCTGCGCGGCCGGCAGGTCGATCTTGTTGAGGACGGGGATGATGTGCAGGTCGGCGTTCATGGCCAGGTAGAGGTTGGCCAGCGTCTGCGCCTCGATGCCCTGGGCGGCGTCGACCAGCAGGATCGCGCCCTCGCACGCCTGCAGCGACCGGGAGACCTCGTAGGTGAAGTCGACGTGCCCGGGGGTGTCGATCATGTTGAGCACGTGGCCGTCCCACGGCAGCCGGACGGCCTGCGACTTGATCGTGATGCCGCGTTCGCGCTCGATGTCCATCCTGTCGAGGTACTGGGCGCGCATGGCGCGTTCTTCGACCACGCCGGTGATCTGCAGCATCCGGTCGGCAAGGGTCGACTTGCCATGGTCGATGTGCGCGATGATGCAGAAGTTGCGGATCAACGCGGGGTCGGTCTGGCCAGGCTGAGTGCGCACCGAAGTCCGTTTCGACAGGGTTGAGGTCAAGCAGTCTTCCATGGTGACATGCCCGGGTGATTGCCCGAACCGTCATCCGCCGCGGCCTGCGCCTGCTCGCGCTTGCCTTGGCCATCGTGGTCGCGCTGGGCGGCCTTCTCGCCGCGGCGCTCCGCATCCAGTTTACCGGTGCGCCGGCAGCCTGGGCGAAGAGCACCGGGAACGACGCCTTATGGCTGGGCCACGCCTGGGTGGACGGCCGCCGCACGGAGCAGGACGTCGAGCGGCTCGCCGTACGGCTGCGCGCCACGGGCATCAAGGACCTGTACGTCCACTCCGGCCCCTTCGAGTGGGACGGCCGCCTAGATCCCGCTAAATACCCCAACGCCGGAAATTTCGTTCAATGGGTGCGAAAGTACTTACCGGGCCTCCGCGTCTCCGCCTGGCTCGGCCAGGCCGTCAAGAACGGCCTCGACCTCGACGACCCCCAAGCCCGCGAGAACGTCCTGGCCGGCGTCGCCGCCATCATGAAGCAGGGCTACGACGGCATCCACTACAACTTCGAGCCCATCGGCGACGGCGACACCGCCTTCCTCGACCTCCTCGACCGGACGAGGCGGCACACGAAGCTCCTGTCCACCTCCACCCCGCAGATCGAGCCGTACCTGGGCATGCGCCTGACCGCCCGGGCGGTCCTGGGTCACGACAAGTACTGGTCCGAGGGATATTTCCGGCAAGTGGTGGCCCGCGTCGACCAGGTGGCGATCATGACCTACGACTCCTTCACCCCGGCACAGTCCCTCTACGGCGGCTACGTCGCCCGCCAGGCCGCTCTCGCCCTCGACCTGGTCCCCGAGTCGAAGGCCCTCTACATCGGCGCCCCGGCCTACCACGACCACGGCATAGCATGGGCGGACGAGGCGGAGAGCGTCGCGATGGCCGCCGAGGGCGCCAGGCTGGCGCTGACGGAGCACGGCCGCCGCGAGCGGTTCGGGCTGGCCCTCTATGTGGACTTCGCGGCCACCGAGGAGGATTGGCGCGAGTACATGACGCGGTGGCGTTGATTTGAGCAGCCGCCTGAGTTATTGGTAACCTGGGCAACTGCGTGTGGCGCGCCCTCTCTCGAGCCCGCGCGCCCCGTCCATCACTTCAGACTTTCACCGAGGCTTCTTCGTGGCGAACATCAAGTCCCAGATCAAGCGCAACAAGCAGAACGAGAAGGCTCGTCTGCGCAACAAGGCAGTCAAGTCCTCGCTGAAGACGGCGGTCCGCAAGTTCCGCGAGGCCGCCGAGCAGGGCGACGTCGAGCAGGCCACCGCGCTGCAGCGGGCTGCCGCCCGCCAGCTCGACAAGGCCGTCAGCAAGGGCGTCATCCACAAGAACCAGGCCGCCAACCGCAAGTCGGCGATCGCCAAGCAGGCCGCTGCACTGGCCGCCGCCAAGTAATCCGCCCAGTGACCGCCCGGTAATCCGCCGGGCAAGCACGGCACTCCGAAACGCCGCGCCTCGCGAACGCGAGGGGCGGCGTTCGCGTTTTCGCACCCATTTGTCACAGTTTCGATATCACACGCCCGTATCGGGTGCGTCACCGTTGCAAAGATCACCTTGCCCCTGCTTCGCCCCCTGCTCGAAAGTGCACTAAACGGGGCAAAAAGGGGGGCGCATGCGAGGGCCGTTGATCGTCAAGAGGGCGTTCAGCGAGCCGCTGCTCCTCCTGGCCGCGCTCGGCTCGATCCTGCTGGCCACCACCACGCTGGTCGCGCTGACCATGTACGCCTCCTCCATCGCCGAGGCCGGTGTCCGCCGGACGATGGAGACCGCCTCCTACAGCCAGACCGTGGCCACCATCAGCTCCCCCGTGACCGCCGAGACGTTCCCCCGGTTCGACCAGGCCGTGCGTGCCGAGCTGACCCGCGCCTACGCCGGACCGCCCGCCCTGACCACCAGCTTCCGCTCCGATTCCTACGCCATGCCGGGCCAGGAGGGGCGCGAGCGTCCCGACCTGCTCAGGTTCGGCAGCTACGACGGGCTCGACCGGCATGCCAGGCTGGTCGCGGGGGCCTGGCCGAAACCGGGGGACGACCCGGTGGAGGTGGCGATCTCGCTGTCGGCGTCCTCGGCGAGCGGGTTCGAGGTCGGGCAGGAGTTCACCACGCGCGGGCGGCTCGACCCGCGCCCGGTCCGGGTCCGCGTGGCCGGCGTCTTCCAGATCGACGATCCGTTCGGCGCGCGCTGGGCGGGCGAGCAGCTGCTCAGCCGGGGCGTGGAGCGTGGCGACTTCACCACGTTCGGGCCGCTCATGGTGACCCGCGAGACGTTCCTGGCCCGCTTCGCCACCAGCGTCAACGCGACCTGGACCGCCGTGCCCGACCTGCGCACGCTCACCCCCGAGCGGCTGCGCCCGCTGGCCGGCGCGATCGGGCAGGTCGAGGAGCGGCTGAAGGCGGCCGGCTGCGGGAGCTGCGTGGCCGCCAGCCGCCTGCCGGACCTGCTCACCCAGCTCGGCACCGCCTCCCTGGTGGCGCGCTCGACCATGCTGATCCCGGTGCTGCAACTGCTGCTGCTGGCCGCGTACGCGCTGATGCTCACCGCGCGGCTGCTGGCCGACCACCGGCGCATGGAGGTGGCGCTGCTGCGCTCGCGCGGCGCGGGCACGGTGCGGCTGGCGGCGCTGGCGGGCGGTGAGGCGCTGCTGGTGGCACTGCCGTGCGCGGTCGTCGCGCCGTTCCTGGGGCCGCCGCTGCTCGCGCTGGTCAACGCGCTGCCCTGGATCAAGGCGTCGGGGGTGCGGCTGGCGCCGGTGGCGGACGCCGGGACGTTCCTCGTCTCGTTCGGGGTGGCGCTGGCCGCGGCCGTGCTGCTGGTGCTGCCCGCGCTGGCGGGGGCGCGGCGCACGTACGTGGAGGAGCAGTCGGCGCGCGGGCGCGGCGGCGGGCGCGGCCTCATCGAGCGGGCGGGCGCGGACCTGGCGCTGCTGGTCGTGGCCGGGCTGGCCATCTGGCAGCTCCAGCGCTACGGCGCACCCGTGACCGCGACGGCGGCGGGCGGGCTGGGCATCGACCCGCTGATCATCTCCGGGCCCGCGCTGGCCCTGCTCACGGGCGGCATGCTGGGGCTGCGGCTGGTGCCGCGCCTGTCGCGGCTGGCCGAGCGGATCACCTCCAGGCGGCCCACCCTCGCGCCCGCGCTCGGGGCGTGGCAGGTGAGCCGACGGCCGCTCAAGTACGCCGGGCCCGCGCTGCTGCTCACGATGGCGATCGCGATCGGCATCGTCTCCCTGGCCACCGCCGCCACCTGGCGCTCCTCCCAGCTCGACCAGGCCCGCCACCAGGCCGGGGCCGACCTGCGGCTGTCGGGGCCCGCCGACGGCCCCGAGCTGGGCGCGCTCGGGCGCGGCACCGCGTTCACCGCGCTGCCCGGCGTCACCGCCGCCTCGCCCGGCTTCCGCGGGCAGACCGACGTGAGCGGCACGAACGCGATGCTGCTCGCGCTCGACGCGAGCAAGCTCGGCGAGCTGTTCCACCTGCGCTCCGACCTGTCGGCGCAGAGCGTCGGCGAGCTGTCGAAGGCCCTGGCCGGCGACCGGGCGGCGGGGCTCGCCCTGCCGGGACGGCCGGCCGGGCTCGTCGTGACCGCCGAGGCGAGCACCGAGCTGCCGGCGCGGCTGGTGCTGTCCGACGGGCTCGGCGTCTGGCGGGACCTGCCGCTCGGCCTGCTCAAGAAGGGCACGAACCGGGTCGAGGTGGACCTGCGTGCGCTGGCCGGACGGAGCGGGACGATCACGTACCCGCTGACGTTGCTCGGCCTGGTCGCCAGCGCGCAGGAGGACAGCACCGGAAGCCTGACCGTGACCGCGCTGAGCGCGGACGGTCAGCAGGTCGCGGCGCCCCCGCTCACCATGAGCGTCAGCGGGACCGCGGCGGCCCCCTTCGTCCGGCGGCCCGAGCCCGGCCCGCTGCCCGTCGTGCTCACCTCCGACCTGTCCGCCGCGCTCAAGCTGGGCACCGGCCAGACCGGGCGGGCCTCGATCGACCGCCGCGTCATGACCGTCAAGGTCGTCGGCGTGGTGGAGACGATGCCAACCACCCCGGCCGGGCAGCAAGCCCTGCTCGTCGACTGGCAGACGATGCAGGCACACGAGCTGGCCGCGGCACAGCTCCCCCGCCCCGCCACCGAGTGGTGGCTGGCCGCCGGCGACACCGCCCCGGCCGTGGCCGCACTCGGCGGGCACCCCGAGTGGGACGTCACCGCGCTCGACCAGCGCGCGCTGGCCGCCGCCCTGCGTGACGACCCGCTGGCCAGCGGGCTGCAGGGGGCGCTGATGCTGGGGTTCGGCGCGGCGCTGGTGTTCGCGGCGCTCGGCTTCCTGGTCAACGCGGCGGTCGCGGCGCGGGAACGGCTGGCGGAGTTCGCGATCCTGCGGGCGCTCGGCGTCAGCTCCCGGCAGATGCTCGGCATGCTGGCCGTGGAGCAGGCGTTCGTGGTGGGGCTGTCGCTGGTCGCGGGCACGGCGCTGGCGGTCGTCGTCGGCGTGCTGGTCGTGCCGCACATCGTGCTGACCGGGCAGGCCGCGGCCGTCACGCCGGGCGTCGTGCTGGACATCCCGTGGACGGCCACCGGCGTGATGCTGGCGCTGGTGGCGGCGGTGCTGTTCGCGATCGTCGCCGGGCTGGCGCGCCACCTGCGCCGCCAGGGACACGGCCTCCGGGAGGAACAGTGAGGACCTGGCTGCTCGCCCGGGTGCACCTGGGCACGGTGGCCGTGCTCTTCGTGCTGACGCTGAGCGCCTGCGTGCTGGTCGCCGGCCTGCCCAGGGCGGCACAGAGCTCGTACGACGAGGCGCTGCGCCGCGCGCTGACCGCCGCCCCCGCCGTCCAGGCCGACCTGACCGTGGCCACGCAGTCCTCCGGCCGGCCCGAGGACCTGCGCGAACGCGCCCAGTTCGACTCCCGCGAGCGCCTGTGGCGCGAGATCGTGCCCGCCGGGCTGCGCCCGCTGACGACCGGGGCCGGGCACATGAGCGCCAAGACCGAGCTCACCCCGGTCACCGGCACCAGCGGCGGCATGTACGTCAACCTGGGCTGGCTGTCCGACGCCGACCGGCGCGTGGACTGGGTCCAGGGACGCGCTCCCGGCGCTCCCGCGACGACCCGCTACGAGGGCGGCACCATCCCCGTCTTCGAGGTCGGGATCGTCGAGGAGGCCCTGCCCGAGATGGGCCTGCGGCTCGGCCAGACGATCACCCTCGGCGAGAACGACTACGCCGCCGTGAAGATCGTCGGCGCTTTCCGCGCCAAGGACCCCGGCGACCGCTCCTGGTCGCACGACGCCGACGTCCTGCACGTCATCGAGCAGCAGCCGCCCGGCGGCAAGGACCACGTCAAGCACATCACCACGCTCATGTCCGACGCCGGGCTGACGGCGCTCAGCGGCGAGGGGCGCAACCTCACCTACCGCTGGGTCCTGCCCCTCGACGCGCGGGCGGCCGACGCGCTGGACGTGCCCGGGCTGCGGGCGGCGGTCACCGAGTTCGAGCGGGTCGTCGGGCTGCAGACCACCGGCAGCCCGTACCGCGTCGAGACCGCGCTGCCCAAGCTGCTCGGCGACTTCCTGGCCGCGCTGTCCACCGCGCAGACCGTCATGTACCTCGTGCTCGGCGGGCTGCTCGCGGTGGCGCTCGGCGTGATCGTGCTGGCCGTGCAGCTCCTCGCCGACAAGCTGGAGCACCCGCTGGGGCTGGCGCGGGCGCGCGGCGGGTCGTTGCGGCAGGTGGCGGGCACCGCGGCGGCGCTGGCCGGGCTGGCGGTCGTTCCGGGTGCGCTGGCCGGGTACGCGCTGTCGTACCTCGTGCCCGGGCCCGCGCTGCCGATCGTGCACGCCGGGCCGGTCGTCGTGGTCGTCGTCGCGCTCGCCTACGCCGGGGCGCGCACGGCCCTGACGCACCGCGCGCCCCTGCACGAGCGGCGCGACGACGTGGCCGCCGCCCGGCCCTCGGCCCGGCGCGTCACGCTCGAAGCGCTGGTCGTGGTGCTGGCGCTGGCGGGGGCGTACCTGCTGCGGGCCCGCGGGCTGAGCGCGGCGGGCGGGCAGGACCCGTTCCTGCTGGTCGTGCCCGTCGCGCTGACCGTCGCGGCGGCGCTGATCACGCTGCGCTGCTACCCGTACCCGCTGCGGCTGCTCGTGCGGCTGGCCGCGCGCGGCCGGGCGGCGGTGCCGTTCCTGGGGCTGACCAGGGCCTCCAGGGCGCGCTCCGGGAGCCTGCTGCCGGTGCTGATCCTGCTGCCCGCGCTGGGCGTGTCCGTGTTCGCGGCCGTCGTGTCCGACGGGATCGCGACCACGCAGCGGACGGCGTCCTGGCAGCAGGTGGGCGCCCCGGTCAGGGTGACGTCGGAGAGCGAGATCCCGGCCGAGGCGATCGAGCGGGTGCGCCGGCTGGCGGGTGTCGAGCGGGTGGTGCCCGCCCAGACGGGGCGGGTGCAGGTCGGGTACGGCGCGGAGCGGGCCGAGGCCATCGCCGTGGACGTCGCCCAGTGGCGCGGCCTGCTCGACGGCGCCCCCGTCGGGCTGCCGCCGCTGCCCGACGGCGCGCTCGTCTCCCCCGAGCTGCGCGGGCGCGGCACGATCGAGATCGGCTGGCAGTCACGCGTGAAGCTGGCCACGCGCGGCGTCATCGAGTCGGTGCCGGGCTTCTACACACACGGCAAGTTCATGGTCGTGCCCATCGGCGTGCAGGTGCGGCCCGCCGTGAACACGCTGCTGATCCAGGGCGACGTCGCGCTGCCCGAGCTGGCGCGGCTGGTCCCGTCGGCCGTCGTCACCTCGCAGGAGAGCGCCCTGCGGGCCATCCAGGACGATCCCCTGACCGCCACCGTGCGCTGGACGCTGGTGATCGTGACGGTCGCGCTGGCCGCGTACGCGCTGATCGCCGTCGTCCTGTCGCTGGTCATCGGGGCCGCCGACCGGGCGCGGGCGGTGTCGTTCCTGCGCACGCTCGGCCTGTCGGAGCGGCAGGCGCAGCGCCTGACCGTGCTGGAGATCCTGCCCATGATCCTCCTCACCGCGCTGGTCGGGCTCGGCCTGGGCCTCGGGCTGCCCGCCGCGCTCGGGCCCGGCGTGGACCTGTCGTCGTACGCGGGCGACCTGCCCGTCGGCGACTACTCGCCCGGCCTGCTCCTGCCCGGCGCGCTGGCGGCCGGGCTGGCCGGCGTCGCCGTGCTCGGCGCGTACGCGCACACCGCCATCAGCCGGCGCCGCAGCCTGGGCGCCGTCCTCCGAGTGGGAGAGCTCCCATGAACCCGACCCTGTCCGAGCTGGAAGCCAAGGCCACCCGGCCGTCCGCCGCGTTCGGCGGCGACGCGCACATCGTGTGCGACAACCTCGTCCGCATCTACAAGACCGAGGGCGTCGAGGTCGTCGCGTTGCAGGGGCTCGACCTGGTGATCGACAAGGGCGAGCTGGTCGCCATCGTCGGCGCGTCGGGGTCGGGCAAGTCGACGCTGCTCAACGTGCTGTCCGGGCTGGACGTGCCGACCGCCGGCGTGGCCAGGGTGGCCGGGATGGACCTGCTGTCGATGAGCGCCAAGGACCGGCTGCGTTACCGGCGCTCCATCGTCGGGTTCATCTGGCAGCAGACGGCTCGGAACCTGCTGCCGTACCTGACCGCGCGGGAGAACGTCGAGCTGCCGATGAAGCTGGCCGGCGCCGCCCGCAAGGGGCGCGCCATGGAGCTGCTGGAGCTGCTCGGCGTCGCCTCCTGCGCCGGCCGCCGGACGCCCGAGATGTCCGGCGGCGAGCAGCAGCGCGTGGCCATCGCCGTCGCCCTGGCCAACTCCCCGCAGCTCATCCTGGCCGACGAGCCCACGGGCGAGCTGGACAGCGAGACGTCGGAGCAGGTGTTCGACGCGCTGCGCACCGCCAACAGGGAGCTGGGGGTGACCGTGGTCATCGTGACGCACGACCCGCTCGTCTCGGAACAGGTGGACCGGACGGTCGGCATCCGCGACGGGCGGACCAGCAGCGAGACGCTGCGGCGCGAGGGCGCCGAGGGGCAGATCATCGCCGAGGAGTACGCCGTGCTCGACCGCGTCGGGCGCCTGCAGCTGCCCCGCGACTTCATGAACGCCCTCGACATGGAGCGCCGGGTGCGCCTGGAGCTCGAATCCGACCACATCGGCGTGTGGCCCGCCCGAGAGGAGCCCTCGAATGACTGACGCGCCCCTGGTCGTGGTGGAAGGGCTGCGCAAGGTGTACCGGAGCGGGCCCAAGGAGGTCGTCGCGCTGCGGGACGTGTCGTTCTCCGTGCGGCCCGGCGAGCTGGTCGCGGTCCGCGGCCGGTCCGGCTCGGGGAAGACGACCCTGCTCAACCAGATCGGCGGGCTCGACCGGCCGGACGCCGGGCGGGTGGTGGTGGACGGGCGCGAAGTCACGTCCCTGCCGGAGGACGAGCTCTTGGCCGTGCGCCGGGACGTGATCGGGTTCGTGTTCCAGTCGTTCGGGCTGATCCCCGTGCTGTCGGCGGCCGAGAACGTGGGCGTCCCCATGCGGCTGCGGCGCACGCCCGTCGCGGAGCGCGAGGCCCGGGTCCGGATGCTGCTCGCGCTCGTGGGGCTGGAGCAGCACGTCAACCAGCGGCCGTACGAGCTGTCGGGCGGGCAGCGGCAGCGGGTGGCGATCGCCAGGTCCCTGGCCAACCGGCCCCGGCTGCTGGTGGCCGACGAGCCCACGGGGCAGCTCGACTCGCAGACGGGGCGGCAGATCATGGAGCTGCTGCGGGCGGTCGTCCGCAGTGAGGTGGTCACGGCGCTGGTGGCCACGCACGACCCGAGCCTGATGACGCTGGCCGACCGGGTGCTGGAGATCAGCGACGGCGTCGTACGCGAGGCCGCGCTGACCTGACGGGCTCCGGCCCCTGGTCGGGGGCGGCAGGTTGCCAGGCGATCGCGATCAGGTCGGCTGCACGGGCTCCGGCCGCCGGTCGGAGGCCGCCGGTTGCCAGGCGATCGCGACCAGGTTGGCGGCGGCGACCAGCACCGCGCCGGTGACCGCCAGCGCCGCCACCCCGGTCATCCCGGCCAGCGGCGCCGCGACGGCCAGCCCGAACGGCCGCGACGCGAACGAGATGAGCTGATCGAACGAGCGCACCCGCCCGAGCGCGCCCTCCGGCACCTCCTCGGCCACCACCGTCTCCCACAGGGGGCTGAGCAGCCCCAGCCCGAACATCGCCACGAAGTACGCCCCCGCCAGCACCGGCACGGGCGCCCCCGCGGCCAGGGCCGCCATGGGCAGCAGGTAGGCCGCGGCGCCGGCCTGCACCACGGCCAGCGGGCGCCGGATCGGCAGCCTGGGCGCGGCGAACACGCCCAGCACCATCCCCACGGTCCCGCCCTGCACGATCAGCGTCCAGCCGGCCTCGCCGCCGCCCAGGTGCCGCACCACCATGACGGGGCCGAGGGTCAGGAACAGCCCGGCCACGAAGTGCCAGACGCCGTGGCCGAGCACCGCCGCCAGGAACCAGGGCCGCGTCCTGACCTCCCGCCAGCCGCCCGCGAGGTCGGCCAGGAACGCCCGCCGCGCTCCCGCTCCTTCGCCGGAGGTCCGGACGCCGCCCAGGGTCACGGCCGAGCAGGCGAACAGCACCGCCGTCAGCCCGGCCGCCCATCCGGGGCCGGCGGCCACGGTGACCGTCCCGGCCAGGGCCGGGGCCGCCACGGTGGACAGGCTCGTCGCCACGCCGATGCGCGCGTTCATCCGCAGCCGGTCCGGCCCTGGCACGACCGCGATCACCAGCCGGGGCACCGCCGGGCTGCCGAACGCGATGGCCGCCCCCGCCACGGCCGACAGCAGGGCGAGGTCGAGCAGGCGGTTCACGCCCAGCAGGAGCTCGGCCGCGATGGCCGCCTGCGACAGGCAGCGGGTCAGGTCGGCGGCCAGCGCGAGCCGTTCCGGCCTGACCCGGTCGGCCACCACGCCGCCGACAGGCAGCAGCACCAGCAGCGGGACCAGCTCACTCGCGAGCACGATCCCCAGCGCGCCGCCGTCGCCGCCGGCCCGGAGCACCGCCAGGGTGAGCGTGGTCGGGATGAGCGCCGTGGCCAGGGCGGACAGGCAGCGCCCCAGCAGAAGCCGTGACATCATGGGCAAAGACGATATTTCGTCAGCGAATGTTTCGTCAACAAAATACTTGCTGGCGTATGATCGCTGCCATGGAGGACTCGGTCGATCGCCATCTGGCCCGCTGGCGCGGCAAGGCGCCCTTCGACGAGCGGGTGGAGGCGATCGTGACGCGGATGCAGTTCCTCGTGAAGCACCTGTCCCACACGAAGGAGGCCGCGCTGGCGGAGGTGGGCATGCAGGACTACGAGTTCGAGACGCTGCACCGCCTCGTGGCGCGCGGCGGCTCTGCGACGCCGTCGGAGCTGGCCGCCGACCTGCTGCTCTCACCCGCCGGGATGACCGGCCGCCTCGACACGCTGGAGCGCACGGGGCTCGTGCGCCGCGTCCGCAGCGCCTCCGACCGCCGCCGGGTGGACGTGGAGCTCACCCCGAAGGGCAAGGACCTCTGGTTCGAGGCGATGACCATCCGGGCCGAGGTGGAGGCCGCCATGGTCAACGCCCTGTCGGCCGCGGATCAGGACGTGCTGGACACCCTGCTCAAGCAGCTCCTGCTGAAGGCGGAAGACATCCGCTGATCGCTACCGGCCGGTGCGGCTGGCCACGATCACCTGCACCGTGTGCTCCAGCGCGTACGCCGGATCCGCGCCCCCGCCCTTGACCTGCTCATCGGCGCTGGCCACCGCCTGGATCGCGCGCGCCAGCCCCTCCGGCCCCCACCCGTTGAGCTGCCGCTTGACCCGATCGACCTTCCACGGCGGCATGCCGACATGGCTGGCGAGCTGCCCGCCCCGCAGGTTGCGCGGCGCGCTGCCGACCTTGGCGAGCGAGCGCAGCCCGCCGGCCAGCGCGCTGACCAGCAGCACGGGCGCGACGCCGGTGCCGAGCGCCCACCTGAGCTGCTCCAGGGCCTCGGCCAGCCGCCCCTCGACGGCGGAGTCGGCGACGTTGAAGCCCGTGACCTCGGCCCGCCCCTTGTGGTAGCGGGCCACCGCCGCCGCGCCGATCGTCTTGTCGTCGGTGTCGAACACGAGCTGGCTGCACGCGGCGGCCAGCTCTCGCAGGTCGTTGCCGACGGCGTCGAGCAGCGCCTGCGCCGCGTCGCCCGAGATGCTCCGCCCGGCACGCTTGAACTCGCCCCTGATGAAGTCGAGGCGCTCCCCCGCCTTGGTGACCTTGCTGACCGTGACCACCTTGGCGCCGGCCTTCTTCACCCCGTCGACCAGCGCCTTGCCCTTCACCCCGCCGGGGTGCGACAGCACCATCACGGTGTCTTCCGAGGGCTGCTTGGTGTAGGCGACGATCTCGGCGATGACCTCCTTCGGCAGGTCTTGGGCCGACCTGATCACCACCACCGAGCGGTCGCCGAACAGCGACGGCGAGGTGAGCTGCGCCAGCTCCCCCGTCGTGACCTTGCCGCCGAGCAGGTCGTGCACCTCCGCGCCGGGATCGGCGGCCCGCGCCGCCGCCACGACCCCGCTCACCGCCCGCTCGGCCAGCAACTCCTCGTCGCCGACGACCAGGGTCACAGGTGCTGCATCGGTTCCCGCCATGTCAGGCAGCATGCCATGCGCCACCGACAACGTGGTACTCGATCACCGGCACAGGCCGCCGGGCGCGCCCTCAGGCTACGGGCACAGCTCTGCCAGGCGGGGCTTGACGACCTCGATGAGCACGTCCGCGTCGATCTCGATGGTCCGGTCGGGACGCCCGCTGCCGCAGTAGACCGTGCCCATCCCCGGCACGGAGGCGTCGAAGACGATCACGACACCGTCGGCGTCGGACACCGGGCTCGCGCTGCCCGGCTCCACGCCCAGCAGCCGCAACTCCTCGGGCGCGGCCTGGCGGAGCTGGTCGCGGCGCACCCCTGCCGCCCTGGCCAGGCGGGCGTACCCGACGCGCCCGGTCACGGGCAGCGCGGCCAGGACGAAGGTGCCGTCCACCGTACGGAAGACCATGGTCTTCAGCATCATGTGGGTGGGCAGGCCGAGCTTGGTCTCGGCGTCGTGCCGGCCGACGATCGGCACGTGCTCGTGCAGCTTGAAGGGCGCCCCGGACGCCCGGAGCAGATCTTCGGGCGACGTCACCGGGCGATCCTACCGGGCGGGCCCCGCCGGGGCGGGGTCCGGAGCCGGCTCCTCAGGGCCGGGCTCCGCCCCGGCCCGCCGGCCGAGCAGGCGGTGGGCGACGGCGGCCACCACGACCAGGAGCAGCAGGGGCGCGCCGAGCCGGGTGGGCGTCGCGAACGTCTCCGTCACGCTCATCGTGGCGAGCACCCCGAGCAGCACGAGGATGGACAGGGCCGACCCGGCGGCGAGCAGGTTCCCCCTCGGTGAGCGGCGCTCCGGGTGGGCCCGCCAGAACGCGAGGTAGGTGGCCAGGATCAGCACCCACGTGAGCACCGCGCCGCCGAGCGCGAGGCCGACCAGCGCGAGGAACGCCTGCCCCGGGGCGAACGCGGCCAGCAGCGAGGCCAGCACCAGGCCCAGCCCCGAGAAGAGGAGCGCGTTCAGCGGCACGCCCCGGCGGTTGACCCGGGCGAACACCCCAGGCGCGTGCCGGGTCACGGAGAGCTGGTAGAGGGTGCGGCTGGTGAGGTAGACGTTGGTGTTCATGGCCGAGACGGCCGCCACCAGGACCACCGCGTTCATGATGTGCACCGCGGCGGGGATCCCGGCGTACTGGAACAGGCGCACGAAGGGGCTGGCCGTGACGGTGCCGCCCGCGTCCGTCCACGGCACGACCGAGATGACGACCGCGGTGGCGAGCACGTAGAACAGCAGCAGCCGCACCACCACGCCGCGCGTGGCCGCGACCACGTCGCGGCGGGCGTCGCGCGCCTCGCCCGCGGCGATCGCCATGCTCTCGGTGCCCATGTAGCTGAAGAAGACCAGGACCATCGCCAGCCAGATGCCCGGCAGCCCGAACGGGGCGAACCCGCCGTGATCCGTCCAGCCGGACAGGCCGATGGCCGGCGAACCCGGCAGCCCGAAGAAGATCGCCGCGACGCCGAGGCCGATGAACAGCAGGATCGCGACCACTTTGATCATCGCGAACCAGTACTCGAACTCGCCGAAGACCCGGACCGTGAGCGCGTTCGCGGCGAGCACCACGATCGCGATCACCGCGACGGGCACCCACAGCGGGAGCTGCGGCCACCACAGCCGCACGTAGATGCCCGCCGCCAGGGCCTCGCTGCCGACGTTGACCACCTGCGCGCCCCAGTACCACCAGCGCTGCACGAAGGCGGGGCCGCGGCCGAGGAACCGGTGGGCCAGCCCGCCGAACCCGTGCACCCCCGGATAGGCCGCGACCATGGTCGACAGCGCGTACGCCAGCGTCAGGGCGACCGCGCCGCCGATGAGGAACGAGACGACGACGGCGGGCCCGGCCGTGGCGATCGCCGCGGCCGAGCCGAGGAACAGCCCGGTCCCGATGGCGCCGCCGATGCCGATCATGCGCATCTGGCGCCGGGACAGGTCGTGCCGCAGCGGATCCATATCTATGACTCCTGCTCTGGAGCGTGTTCTGTGACGGAGAGGCTCAGCCGCCTGCGCCGCAGGGCCGGGGCGAGCGCCATGGCGATGCCCGCGCCGGCGGCGCCGGTGACCAGGCAGGCCGTCCACAACGCGGCGGCACCGTGTTCTTGGAGGACGAAACTGCTGCTCACCGGCGCGGCCAGGCTGGCGGCGCCGTACGCGGCGTTGAAGAAGCCGCTGTAGCGGCCCTGCATGTCGGGCGGGGCGATCTCCGCGACCAGCGCCGGGCCGACGGCGGCCACCGCGATCTCCCCCACCGTCCAGACCAGCACCGTCGCCGCGTACGCGGGCATGGTGGCGGCCAGGCCCGTCAGCCCGAAACCGGCGCCCGTGAGCGCGATGGCGGCGGCGAAGACGGCCAGCGGGGGCAACGCGGTCAGCCGGCGCAGCAGCAACGGCTGCAGCACGACCACGACCACCGGGTTGACGGCCAGCACCAGGCCGTAGGCGGAGGAGTCGAAGCCTTGCCCCGTCATGACGATCGGCAGCGCCACGTAGGCCTGGACCAGCAGGCAGGCGCAGAGGAAGAAGGCGAGAGTGAGGCTGACCAGCAGCCCGTCCGCCATCGTGAACCGCGTCCACGTGGTGCGCCGCGGCCTCGGCAGGTCCGCCGGCACCAGCCGGGCCGCGATGGTCGCGAAGCTGAGGCAGGCGACGGCGTTGATCGCGAACAGCAGCCAGAACGACCTCGTCGCCAGCCACCCGCCCGCCACGCCGGCGACCGCCGTACCCAGGTTGACCGCCCAGTAGAGCAGGCCGAACGCGCGCGAGCGGTCGGCCGGGGCGACGGTGTCGGCGATGAGCGCCGACACCGCCGGCCGGTACAGGTCGACGGCCAGGCCGTACACGCCCACCGCCAGGGCGATGGCGACGACGTGCGTGGCGAACGGGATCAGCAGCATCGTGCCCGCGCTGGCCAGCATGCCCGCGATCAGCATGCGGCGGCGGCCCACCCGGTCGGCGAGCTGCCCGCCGAGGATCGGCGACAGCATCGCCCCGGCGCCGAACGTGGAGATGACCGTGCCGATGAGCACCGGGGACAGCTGCCAGCGGCCGGAGAGGTAGATCGCGAGGAAGGGCTGCACGACGTAGCCGGCGCGGTTGATGAGCGTGCCCGACCAGAGCACCCAGAACAGCCTGGGCAGCTTGCCCACCGGCCCCCGCGCCACCGCGGCCCTCACCACCTTCACCATGGGATCGGCGTCACCGCGAAGTTCACCACCGCAGTTCGAACGCGTTCGCGGCCCGCCGCTGCGCCATGTTCGCCGCCAGCCGCGCCCCGATCTCCTCGAACCCGGCGCGCAACCGCTGCCGCAGCCGCTCCACCTCGCCCGTCTCCCGGTCGCCGACCGGGCCCAGATGGTTCTCCAGCAGGTAGAACGTGTTCGCCCCCATGTCGAGCTTGTTCAGCTCCGCGCCCCTGCCGAGGACGAACGTGTCCACCCCCATGCCGGCGCCCCGCTGGAACATCTCGTAGAACCACGCCTTGTACAGGTTCTGGCTGCTCGGCACCACCGCGTGGTCGATGCCCTGGGCGACGAACGACATGGTGCGCCCGCCGTCCTCCACCAGGTTCAGGCCCGCCTGCACCGGCGGGCCGCCCTCCAGCGGGCGGCGCAGGTACAGGAACAGCCCGGCCCCGAGCGGCGTCCGGAGCATCGCCCTGAGCGCCGGCAGCGACAGGTGGTTGTGCTGGTGACCGTACTTGCGCAGGTTCAGCCGGTGCAGCCGGTCGAACAGCAGCAGGTGCTCCTCCGTGATGTCGGGGAACGAGACGAGCTCCAGGTCGTACCGCTCGGCGGCGCGGCGGGCCGCCCGGCGCAGATCACCGTGCCGGTTCTTGCCGAGCTGGCCGCGCAGGTCCTCGTCGACCCCCTCGCGCACCCGGTAGTCGGCCCCCACGAACCACGGGATCGGCGTGAACCCGGCCGCCCTCAGCGCCCCCGTGTCGTCGGCCGCCTTGACGACCGGGTACAGCACCCAGTCGGTGGCGAGGTCCGCGGCCCGCTCCCGGGCCTCCCGCACGGTGCGGGCGTCCGGCGCGTCCACGTGGGTGGCGTAGAAGTAGCCGGCCGGCACGTACGCCGTCTGCCGGTGCAGCTTCTGGTCGCCCAGACCCGCCTCCCGCACGATCGCCCACCAGTGGATCATCTCGCCGAGCACGACCGCGGGCGCGGCGACGCCGTACATCTGGCAGAACAGGTCGCGGTAGATCGGCGCCGGTCGCATCGTCAGCCCACGACCTCGGCGGTCAGGCCCCGCGCGGCGGCCTCCAGCAGGATCTCGTCCCGCTGCCGCCAGTGCGACCAGAACGCGCCCTTGTACCCCATCTGCACCAGGCAGGTGAGGAACGGGTTGTCGGCGTAGTTGTTGTCGTCCTTGGTCAGGCCGGGCGCGGTGGGCAGCATCACCCGCGGGTGGTCCTCCTCGGGGATGTACTTCCACAACATCTCGACCGTACGCAGCCAGCGGCCGTTGGGCAGGCCCATTGTCTCCTTGTCCTCCGGCAGGTCCGGGGAGAAGTAGTACAGCGGCCGCAGCTCGCCGTCCTCGTCGAACATGAACTGGCGCTCGTACTCCACCACGCTCGCGCAGCTCTCGATCGGACGGATCGTGATGGGCCTGGTCGCCGTGTTCGACTGCACGCCCGGAACGGTGCGGACGCCGGCGCTGCGCTGAGCGAACTCGATGCCCAGCGGCGAGTACGGGAACAGCCGGATGCCGAGCGTGAAGCCCACCACGGTGGCGTCGAGGGCGAGCGTGGCGTCCACGCACTCGCGCAGCGTCTCCCACGTCTCGCCCGGCATGCCCGCCATGACCTCGACCATCGTCAGCATGCCGTACTTGTTCGCGAGCCGGCACACCTCCCGGGTGTTGTCGAAGGTGTAGTAGCGGGCGCCGCCCGAGGTCACCTTCCAGCCCTTGAGGATGTCCTCGCGGACGTGGTCCGGCGCGACGTTCACGCCCCGGCAGCCGGCCTGCGCCAGCAGCTCCGCGAACTCCTCGTCGAACGGCGCCGGCTGCGAGTAGATCCACAACCTCAGCCGGTGCAGAGGCGAGGACGCGTCCGCGTTCTTCCTGCGCACGATCTCCCGCAGGATCGCCTTGCTGTTGCCGATGTTGAGGTTGAACTCGCTGTCGGTGGTGTGCAGGTCGAGCACGCCCTGCCCGGTCAGCGCCTCCATCTCGTCCACGACCTTCTCCGGCCGCCGCCGCGCGAACCGGTTGCCCTTGGCGTCGGGCTCCACGCAGTGCGTGCAGGCGAACGGGCAGCCGTTCTTGGTGAGGATGTTGCCGAGCCCGCCGCGCTGGTAGTACTTCAGGTTGTCCACCTTCCACGGCTCGCCCGAGCGGCGGGTGTAGGCGGTCTCCCGGTTCGCGAACTCCGCCCGCCCCTCCAGCTCGTGCCGCAACGGCAGCTCCGACACCCACACGCCGTCGCCCGGCACCCGCGTCACGCCGTCGCCCGTGTTGATGATCAGGCCGGGCACCGTACGCGGCGAATCCCCGCCCGCCAGCGCCTTCGCGAGCCTCGAGATGATGATCTCCCCCGGCCCCTTGACCCCGAAGTCGATGCCGAAGTAGTCGACGAGCGCGAACGGCATCGACGAGAACCCCACCCCACCCGCGATGATCGGCGCGCTCGACACCGCCTGGACGGCCTGGATGATCTCGCGGTGCTCCGGCAGGAACACCCGCTGCTCCTGCGGGTAGATGGTGTCGGTATTACGGATCGTGATCCCCACGAGCAGCGGCTCGCGATCGGCGAAGAATTCCTCGACCGCGCTCCGCCAGTCGTCCCTCCGGAACGTGAGATCGAGCACCTCCACCCGGAACCCGGCGGCCTCCAGGGAAGTGGTCAGAATATCGAGCGCGTACGGCGTGATCGGCGGGTGCAGCTTATTCGGGTTAACCAGGACGACAAGTTCCTGGGACATTACCTACCCCCATGTGAATGGTCTGCCGCCGAGATCGGCATCGCACCAGCGGACCCCGGCAGAACGTATTCGCGCACGGCGGAACCACGGACGAAGATCAGATGCCCGCGGCTGTCTTGCAGCAGCTGAATAAGTTCACTCGGGCAGGCCGACGGCCCCCCGAAGCCGATGGCCAGAGTTACTTACGTGCCCGTCATTTGTCAATACGAATACGGCCCCACACGAAACAGGGATAGTGATCGTCTCCCCGAGAACCACGATGGGCCACTTCCACGGCCGCATCGGACGGCCACTGCGGCGCGGCCATTTTCGGACACAACGAATCACCGCCGACGTCACCGCGGCATTGGCACACTTAGCCGAGGAGTTTCAGCGGACGACAAGGACTTTTATCGGAATCGAACGCACCGGCAAATACGAATTGGGTCCACACGAAGCGGCGCTATCCAACAAACGTTACGGAACCATCACACCCCACGCCCGCACGAGACCACTGACCCCATAGCTGCACGAGACCACTGACCCCATAGCTGCACGAGACCACTGACCCCACCGCCGCACGGAACCACCGCACCTCACAACCGCGCGCAACCACCGCACTCATGGCCGCACGAGACCACTGACCCACCGCCGCACGCAACCATCACCACCACACTGCGGCTGGGCCAAAGCCACCGCCACGACGCCCAGGACACCGGCCGACATGAGACCACCACCGGCCACCCAATACGCCGTGACCCGGTCGAACCGGCCACCACGACGCCCCCGAGGGCCCCCAACGGCCTGCACGAGACCACGCCAGCCACCCGCCCACCACACCATGACCCGGCCGAAGTGACCGCCATGACGCCGCCCAGGGCGCCCTACGGTCCGCGTGAGACCACCGCCAGCCCTCCTTCCTCCCGTTCGACGACGGCGAGGTCTCCGGACTGGTCCGTTCTGTGGACGGCGAGCCCGAGCCCCCGGAGGAGGGCCAGCGTGGACATGGCCGGATGACCGTAGTCGTTGCCGGCGCCCACGCTGATCAACGCCGCTCGCGCCCCCAGCGACGCGAGGAAGGCCGGGGACTGCCTGTTCGAGCCGTGGTGCGGTGTCTTGAGGAGGTCGGCCCGTACGGGGAACCGGTGCAGCAGCTCGTCTTGAGCCTCCGTCTCCAGATCGCCGCCCAGCAGGATCGACCCGGCGCGCCACCGCACGTGCAGGACCACGCTCGAGTTGTTGATCGTGCTCCCCTCGCTCTGCCCGCTCATCTCCCCCCTCGCGAGATCCGGCGCCAGCACGGTCAGCTCTGACGGACCGAAACGCCAGCGCGTCCCCGGCGGCACCGTCCACTCGGGAACGTGGTGGCGCGCCAGCGTGGCCCAGACCCGGGCGCCGGACCCCTCATGGATCCGGTGCGGACTGACGACCACCGCTCCGACCCGCCGGCCCCTGAGAACGCCCGGCAGACCGTCCACGTGATCAGCGTGCGGGTGAGTGAGAACGAGCAACGGTACGTCCTCGACACCGACCCTACGCAGGCACCGATCCATCACGACCGGATCCGGCCCCGCATCGACCACGACCCCCCGCCCCGGCCCCGCCGCCACGACCAGCCCATCCCCCTGCCCCACGTCACACATCACCATCAACCACCCTTTGGGCGGCCAGGGACCAACGACGGGCCGAACCACCAGAATCGCCACCAGCGCGGCAACAACCACCGTCAACGCAACGGCCCGCCAGGCACGACGCCTCAGAACGGGCACCGCCACGATCACCGTCACCAGCAGCAGCCCGAGCCCCGGCAGACCAGCAGGCCACGGCAGGGTGGCGAAGGGCAACCCCACCGACCACCGACCGACCATGATGATCCACCCGACCGCATAACCCGCCGGGATCACGAGAAGCTGGGCGGCATCGGGCCACAGCGGCGCCACCAGCGCGGCACCGAAGCCGAGCAGCGTGGCCGGGGCCACCGCCGGGGCGACAAGCAGGTTCGCCACCAGCGCGACGGGGGTGAGCTGCCCCGCCATCAACACCAGAACCGGCGTCACAGCCAACTGCGCCGCCGCCGGCACGGCCACGGCCTCAGCCATCCACCGAGGCAACGGCCGCCCAAAAAGCCATCGAGCACCGGCCTGCCCCTTACCTGCGCCCGCACCCGACGCCCCACCTGGCCTCGCGCCCGGCACCTCACCTGGCCCGACGCCCGCCCCTTGACCTCGACCTTCACCCGACGCGCCGCCTCGCCCCACACGAGGCACCCCACCCCGCTGCCCAGCCGATACGTCACCTCGCCCCACACGAGACGCCCCACCCCGCTGCCCAGCCGTTACATCGTCCCGCCCCACACGAGGCACCCCATCCCGCTGCCCAGCCGATACGTCACCTCGCCCCGCATCAGGCATCTCATCCCACCGCACAGCTGACATCTCGTCTCGCCTCGCACGTGCTGTGCCACCTCGCCGTACGTCAGGCGTCCCGCCCCGGTGCAGGGCCGACGCGTCGCCTCGCCTCACGCCGAGCGCGCCGCCCTCGTGCACAGCCAATACGTGGCCCCGCTCCGCACGTGAAGTGCCGCCCGGCCCCAAGCCAGGCATGCCACTCGACCCCAAGCCAGGCGCGCCGTCCCGCCCTTGGCCCGCTGTGCGTTCATCTTCCGAGCCCTGGGCGCGGGGCGGCTCTTCTCGGGGACCGTCCTTTTCTGGGGCGCCTGACAGCTTGTCCCGCCAGCGGGGAGCGAGGAGGAGGATGCCGGCGGTGGCCGTGACCGAGAGGGCGAAACCGTACGAGCGGGCCAGGTCTGGGGCGAACAGGACCAGGAAGAGGACGGTGGCCGACAGGGCTGCGAGGCCGTCCTTCGAGCGGCCGGTGCCCATGGCGACGGCGGCGGCCAGGCCCATGAGGAGAGCGCGGAGCACGCTCGGGGACGGGCGGGCGACCACCGTGAACGCGAGCATCGCCACGGCGGCGAAGATCGCCCGCAGGGGAAGGGGGAGGCCGATCAGGCGGGAGAGCGCGAGGGCCGCTCCCGCGACGATTGCCAGGTTGGCGCCCGAAACCGCGTTCAGGTGGCTCAGACCTGCTTCTTTCAGGTCTGCGGTCACCTGCGGGTCCATGCGCGAGACGTCGCCGACGACCAGGCCCGGGAGGAGGCCGCGCTGGTCGGGAGGGAGCACGTCGGCGGCGGAGCGGAGGCCCGCTCTGAGGGTGCCGGCCGCTGTTTGGAGGGCGGAAGGGGGTGACAAGACTCGGGGTGGGGTTCGGGCGAGCAGGGTCGCCGCTTCAAGGGTGCCGGGTGTCGGTCTCGCGAGGCGTCCGGTGACTTCCACGTCTTGGGTCGGCAGGAGCGAGGCCCAGGCGCGGCCGGTGGCGAAGACCGTGATGGGGACGTTGACCGCTTGCCTCGTCGTGGGCGTCTGGATGAGCTTGAGGTCTGCGGAGACTACGTAGCTTTCCTGGGTGAAGCGGGAGTTCCTGTTGGGGCGGCGTTCCGGGTCGCCGGTCAGGGTGATGACGGCGGTGATGGTGGCGTTCTGGCCGGCCAGTTCCGCTGCTGGGCTCGATGTCAGGGCATGGATGCGGAGGGCGACTGCGGCTGAGGCGGCGGCTGTGCAGATGAGGGTGGCTATGAGGATGTTGCGCCAGCTTGCGGCCCTCTCGGTGCCGCGCCACCACCTTCTGTGCGCGGTGATGCTACGGGCGTGTGTGGTGGTGCCGTGTGCGGTGGCGCTCGGGGCGCTAGCTGTCCGGTGGGTTGACGGGGTGGGTGCGGGCGGGCAGGGCTGCTCTGTGGGCGTGGATGGGCAGGGCGGCGGGTTTTCCGGTGCGGACGGGAAGGGCGCCTGAGTGTGTACGGACGAGCCGGGCCGACCGGGGCGCTCAGGGCGTGCGGGCGGATCGGGGCGCTCAGGATGCATGGGTGGGTCGGGGTGCGTAAGGCGGGTGGGTGGGCGAAGGTGGGGATGAGGGTGGGGTGGTGAGGGTGAGCTGGTGAACCACGCCGTGGCTGCGGCGGTGATGGATGCTGCGGTGGCAATGATCGTGCCCGTTAGGGGTGGGCCGGTGAGGCTGATCAGGGCGCCGGCCCAGGCTGCCACAGAGGGGAGGGCGAGGGGCCATGCATGCGTGCGCACGGCGGGAGGGTGGTCGTGCTGAGGGGCGTCGTCATGTTGTGGGTTGGGGATGGGAGTGTCGCGCTCGTGCGTGCGCGCGGTGGGAGGGTGATGTTGGTGAGGAGCGTCATCGCGTTGGGGAACGGGGATGGGCATGTCACACCCGGACCTTCGGTTTGATCTCCTCGAACTTTCGGGGGCCGATGCCTGTGACTTCGCGGAGCTGGTCGACTGTGGTGAAGCCGCCTCGGGTGGTGCGGAACTCGGTGATGCGTGCTGCCAGGACCTCCCCTACGCCCGGGAGCTGCTCCAGTTGGTCGGTGGTCGCCGTGTTGAGGTCGAGCACGGTCGTGGCGGGGTCGGCGGCAGGGAGAGGCTGTTGAGGGGCTTGGCCGGCGGGGGCGCCCACGACGATCTGCTCGCCGTCGATCAGGCGTCTGGCCAGGTTCAGTGAGCCTGTGGAGGCGGTGCGGGACACTCCTCCTGCGGCTGTGACCGCGTCAGCTACCCGGGAGCCTGTGGGGAGTCGGTAGACGCCCGGGTTGCGGATCTTGCCGGTGACGTGGATGGTGACCGCGGTCGTCGCCGAGGGTGGGGGTTGGGGGGTCGGGGCGATCTGAGTCATGGGGGTGGGGGGTGGCAGAGGCTGGGGTGAGGGCTTTGATCGCCAGAGGAAGAAGGCGGCCATGGCTGTCGCCAGCACCCCTAGGGCGAGGAGGACGCGTAGGCCGGGCTTGCCTGGGTCGAGGGCTGCTGGGGCCTGTGCAGCGATGGCCTTGCGTAGTGCCTGGAGGGGGGCAGGTACGGGGGCGGCTGGCAGGGGGGCGTGCGGTGTTGAGGTTGGCCAGTGCTGAGCGGGCGGATTGTTGCTCTGGTGCTGCTCGGGCAGCGATCGCTCGCCCCAGGGCTGGCTGGTGGGCGAATGCTCACCTGGTGGCCACACCTTGCTCGAGTACTGGCCTGATGGCTGCTCGCCTGAGGGGTCTTCGGCCCAGGGCCGCTTGCTGAGTGGGTACTCGCGTGGTGACCAGTCGCCGCCTCGGTGCTCACGTGGTGACCACACGTTGTCTGGATGCTCGGCCGAGGGGGGCTCGTCTACTGAGTGCTTGTCCGGTGGCTGCTCGTGAAGCGGGCTCGCGTCCCAGGGCTGCTCGCTGGGCGATGGTGGGGTCGAGGGCGGAAGTGCTGCTGGTTGGGGGTGGTGTGGGGGCGGGTTGGTGGCGATGTGGGCGTTGCCGTGTGGGATGGCGGCGGCGTTGCGGGGCTGTGAAGGTGGGGCGAGGTCGGTTTGGGGCGGGTAGGGGTGCTTTGCCGGGCTTGGCGTGGTGCCTGTGCCCCACAGAGCGCGGCCGATGGTGCGGCGGGGGCGGCGGGCAGGGGCGGTGATCGAACGTAGCCGGGACTCGGCTATGGCGCGCTCTGCCGTGGGGTCGGGGGTTCGCACGGCGACGAAAGTACGCGTGGCCGGGTCATGCAACGGGGCCGAGCGCGGTTCTGTGGATCGTGGGAGGGGGGGTCGGTGAGGCGCTGTGGAGTGTGGCAGGGAAACGGGTGAGTGGCTGGGGATGGAGGCGCCGGATTCGGTGCGTGGCTGGGATCGTGCGGCCGGATCGCGTGCGTAGCTCGGATCGTGGTGCTGGATGGGTGTGGATGGTGGCGCCCGCACTGGGGGGCGGCTGGAGATGGTAGCGCTCGGCTCTGTGGGCGTGGCTGGGGATCGGGGCGCCGGATTCGGTGAGTGGTCGGCGACCCGAGTTACGGGCTCGATAGGCGGTCGAGGACGGGCGACGGGCTCGGTGACCGGTCAGGGATCCGGGCGACGGGCTCGGTGAGAGGTCGGAGATCGGAGCGCCGGGATTCGGTGAGCGGTTGGAGGCGGAGGAAAGCCGTGGTGTGGTGGGTGGGGCGAGGAAGGGTCTTAGTAATTTGCGGAGGTGACGGTTAGGCCGAGCATGCCGGGGCCTACGTGGACGCCGATCACCGCGCCGACCTCCACCACGCGGAGGCCTCTCAGCCCGGGTATCCGTTTGTGCAGGCGTTCCGCGAGTGCCTCGGCTCTAGAGCTTGCTGCCAGGTGTTGCACCGCTACGTCCACGATTCGCTCTCCTGCCGTCTGGACGGCCAGGTCCTCCAGGCGGGCTATCGCGCGGGACGACGTGCGGACCTTTTCCAGGAGGGCGATGTGACCGTCGGTCAGGTGGAGCAGGGGCTTGATCATGAGGGCCGAGCCGAAGAGGGAGGCGGCTGTGCCGATGCGGCCGCTGCGGCGGAGGTAGTCGAGGGTGTCCACGTAGAAGAGGGTGCGGGTGTCGCGCATGCTTCTTCTGGCGGCGGCGGCCACTTCCTCCTGGGAGGCGCCTGCTGCGGCGGCGTGGGCGGCGGCCAGCACCGGGTAGCCGAGGCCCATCGCGATCGAGCGGCTGTCGATCACCTCCACCGGGACGGGGGCGGTGCGTGCGGCCGTCAGGGCGGACTCGACGGTGCCTGACAGTTCGGCCGAGAGGTGGATCGAGACGATGGCCGTTGCGCCAGCGGCGGCGAGGTCGGCGTAGCAGGAGGCGAAGCGGGCGGGGGAAGGGCGGGAGGTGGTGGCGGAGATGAGGTCGCCGGCGAAGGAGCCCTCGTCGATGGCGAAGGAGTCCGCGTCGATGCTGATGGCTTCCCCGGGTCCGGCCCCCACCTCAGGTCCGGTCCCGCCGGTGGTGGAGGGGGCGGTCGGGACAGGGCCGGCAGAGGACGGGCGGGCGCCGGAAGGGGCCCGGCCTGGGCCGGGGAGGGGCGGCTGAGCGCCGGAAGGGGGCTGGCCAGGGCCGGCGACGGTCGGGCGGGCGCTGGAAGGGCCCTGGCCGGGGCTGAGGGCCGGGGTGCGGGCGGGTCTGCCGGAAGCGGAGCCGGATGGGCGGGGGGTGTGGGCGATCACCTGTACGGGGACCACGGCCACGCCGGGCACCGTCCCCAAGTAAGCGGTTGAATCCGTAACAACGGCAACCAAAGGTGACATACCCCGAGATTAGCTACTGAACGGGTGTTCCACCCCGCCACACCCGGCGCGGCTTCAGCCCGAAGGACCAGGCGAAGGCGCCCTCGTGGTCGGCGTCCCACTGGACGATGTCGGCCAGGCGGCCGGGGGCGAGCACGCCGCGGTCGGGCGCGCCGAGGACGGTGGCGCCGCCGAGGGTGGCCGCGCGCAGCGCGTCGTTGACGCTCATGCCGAACGCCGACACCGCCATGGCGATGACCAGCGACATCGAGGTGATGCCGCAGTAGCCGGGGTTGTGGTCGCTGCCGAGGGCGATCTGCACGCCATGCTTGATCATCTGGCGGACCGGCGGGAGGTGGCCGCGCTGGAGGGCCGTGGCGGGGCAGACGACGGCGGGGACGCCGTAGCGGGACATGATCGCGATGTCCTCGTCGGACATGTGGTGCAGGCCGTCGGCCGAGGCGCAGCCGAGCTCGGCGGCGAGCTGGACGGCGCCGCGCCGGCTGTACTGGCCGGCGTGGATGCGCGGCAGCAGGCCGACGTTGCGGCCCGAGGCGAGCACCCAGCGGGACTCCTCGGTGGTGAAGTGCCCCTCGTCGCAGTAGACGTCGACGCTGTCGGCGCCGGCGGCGGCCGCGTCGGCGCACCAGGCGCCCACGGCCTCGACGTACTCGCGCTGCCTGCCGAAGTATTCGGGCGGCACGACGTGCGCGGCCAGGAACGTGACGTGCACCCGCGGCATCATCGGCTCCTTCTCCAGCTCGCGCAGGAGCCGCACGTCGGCGAGCTCGCCGTCGCGGGTGAGGTGGTAGCCGGTCTTGGCCTCGACGGTGGTGGTGCCGCTGAGCAGCCAGCCGCGCAGCCGCTCGCGCACGCCGTTGCACAGGGTCCAGGGGTCGGTGCCGCGGGTCACGGTGACGGTGGAGCCCACGCCACCGCCCGCCGCAGTGATCGAGGCGGAGGTGGAGCCGCCGGTGCGGATGGCCAGCTCGGCGTAGCGGTTGCCGGCGTAGACCGGGTGCGTGTGGGCGTCGATGAGGCCGGGCGTGACGAGGGCGCCGCCGAGGTTTTCGACGTGGTCGACGTCGACGATGTCGTCGACGACACCGGGGACGCTCTGCGGCAGGTCGGGGGCACGGCCGACCCACGCGATGCGGTCGTTGTGCACCAGGATGGCGGCGTTGCTGAGGACTTCGTTGCCGGTCCACAGGCGGCCGATGTTGGTGAGGAGTCGGACGGTCACCGCATCACCACCCAGCATGACCCCCCGCACGAGCGCGCAGCCCAGCGCACGGCCTGTGCCGCGCCCACTGAGTCCGCTCCGGGTCCGGACGACATGGGGGGTCTCCTGCTCTTCCGCATCGACTTGTGCGGTGACCGTATCGCCGGACTCATGATCCGGCGATTTCAGTTCAGTTACGTTATTTCACATGTTGGGCTGCTGTACAGGGTTATTCGGAAGAAAGACCATTCATCCCAACCATCACGCAGCCCTGTCCTGTCCCCACGGCTCCCGCTGACGACGCAGACACCCTCACGCTGCCCATCATGAAACCTAGAACCCAAACCCAAAACCTGACCAACGTTAGGTCTGGCCAATCCTAGCAATCCCAGGGTTCGGGGACCACTGCCGCTTTTGGGGGACTGTGTACGCTTTCCGGGGACGAAGCCCCACGACGAAGTGGCCCGGCCACGAGGGCCAGGCCACCCCGTACACGCAGGACGGGCTAGGAGACCCGCTCCACCGGCTTGCCCACCCGCAGCAGCTCCTGTGACAGGCTGGGCAGCACCCGGGCGTGCAGGATCGTCCCGTCCTCCACGTGGTCCACCGAGAGCACCTCGCCCTCCTTGTGGGCCCGCGAGATCAGGTCGCCCCGCTCGTACGGCACCAGCAGGTGGACCTCGTGGTCGAGCCGCGGCAGCCGCTCCTCGATGAGCTGCATCAGGGCGGGGATGCCCTTGCCCGTGCGGGCCGAGACCACGATGCTGTCGCGCTCGCGCCTGGCGATGCGGTCGAGCACCTCCTGGTCGGCCGCGTCGGCCTTGTTGATCACGACGATCTCGGGGATGTCGGAGGCGCCGTCGATGTCGGCGAACACCTCGCGCACGGCCGCGAGCTGCCCCTCGGGGTCAGGGTGCGAGCCGTCGACCACGTGCAGGATCAGGTCGGCGTCGGCGACCTCCTCCAGCGTGGAGCGGAACGCCTCGACGAGCTGGTGCGGCAGGTGCCGGACGAAGCCGACGGTGTCGGCGATCGTGAACAGCCTGCCCTCCGGCGTGCGCGCGCGGCGCACGGTCGGGTCGAGGGTGGCGAACAGCGCGTCCTCGACCAGCACGCCCGCGCCGGTGACGCGGTTGAGCAGGGAGGACTTGCCGGCGTTGGTGTAGCCGGCGATGGCCACGGCGGGCACCTCGCGGCGCTGGCGCCGGTGGCGCATGGTCTCGCGCGAGGTGGACATGCCGCTGATCTGGCGGCGCAGCTTGGACATGCGCTCGCGGATGCGGCGCCGATCCAGCTCGATCTTGGTCTCACCGGGGCCGCGGCCGCCGATGCCGACGCCGCCCGCGGCGCGTCCGCCGACCTGCCGGGACAGGTTGCCACCCCAGCCGCGCAGGCGCGGCAGCAGGTAGGACAGCTGCGCGAGCTCGACCTGGGCCTTGCCCTCGCGGCTCTTGGCGTGCTGGGCGAAGATGTCGAGGATCAGCGCGGTGCGGTCGATGACCTTGACCTTGACGATGTCTTCAAGCTGGCGGAGCTGGCCGGGGGTCAGCTCACCGTCGCAGATCACGGTGTCGGCGCCGCTGGACTCGACGACGTCGCGCAGCTCAAGGGCCTTGCCCGAGCCGATGTACGTGGCCGGGTCGGGCTTCTGGCGACGCTGGATGAGCCCGTCGAGCACTTGAGACCCGGCCGTCTCGGCCAGGAGCTTGAGCTCGAGCAGGGAGTTGTCGGCGTCTTCCGCGGTGCCGGAGGTCCAGACGCCGACGAGGACGACCCGTTCGAGCCGCAGCTGCCGGTACTCGACCTCGGAGACATCTTGGAGTTCGGTGGAGAGGCCCGCCACGCGGCGCAGCGCCTGGCGATCCTCGAGGTCCATGTCGCCGGTCTCGAACGCGTCGAGCTCGGAGTATTCGTGCATACGTGTCATCTCTATTAGGGAACGTCTGGACACCTCAGTGTCTTCCCACGATGGTGGCACGACATCCGCGACGCAATCACCTGGTTATCCAGGTGGCTCCACACTCTGTCAAGCGGGCTTGACGGTGATGTCTCCGGAACCCGCGGTGAGCGTGAGCTTGTGGGCCGACGCGGTGTCCTTCTTGACGGTCACCTCGGCGTCGCCGGAGCCCACGTCGGTCTTCACGTCGTAGGCGCCGTCGGGGACGTTGAGCACGATGTCGCCCGAGCCGGTCTTCAGCTCGGCGGCGTCGGGCGCGGAGACGTACGTGAGCTCGATGTTGCCCGAGCCGGCGTCGGCGCGCACCTTCTTGCCCCCGAGCCCGGCGGCGTCCAGGTCGCCGGAGCCGACGTGCGCGTCGATCTCGCCGGTGAGGTCCCTGAGGGTGAGGTTGCCGGAGCCGGCGTCGAGGTCGACGGGGAGCCCCTTGGGGATCTCGATCTTGTAGTCGACGCTGCAGCTCCCCCAGTTCGACGGGCAGCCGTAGGTGACGAACAGCGCCTCGCCCTCGACCTTGTGCTCCGGCTTGGGCTTGTTGGAGTCGCCGCGCCAGTGCAGGGTCTCGGTGACGCGTACGGCGGTGCCGTCGGTCTCGGTGATCACGGCCTCGCCCGCGTTGCTCTTGAGCTGGAGCTTGGTGACCTTGTCCGTCACCTGGTACGAGGTCGACTCCTCGTTGGAGGGGCCGGCGATGTCGGAGAGGCCGCACCCCGTCAGCAGTGCGGCGGCGGCGAGCAGCCCGCCCGCGATCGCGATCGTCTTCATGAGGGCATCCTGGCGCCGGATGGGGTGCGCCCGTATCGGGGATTCCCCGGGGGGAACCCCAACCTTTGACCCCCGGACATCAGGGGAGTACCTTCACTTCCACCATCCAGAACTCGTTTTCCGCAGAATGGAAAAGGAAGAGGTCCCATGGAGATCACCGGCCCGATGCTCGACCGGTTCGACGAGATCCTCACGCCGGAGGCGCTCGATTTCGTGGCGGCTCTCCAGCGGGAGTTCGGCGCCAGGCGGCTGGAGCTGCTGGAGGCCCGCCAGGCGCGCCAGGCGGAGCTGTCGGCGGGCGGCATGCTCGACTTCCTGCCCGAGACCAAGGAGATCAGGGAGGGCGACTGGCAGGTCGCTCCCCCGGCGCCCGGCCTGGAGGACCGCCGCGTCGAGATCACGGGCCCCGTCGACAAGAAGATGACGATCAACGCGCTCAACTCGGGCGCCAAGGTGTGGCTGGCGGACTTCGAGGATGCCAACTCCCCGCTGTGGGAGAACTGCGTGGCCGGCCACCTCAACCTGCGTGACGCGCTCGACCGCACGATCGACTTCGAGACCGGCGGCAAGACGTACGCGCTCAGGCCCGACGCCGAGCTGGCCACCGTGGTGGTGCGGCCGCGCGGCTGGCACCTGGACGAGAAGCACGCCCAGGTCGACGGGCACCCCGTCGCGGGCTCGCTGTTCGACTTCGGGCTCTACTTCTTCCACTGCGCCCAGCGGCAGATCGACAAGGGCAAGGGCCCGTACTTCTACCTGCCCAAGATCGAGTCGCACCTGGAGGCGCGGCTCTGGAACGACGTGTTCACCCGCGCCCAGCAGCTGCTCGGCATCCCGCACGGCACGATCAGGGCCACGGTGCTCATCGAGACGTACCCGGCGGCGTTCGAGATGGAGGAGATCCTCTACGAGCTGCGCGAGCACTCGGCGGGCCTGAACGCGGGCCGCTGGGACTACCTGTTCAGCGTGATCAAGAAGTTCCGCACGCGGGGCCGCGAGTTCCTGCTGCCCGAGCGGAACGCGGTGACGATGACGGCGCCGTTCATGCGCGCGTACACCGAGCTGCTGGTGCGCACCTGCCACAAGCGGGGCGCGCACGCCATCGGCGGGATGGCGGCGTTCATCCCCTCGCGCCGGGACCCCGAGGTCAACGCCGTGGCGCTGGAGAAGGTGCGGGCGGACAAGACGCGCGAGTCGGGCGACGGGTTCGACGGGTCGTGGGTGGCGCACCCGGACCTGGTGCCGGTTTGCCGCGAGGTGTTCGACGGCGTGCTCGGCTCGCGGCCCAACCAGCTCGACCGGCTGCGCGAGGACGTCAGCGTCTCGGCCGCCGACCTGCTGGCCGTCTCCGAGACGCCGGGCGACATCACCGAGGCGGGGCTGCGCAACAACGTGGACGTGGCGCTGCGTTACCTGGCCGCCTGGATGGGCGGGCTGGGCGCGGTGGCCATCCACAACCTCATGGAGGACGCCGCCACCGCCGAGATCTCCCGCTCGCAGATCTGGCAGTGGATCCACAACGACATCACGCTCGCCGACACCGGCCACCAGGTGACGAAGGAGCTGGTCGAGCGGATCATCACCGAGGAGCTGGCCAAGATCGCCATGGAGCCCGGCTACGACGAGAAGCTGTTCGGCCAGGCGACCGCGCTGTTCAAGGAAGTGGCCCTGGACGACGAGTTCGCCGAGTTTCTGACCCTTCCCGCCTACGCGAGAATGCCGTAAATATCTGATGATGGACACGCTGGTAGCGGCTCTGCGTTCGGTTCTGCCCGCCGATTCGGTCATCACCGATCCGGTGCGGCTGCGCACGTACGAGTGCGACGGCCTCACCTACCACCGGGCGACCCCCGGCGTGGTCGTGCTGCCCGGCACGGCCGAGCAGGTCGCCCAGGTGGTACGGCTGTGCAACGAGCACGGCGTGCCGTTCGTGGCCAGGGGCTCGGGCACCGGCCTGTCGGGGGGCGCGCTCCCGCGCGAGGACGGCGTGCTCATCGTCACCTCCAAGATGCGCGCCATCCTGGAGATCGACCTCGCGAACCGCCGCGCGGTCGTGGAGCCCGGCGTGACGAACCTGGCCATCACCGAGGCCGTCCGCCACCAGGGCTACTACTACGCCCCCGATCCCTCCAGCCAGCAGGTCTGCTCGATCGGCGGCAACGTCGCGGAGAACTCCGGCGGCGCCCACTGCCTGAAGTACGGCTTCACCGTCAACCACGTGGAGGCGTGCGAGATCGTCACCCCGGACGGCGACCTGGTCACGCTCGACCGCATGGATCCGGGCTACGACCTGCTGGGGGCGTTCATCGGCTCGGAGGGCACGCTGGGCATCGCCACCAAGATCACGGTACGGCTGAGCCGCGCGCCGGAGGCGGTGACGACGGTGCTGGCCGCGTTCGAGAGCATCGAGCAGGGCGGGCAGGCCGTCTCGGCGATCATCGGGGCGGGCATCGTGCCGGCCGCGATCGAGATGATGGACGCGCTGGCCATCGAGGCGGCCGAGGCGGCGGTGGCCTGCTCGTACCCGGAGGGCGCGGGCGCGGTGCTGATCGTGGAGCTGGACGGGCCGGCCGCCGAGGTGGAGCTGCAGTTCGCCCGGTTGCGGCAGATCTGCGCGAACGCGTTCGAGCTGCGCGTGGCGGCGGACGCGGCCGAGCGGGCGGCGATCTGGAAGGGCCGCAAGTCGGCGTTCGCCGCCGTCGGGCGGATCAGCCCGGCCTACATCGTGCAGGACGGCGTGGTGCCGCGCACGTCGCTGCCGGCCGTGCTGGCCGCGATCGACCGGCTGTCGGCGGAGCACGGCATCCGGGTGGCCAACGTCTTCCACGCGGGCGACGGCAACCTGCATCCGCTGGTGCTGTTCGACGACGAGGAGCCGGGGGCGGGCGAGCGGGCCGAGGTGGTGTCGGGGGCGATCCTCGACCTGTGCGTCGAGCACGGCGGCTCGATCACGGGCGAGCACGGGGTGGGCGTGGACAAGGCCCGTTACATGCCGAAGATGTTCAGCGCGGACGACCTCGACACGATGCAGCTCGTCCGGTGCGCGTTCGACCCCCGCGGGCTGGCGAACCCGGGCAAGGTGTTCCCCACCCCGCGCCTGTGCGGCGAGGTGCCGGGCGTGCGCAAGGGCGTGCATCCGCTGGTCGAGTCGGGGAAGGCGGAGCAGTTTTGATCGCGGAGGTCGAGGAGGTCACCGTCCGGGACGCGGTCCCGGAGGACGCGGTGAACGGGGTGCTGCCCCGCTGGGTGGCGCTGCCGGAGACGACCGAGGAGATCGCCGCCGTGCTGCGCGCCTGCGCCGAGCGGGACCTGGCGGTGGTGCCCGCCGGCGGCGGCACGAAGCTGCACTGGGGCCCGCCGCCCGAGCGGTGCGACGTGCTGCTCGACCTGTGCTGCGTGAACGAGATCCTGGAGCACGCCGCCGGTGACCTGGTGGTGCGCGCGCAGGCCGGGGTGACCATGGACGCGCTGGCGGGCACGCTCGCCGCCAAGGGGCAGGAGCTGGCGCTCGACGTGCCCTTCCCGCAGGACGCCACGGTCGGCGGCACGCTGGCCACCGCCCTGCCGGGGCCGCGCTCCTTCCGTTACGGCACCGCCCGCGACCTGCTCATCGGCATCACGGTGGTGCTGCCCGACGGGACGATCGCCCGCTCCGGCGGCAAGGTCGTCAAGAACGTCGCCGGCTACGACCTGGGCAAGCTCTTCACCGGCTCCTACGGCACGCTCGGCGTCATCGCGGAGGCCACGTTCCGCCTGCACCCGCTGCCCGCCGCCCGCCGCTGGGTCGTCGCCGAGCTGGAGCGTGCCGAGGCGGCCCGGGTCGCGGCGGCGCTGGCGGCCTCGCAGGCCGAGCCGAGCGCGGTCGAGGTCGACTGGCCGGACCCCGGCGGGCCGCTCACGCTGGCGGCGCTGGTGGAGGGCGCGGCGGCCGAGGCCAGGGCCGGGGCGCTGCGCGAGCTGGCCGGCGGCTCCGTCACCGAGGAACGGCCGCCGTGGTGGGGGCTGATCGAGCGCGACGAGGTGCTGGCCGAGGCGCGGTTCCTGCCGGCGGGCGCCGGGAGCGTCCTCGACGCGGTGGCCTCGACCGGGCTGGCCCTGCGCGGCTCGCTGGCCGCCGGCCGGGTGCTGCTGGAGGCGCGGCGCGACATGGCCGAGGACGAGCTGGCCGCCGCCGTCGCGCGGCTGCGCGAACGAGCGCGGGTGCACGTGCTGGCCGCCCCGTACGACGGGCGCGACCGGTGGGGGCGGGTGAGCGGGCTGCCGCTGATGCGGCGGGTCAAGGAACGGTTCGATCCCGGGCGCAGGATGTCTCCCGGACGGTTCGTGGGAGGCATCTGATCGTGGACCCGAAGCTGATCAACGACTGCGTGCACTGCGGGTTCTGCCTGCCGACGTGCCCCACGTACGCGCTGTGGGGCGAGGAGATGGACTCGCCGCGCGGCCGCATCCACCTGATGAAGCAGCACGTCGAGGGCACCCCGATCACGCCCGAGATGGCCGGGCACTTCGACGCCTGCCTCGGCTGCATGGCGTGCGTGACTGCCTGCCCGTCCGGCGTGCGCTACGACCGGCTGATCGAGCAGACCAGGGTGGAGGTGGAGCGGCAGCACGTGCGCGAGCCGCACGACCGGGCCGTGCGCGGCATCGTGTTCAGCCTGTTCCCCTACCCCAGGCGGCTGCGGCTGCTGCGGCCGACCATGTGGCTGGCGGAGCGGATGGCGCCGTTCCTCACCCGCGCGAACCCGAGCCTGGGCGCCATGGCCACGCTGGCGCCCCGCGTGCGGCGCAGGCAACGGCTGCCGCGCCTGGTCAGGGCCAGGGGCGAGCGCCGCGCCACCGTGGGGATGCTGCTCGGCTGCGTGCAGCGGGAGTTCTTCCCGCAGGTCAACGCGGCCACCGCGCGGGTGCTGGCGCTGGAGGGCTGCGACGTGGTCGTCCCGCCCGAGCAGGGCTGCTGCGGGGCGCTCAGCGTGCACTCCGGGCGCGACGGGCAGGCCAGGCGGCTGGCGAGCCGGACGATCCGGGCGTTCGAGCGGGCCGGGGTCGACACCGTCGTGGTGAACGCGGCCGGCTGCGGCTCCTCCATGAAGGAGTACGGCGAGCTGCTGGGGCACGAGCCGCCGTTCCGTGTCGTGGACCTGTCGGAATACCTGGCCGAGCTGGGCCCCGTCGCCAAGCGGCACCCGCTGCCGCTCACCGTCGCCTACCACGACGCCTGCCACCTGGCCCACGCCCAGGGGGTGCGGGCGCAGCCGCGCGAGCTGCTGAGCGCGATCCCCGAGCTGGAGCTGCGCGAGATCCCCGAGTCGGCCATCTGCTGCGGGTCCGCGGGCACGTACAACCTGCTCCAGCCCGAGGCCGCCCGCGACCTCGGCGACCGCAAGGCCAGGGCGGTCGGCACGACCGGCGCCGAGCTGCTGGTCTCGGCCAACCCGGGGTGCACGATGCAGATCGCCGCCGCCATGCGGCGCGGCGGCAGCGCGATCAGGGTGGCGCACACGGCCGAGGTGCTGGACGCCTCGCTGCGCGGGGTCACGCTGTGAGCGTGCAGAGCGTGGAACGGGCACTCGACGTGCTCGAAGCGCTGGCCGAGCACGGCGGCGAGGCCGGGCTGTCGGAGATCGCCGCGCGGACCGGGCTGCCGTACGGCACCATCCACCGGCTGCTGCAGACCCTGCTCGCCCGCGGGTACGTACGCCAGGAATCCGACCGCCGCTACGCCCTGGGCGGCGGCCTGGTACGGCTGGGCGGCATCGCGGAGAGCATGGTCGGCACATGGGCGCAGCCGTACCTGACCAGGATGGTCGAGCTGTCCGGCGAGACGGCGAACCTGGCGGTGCTCGAAGGCGACTTCGTCGTCTACGTGGCGCAGGTGCCGTCGCCGCGCAGGCTGCGGATGTTCGCCGAGGTGGGGCGGCGGGTGCTGCCGCACAGCACGGCGGTGGGCAAGGTGCTGCTGGCCGGGCGGCCGGCGGCCGAGGCGGTGGCGGTGTTCGAGCGCACCGGCATGCCGCGCCGCACCCCCAACACGATCACCGACGTCCACGACATGCTGGCCGAGCTGGGCGCGGTCAAGAGCCGCGGCTACGCGATGGACCTGGGCGAGGAGGAGCTGGGCGTGCACTGCCTGGCCGTGCCCGTGTGGGACGGCGAGCGGGTGGTGGCCGCGATGTCGGTGTCGGGTCCGGCCGAGCGCATCGACGCGCTCGACCGCGACGACCTGGCCGAGCGCATGCGCAAGATCGCGCTCGACTTCGGCGGCGAGCTGGGGCCGGGCTGACGTACGGCCCGCCTCAGTCGGGGCCGCCCGGCGAGACCAGGCCGGTCTCGTAGGCGACCACCACGGCCTGCACCCGGTCGCGCAGGCCCAGCTTGGCCAGGATGCGGGCGACGTGCGTCTTCACCGTGGCCACGCTGAGCGACAGCCGCTCGGCCAGCTCGGCGTTGCTCAGGCCGGTGGCGAGCAGGCGCAGCACGTCCAGCTCGCGCGGCGTCAGCTCGGCCAGGTCGCGGTGCAGGGCGGGCCGTGCGTCGTCGCGGCGGGCGAACCGCTCCACCAGGCGGCGGGTGATGGTGGGGGCGAGCAGCGCGTCGCCGGAGCGCACCAGGCGCACCGCGGCCACCAGGTGCTCGGGGGTGACGTCCTTCAGCAGGAAGCCGCTGGCGCCCGCGGCGAGCGCCGCGTACACGTAGTGGTCGAGGTCGTAGGTGGTCAGGATCAGCACGCGGGTGTCCTCGGCGCCGCTCCCCAGGATCCGCCGGGTGGCTTCGAGGCCGTCCATGTGCGGCATGCGGATGTCCATGAGGACGACGTCCGGCCTCGTACGCCGGACCGCGGCGACGGCCTCCTCCCCGTCGGCGGCCTCGGCCACGACGTCGATGCCGTCGGCGGTGAGGATCATCCGGAACCCCGTGCGGACCAGCGCCTGGTCGTCGGCGAGGACGGCGCGCAACCGCTCGCTCATGCGCCGCTCCCCGGGATGCGGGCCCTGACCCTGAACCCGCCGTCGGCCGTCGGCCCGGCCTCCAGCGTCCCGCCGTAGACGGCCAGGCGCTCGCGCAGCCCCATCAGCCCCCGGCCGCCGCCCGCTCGGGGCCCGGCGGCGGGGACGCCGCCGGTGTCGGTCACCTCGATCTCCAGCGCGTCGCCGTCGCGGCCGATCGTCACGGACGCGGCGGCCCCCGCGGCATGCTTGATCGTGTTGGTGAGGGCTTCCTGGACGACGCGGTAGGCGGCCAGGTCGATCCCGGGCGGCAGCGGCCCGAGAGACGGCACCGTGACGCGTACCGGCACGCCGGCGGCGCGGACCCGCTCCACCAGGGCGTCGAGCCGGTCGAGCCCCGGCTGCGGTTCGAGCCCGTCGGACGGGCCGTCGATGCGCTCGCCGCCAGGACCGGCGAGCAGGCCCATGACGTGGCGCAGCTCGGCCATCGCGGCCCGGCCGCCGGACTCGATCGCGAGCAGGGCCTGTTTCGACTGCTCCGGCTCCGCGTCCATCACCTTGCGGGCCGCGCCCGCCTGGATCACCATCACGCTCACATTGTGGGTCACCACGTCGTGCAGCTCGGCGGCGATGCGGGAGCGCTCCTCCGCGACCGCCCTGCGCATGGCGTCCTCCTGCTCCTGCCGCAGCTCGGCCAGGCGCCGCCGGCCGGCGGCCAGCCGCCGCCGCCAGGAGCGGACGAGGCCGCCGGCCACCGCGACGCCCAGCAGGACGAGGATCGGCAGCACCCAGCCCGGCAGCGTGGGCGCCACGTCCCCGAACCCGGCGCCGGCCAGCCCGGCCCCGAGCACGAGACCGGCCGTCACCAGGAGCCGGTTGCGGCTGTGGACGACGGCCGTGTACGCGGCGATCGCGCAGGCCAGCACGGACACCCAGGTCGCCGCCTCGTGGGTGGCCCGCGCCGCCACCAGCACCACCCAGAACGCGGTCAGCGGGTACAGGCGCCGCACCGCCAGCGGCAGCGTCGTCAGCGCCACGAGGAACGCGGACGGCTCCCGGGACGCAACGGGCGGGAGGGGCGGAAGGGGCGGGAAGCGCGGGACCGGCTGGACCGGCCCGGGCAGGGAGAGCCGCGCCGACAGGGTCACCGCGACGACCGTGAGGACGACGGCGACCACCACGTCGGCGGCGAGCGCCACGCGGGACGGCCGCTCCGGCGGCGAGTGGTCCTCGTTCAGCCGGCGGTACAGGTCGAGCACCCGCCGCCGCCACGGCCGTCGTTCCCTGGTCTCCACCGGCTCATTGTCACGCCCGCCCCGATCGTCGCGCATCGGCCGTGATGGCGAGGACGTGACGGTCTGGGGGCGTACATCGCAGGGATGACCCGGCGGCCCGTCGTTCTCGCGCCGTACCCGATCTCGCTTCGACGGCCGACGCGCGCCGGAGGGGTTGGTGCCTAGGTTCCTTGCACCGACCACCCCTTTTCCGTCAGGAGGACACGGAGTGACCACTGTCTTGCGGGCCCAGGCCCTGGGCAAAAGGTACGGCCGGCGCTGGGCGCTGCGCGAGTGCACCGTCGACGTCCCCGCCGGCCACGTCGTGGGGCTGGTGGGCCCCAACGGGGCCGGCAAGACCACGCTGCTGAAGCTCGCCGCCGGCCAGCTCCAGCCGACCGCGGGCGATGTCACCGTGCTCGGCGGCCGGCCAGTGAGCACGCCCGCGCAGCTCGCCAGGGTCGGGTTCGTGGCGCAGGAGACGCCCCTGTACGCGGGCCTCACCGTGTCCGAGCACCTGCGGCTCGGCGCCCGGCTCAACCCCCGCTGGGACGACGGCCTGGCCCGCGAGCGCGTCGCCCGCCTCGGGCTCGACCCCGGCCGCCGCGCGGGCCGGCTGTCGGGCGGCCAGCGCGCCCAGCTCGCCCTCACCCTCGGCCTGGCCAAGCGGCCCGACCTGCTGATCCTGGACGAGCCGGTGGCCGCGCTCGACCCGCTGGCCCGCCGCGACTTCGCGCGCGGGCTGGCGGAGGCCGCCGCCGAGCACGAGCTGAGCGTCGTGCTCTCCTCGCACGTGGTCTCCGACCTGGAGAAGGTCTGCGACTACCTGATCGTGCTCGCCGGCTCCCGGGTGCGGCTCGCGGGGCGTACCGAGGAGCTGCTGGCCGCCCACCGGCGGCCCGGCGGGCGGCTCAGCCTGGAAGACCTCGTCCTGACCTACCTGGAGGCCCGGCCATGATCTGGCTGACCTGGCGGCAACTGCGTGGCACGGCGCTGACGACGGCCGCCGCCCTCCTCGTCCTCATCGCCGTGCTGGCCCTGACCGGCCCGGAGCTGGCGTCCCGCTACTCCGCGGGGATCGCCGGCTGCGCCCCGGCCGGGACGTGCGACGACTTCTTCGACCGCTTCTTCGACGAGCACCAGCTCCCGTTCCTGGCCCTCACCCTCGTCGTGCTGCTCCTGCCGGCGCTGGTGGGGCTCTTCTGGGGGGCGCCGCTGATCGCCCGCGAGCTGGAGTCGGGCACCCACCTGCTGGTGTGGAACCAGAGCGTCACCAGGACCCGGTGGCTGGCGGTCAAGCTGGGGCTCGCCGGCCTGGCCGCCATGGCCGCCGCCGGCGCGTGCGGTCTCGCGGTGACCTGGTGGTCCGGCCCGCTGGACAGGTCGGCGGTGCCGGAGCTGGCCCAGATGTCCCCTCTGGTGTTCGGGGCGCGGGGCATCGCCCCGATAGGGTACGCGGCCTTCGCCTTCGTCCTCGGCGTGACCACGGGCATGCTAGTGCGGCGCACCCTGCCCGCCATGGCGCTCACGCTGGCCGTCTTCGCCGCGTTCCAGCTCGCCGTGCCGTTCCTGGTCCGGCCCCACCTGATGCCGCCGGTGAGCGCGGCCTTCGAGCTCGGCCCGGCGAACGTGGACAGCGTCCACGTGTCCGGGCCGGGCGGCGGGCCCGTGCAGCTCTTCCTCAGCACGTCTGCCGTGCCCGGGCACGCGGGCGCGTGGGTCCTGTCCAGCGAGCTTCTCGACCCCGCCGGGCGGACGACCTCCGGCGGCGGGGGCGGCGGGCCGTCGTCCACGGTCGAGCGGTTCGTCCCGGTCTCCACGACGTCGGGCCCCTGCGCGCCGTCCATGGGACGCATGAGCACCGACGCGTGCCTGGCCGAGATCAGCCGGCTCGGCTACCGGCAGCGGGCGACCTACCAGCCCCTGGAGCGCTTCTGGCCGTTGCAGTGGAGCGAGACCGGGATCTACGCCCTGCTCAGCCTGGCCCTGGCGGGCTGGTGCTTCCGGCGGATCATGCGAGGCTGGGCATGACCGGCGCCAGGATCGCGGCCGCCGGGCTCGCCGCCTTCCTCCTGGCGGCTTGCACGGCTCCGGCCCCGCCGCGCGAGCAGGCGGGCACGGCGGGGCCCGCGGTGTGCGCGCCGCCCCAGGGAGCCCCCCGGGCGGAGACGCCCACCACGATCGACGTCGTGGAGCAGGCGTACTTCTGCGTCCTCGCCCACCACCACCGCGGCGCCACCATGGACGCCCGGGTGCTGCTGACGGCCGGGTTCGCCGCTCTGACGCGGGAGCTCGGCCGCGAGGGACGCGACCTGCCGGACGCCGTCATGCCGGCGCTGACCGGGGACAGGAAGGCCGACTGGGCCAAGTTCGAGAGCGTCTACCGCAAGCTCGCCGGCCGGCGCGACGGACTGGCCGTGGTCACCCTCGAAGCGATGGTGGCCGCGCTCGGCGACGCCACGTGGGCGCACGGCGTCCGGCAGCACCCCGACGCCTACGACGGCGACGGCTACGGCCTGGGCCTGGAGACCAATGCCGGCAGCTCGCCGAGCCGCGCCCTGCCGCCGGTGTTCGTCACCGCCGTGCGGGGCGGCGCGGCGCGGGCCGCCGGGGTGCGGCCCGGCGACGTCATCGAGTCGGTCAACGGCTCGGCACCCTTCGTCGACGGGACGGCTGTCGCCCCCGCGATCGCCGCCCTGCGGCCCCGGTACCCGGAGGCACGCCCGGTGCGGCTGCGGCTGCTGCGGCGGAGCACCGGCCGCCGCTGGACCGTGACGCTCCGACCCGGCCTCTACCGGCAGGAGCTGGCCGACCTCCAGGTCGTGCGGTCGAAGCTGCTGAACGGCGACCGCGCCTACGTGCGGCTGACGTGGTTCGCCGGCGACTCGGCGGAGCGGATCCTGCGGGCGATCGCCAGGCTCCGCAAGGCGCGGACGCTCGCCGGGGTCGTGCTGGACCTGCGCGGCAACGGCGGCGGCAGCCTCACCGAGGCGACCCGGCTGCTGAGCGCGTTCGCCCACGGGAAGGTCACCGGGTATCTGTGCGCGGGGGACGACCGCTGCGAGGCCCTGCGCACCGACGACACCGTGCAGTTGGTGAACCTGCCGCTGACGGTGCTCGTCGACCGGGGGTGCGCGTCGGCGTGCGAGCACTTCGGCGCCGCCGTCAAGGACCTGCGGCTCGGCACGCTGGTCGGCGGCAGGACCGCGGGGGTGGTCTCCGGGCCCGCGGAGTCGTACCTGCTGGGTGACAACACCGTGCTGAGCCTGCCCGCCCGCTACCACCTCGGAGCGGGCGGCGAGGTGATCGACGGGATCGGCGTGCCGCCCGACCGGTACGCGCCGCTGACCCCGGCCGACGCGGCCGCCGGGCGGGACCCGGCCCTGGCCCACGAGTGAACGGACCCCTCATGAGACAGATCGTGGCCGTCGTGGCCCTGCTCGCCGCGACCGCCTGCACCGCACCCACCGCGCCCAGGGCCGCCGGGTCCGCCACGCCGGCCGGGCCCGCCGTCCTGCCCGCGCCCACCGGCCCCCACCGGGTCGGCACCACCGTCCTGCACCTCAAGGACACCTCCCGCCCCGACCCCTGGAACCTCGACGCCAAAGCCAGAGAGCTGACGGTGACCCTCTGGTACCCGACCGAGCAGCGGGACGGGCCGCCGGCGCCGTACATGACGGCCGAGGAGTCCGAGCTGCTCATGAGAGGCAGCAGGATCGCGAGCGCGCCGTACGACACGCTGAGCAGGACGCGGACGAACGCCGTCGCCGACGCCGAGCCCAGCGGGCGGAAGCTTCCCCTGGTGGTGCTCTCGCCCGGGTTCACCAAGCCGGTCAGCACGCTGACCTCACTGGCCGAGGACCTGGCCAGCCGGGGGTACGTCGTCGCCGGGATCGACCACCCGTACGAGAGCTACGCCACGACCCTGGAAGACGGCACCATCGCCGAGTGCCTGGCCTGCGACAGCAACTCCGATCCCGGCTTCGGCGCGGGGCTGGTGCGCAGCCGGGCGGCCGACGTCTCGTTCGTGCTCGACGAGCTGCCGTCGAAATGGGATGGATCCGGCCGGATCGACCGATCCCGCATCGCGATGGCCGGGCAGTCGATCGGCGGGTCCAGCACCATGGCGACCATGATCGAGGACTCCCGGGTGCGGGCCGGGATCGACATGGACGGCACCGCCTACGCCCGCATCCCGCCGGGCGGGTTCTCCCGGCCGTTCCTGTTCCTGGGGTCGGCGGAGCACGTCACCTCCCCCACGTGGGAGCGCGACTGGAAGCTGCTCACCGGCTGGAAGCGCTGGATCGTGCTGTCGGGCGCGGAGCACCAGTCCTTCACCGACACGCCGCTGCTGTCGGACGCCCTCGGCATCCGGTCGGCCTCCGGCATCCTGCCCGCCCAGCGTGCCGCGGAGCTGACCCGTACCTACGTGGCGGCCTTCCTCGACCTGCACCTCAAGGCGCAACGGCGGCCCGTCCTGGACGGGCCGGCACCGGGCTATCCGGAGGCCCGGTTCTGTCCCTGCTCCTGAGTATCCTGTTGCGCTATGAGCAACAGCGCGTCGGTTCAGTCCGTCGATCGGGCCATCGCGATCCTGGAGATCCTGGCCCGCGACGGCGCCACCCGGGTGACGGACCTGGCCGCCGAACTCGCCGTGCACAAGTCCACGGCGTTCCGGCTGCTGGCGGCCCTGGAGCAGGGCGGGCTGGTGGAGCAGAGCGGCGACCGCGGGCGCTACCGGCTCGGGTTCGGCGTCGTCCGGCTGGCCGGGGCCGCCACCGCGCAGCTCGACCTGTCGCGCGAGAGCCGTCCCGTGTGCCTGCGGCTGGCGGAGGAGATCGGCGAGACCGTCAACATCGCGGTGGGCCGCGGCGGCGACGCGGTCAACGTCAGCCAGGTGCGCGGCCCGGCCGCGATCAGCGGGCACAACTGGGTCGGGCAGCGCACGCCCGCCCACGCCACCTCCAGCGGCAAGGTGCTGCTGGCGTTCGGCGTGCTGCGGCTCGGCCCCGAGCTGGAGCGTTACACGCCGCACACCATCACCACGCCGCACGAGCTGCGCCTCGACGAGATCAGGGAGCGCGGCTGGGCCGCCACGGTCGAGGAGCTGGAGGTGGGGCTGAACGCGGTGGCGGCGCCGATCAGGGGCGCCGACGGGTCGGTGGTGGCCGCCGTCAGCGCCTCCGGGCCCTCCTACCGGCTGACGCCCGACCGGCTGGCGGAGGTGGGCGCGGCGCTGGTGGCGGGCGCGCGGGAGATAAGCCAGCGCATCGGATATTACGGTTAGGGCCATGTGTAGAAGCATCAAGACCCTGCGCCCGCCGTACACCGAGAGCGTGACCGAGGAGGACGTGCGGGCCGCGGCCCTGCAGTACGTCAGGAAGATCTCCGGCTTCCGCGCGCCGGCCGCACACAATGCCGAGGCGTTCGACCGGGCCGTCGAGGCGATCACCAGGGCGTCGGAGGAGCTGCTGGGGGCGCTCGAAGTTCGCGGGAGTCGTTGACAGGGCCTGCCCGCCGGAGAAGTCTCCCCGGTGTAACCCCCAGCGATCCCCCAGGGAGCTGCCATGATCAGCGGGTTGTACCAGGGACAGGACGGCGACTCCAGGCTGGCGCTGCGCGTCGACGTCGACGGGGCCAGGCCGATGGGGCGGGTCAGCGGCGACCTGTTCACCGTCGCGGGGGCGACCACGTCCTACGTCGGCTCGTTCGTGGTCAGCGCTCCCGACGTTCGGGAGGGGCGGATCCAGGGGCGCGGGGAGTTCACGTTCGCCACGCCGGTGCCTGACGTGCGCGTCGACCTCGATGGGCAGGCGGGCACGGCGGCCGTCGCGGGGCGCACCTACGAGGTGTCGTTCGTCTCGCCGTACTTCCGCAGCGTGCTGCTGGAGCAGGACTCCGTGGTCGGGGCGGTGCCGTTCGTGTCCTACCGGACGGGCTCGCTGCCCGGGCCGACCGGCTCGCCCGCCAGGGAGCTGAGCGTCGTGTCCGCGTACGCGGAGGCCGGCATCGAGCTGACCCTGGCCGAGCCGGGCGTCATCCCCGTGGAGGGGTCCGGCGCGGACCTGGCGTGGGACGACGCCGAGCTGCACCACGCCATGACGCGGCACTTCAGCGCGTTCGAGGACGCGGTGGCCTGGCGGGTGTGGCTGCTGGTGGCCAGCAAGCACGTGGGCGGCTACCGGGGCATCATGTTCGACTACAACGACGCCCACCAGCGGCAGGGGTCCGCGGTGTTCTACGACGCGATCAAGGGTGACACGCCGCAGGCGCAGCGGGCGCAGTTACGGACGTACGTGCACGAGCTCGGCCACGCCTTCAACCTGCTCCACTCCTGGCAGAAGAACCTGGCCACCCCGCCGCAGCCGCTCGGCCCCGACGGCGGCTTCGGCGACCTGTCCTGGATGAACTATGTGCAGAACTACCGCCCCGGCGGCGAGCAGGGCTACTGGTCCGCCTTCCCCTTCCAGTTCACGGACGCCGAGCTGGTGCACCTGCGCCACGGCTTCTACCGCGACGTCGCCATGGGCGCCAACGCCTTCGGCACCGGCGCCGCCGACGTCGCCCCCTTCGAGCAGCCGGTCGAGGACCATTCGGGGCTGCGGCTGGAGCTGCGCGCCAAGGACGCGTACGAGCTGGGCGAGCCCGTCGTCGTGGAGCTGAAGCTGTCGTACGCGGGCGAGCCGCGCACCACGCACGGCCACCTGCACCCCGACACGGAGTTCACCCAGGTCTCGATCACCCAGCCGAGCGGCAGGACCGTGCTCTACCGGCCGATGATGCGGCACTGCGTGGACACCTCACCCGAGATCCGCCTCGACGAGGGCAATCCGGCCATGTACCGCAGCGCGTACATCGGGCACGGCCGTGACGGCCACTACTTCCAGCTCCCCGGCGAGTACCAGGTGCGCGCCCAGTACATCGCCGCCGACGGCTCCCGCATCGTCTCCCCCGCCTGCCCGGTCCGGGTGCGCTTCCCCGTCACGCACGACGACCACCAGGTGGCCGAGCTGATGCTGGGCGAGGACCAGGGCA